>JBEEIB010000185.1:0-33348 GCA_041167675.1 Verrucomicrobiota bacterium
GCCTTATTCCTTAGAAGCTGATCAATCAATCTCAGGTCGGCAGCTTGCAAATAATTGGATATTCGGATCAGCAAATCGATTGCCACGTATTGAAATTCTCTTTCCGATTGCGACCAAAGATCTTTTACGACGGCCGTAATGTCGACCGGCTGCAGTTTGCGCAAATGCGCCGCGAACAAAGGGCGAATAATGTTGCGATAGCGCGGACGTTTGCGGCCGACAAAATCAAACCGGTCTTGCATGTATCTGCGCATCGCTAGCGCGTTATTTGGGTCACGTGCTCCGGCGAATGCGTCTTTTATTTGTGCCACCAGATCGATAGACGACGAATCGTTAGTGCTTGGAGTTCCAAGTTCGCCGACCATTGCATAGCCTTTCTGGATACTCTGAATTTTCGATTCTGAATCAGCAATGTTGCCTCCATTTCTCGGAATTTATGACTGAGCGAGCCTTTCGTTTCTTGACAGCTGATAAAGAGTGAATCAACAGCAGGAAGCGAGTTTTTTCGACCCACGAACTATGGCGAATAACGGAGTTAGATTGTGAATAGAATTGGTTCTTCAATCAGCCGGGAATTGAAAGCGACTCAGGAAGACGGCCGTTTTTATGTTCAACGTTCGTCATGTTCGATTGTAATCACCTACGACTCGGACCGGGAGGTCGATATAGCTATCGAGTGGCACACCGGTGCCCGGTTACTTGGTCACGGAAGTAAATCGTGGCGCACTCACAGCCTCAAGGAAGCGGCTCATCAGCTGCATCAATTTGCCCCGAATGCCAATGTACCGTATCAGATCTGCGTCGCTGAGCTAGTGGCTCATATGCCCACCTCAGGAAAAACAATCGCGTTCGACCCGGCTAGGCAAACGAAGATGCTTCCCGACGAAAACCACGACCATCCAACCAGCGGTACGTGACCGTGGCGTTAGGAAGCCACTGTTCACCGAGACCGCCGACACGCCAGTATGAATGCTCAATCAGAACCAGCCACTGATTCGTCTGCCGTCATTTGGCGTCGTGCCTTGGATAATCAAAGCTTCGAGATTTGCCGATTCATCTGTTCGCGGACCGGTCTTCAGCTTAACGGCACAATTCTCGCCGTGCACGAAGGTCAGCCGATCGAAATCTGTTACCAAATTTCCTGCGATTCGGATTGGAAAACACGAGAAGTCTTGATTCAACAACGCTACGGATTTGTCGAATCAAATCTCAAGCTTTCCGCCAACGATAAAACCTGGAATCGAGCGGACCAAGGCCGGTTACCGGAGTTGGCTGCTTGTATCGATGTCGACATCGAGCTGACGCCGGCGACGAACGCGTTACCGATCAATCGTCTCAACCTGGCGGTTGGCAAGTCTGCGGAGATTCAGGCCGCATGGATTCGTCTTCCGGCGCTGGCGGTGGTTGCGGCTCGACAGCGGTATGATCGCTTGAGCGAAAACACCTATCGCTATACAAGCGTCGCTAGCGGATTTCAGGCGGAAATCGAAGTCGATAAATATGGTTTACCGCTTCGTTACGGAAATACCTGGGAACAGATTGGGTAACGTCGGTATACAACGCCACCGGATCTCGCTGCGCTGATTACAGTTTCGCCGTTATTCGTGATCGAGCGAAGCGGCCGGCCCTAGCCGGACGGAGTCGGCGTTTCGCCCTGCCGCCCGGCGGTCGGGCCGGCGCCCCAATTCCCTTAGTAGTCTGCTCCAGATCGCTCCTCAGTTGCTTCGTTTCTAAATTCTTGATGCTAGCCTCTGGATTCCTCCTCTTCCTTGGCTACCGTGCACACTCTCTGTGGAGAATCTGGTGCGAAAAAAGCTCTCTATGATTTGGCACGATGCAGTCGGTGGGCTGCCATCCGATTTTTGGATTCTTTGGTCTGGTATCCTGGTAAATCGCATTGGCGCGATGGCTTTCCCGTTCCTCTCATTCTTCCTGGCGAGCAAAGGATTCTCGGGAAACGTTGCAGCTTTGGCGGTCTCCTGTTGGGGGATTGGCGGATTGACCGCAACCTTCTTTGGCGGATGGAGCGCTGATCGAATCGGCCGAAAACCTACGCTGCTGGCCGGACTGGCCTTGTCCGCGCTGGCCATGCTGGCTATGCCTTGGGGCAATTCAGTTCTTCTGATCGACCTTTGCGCATTCATGGCCGGGTTCGCATTCGATTTTCAACGTCCGGCTGTATCCGCTACCGTGGCCGACTTAGTTCCGGTATCGGATCGAATTCGTGCCTTTGGACTTAACTACTGGGCGATCAACATTGGAGCCAGTGTCGCGCCATTGATTGGTGGAGCGCTCGCGGCGATCAGCTTCTTTTTTCTCTTCACGTTCGATGCGGTATCGTCGCTTTGTTATTTCGTTCTGATCTTTTTCCGGCTGCGCGAGCCTGCGCAACATCTCGCGAGCACTGGTCAGCCAGATTCGCCATTTGCCGGATTCTCAGATCGGCGAATGCTTCTGTTATTTCTTCTTTCATCGTTCCTGACGTCGCAATTCTTTCAGGCGTATTCCACTTTGCCTCTGGTGATGCGACTCCATGGGATGAACGCCGGCGATTACAGCCGCGCCATCATGATCAACGGAGTAACCGTAGTAATCCTCAGTATTCCATTGAGCCGCATCTTACAGCGATGGTCAGCGGCGCGAGCTCTTGCTCTTGCCGCGGCCTGTGTCGGCATTGGATTCTTCCTGACTCAATTCGCGCATACCGTTCTCCAATATGCTGGTACTGTGTTTATTTGGACGCTCGGCGAGATCGGCGTTGCGTCCACCGCTCCGGCATTGATCAGCCGTCTTTCACCACCAGGTCAACGCGGTGTCTATCAAGGAGCTTACTCCATGAGCTGGTCGCTGGGAATCCTGCTTGGACCTGCTCTCGGGGGATGGATATTGCAGACCGCCGGTGGTCATGTGCTTTGGTCCGGATGCGGCATCGTCGGTTGCCTCGTCGCGATCGCATTCTGGCTCTTCTTCGATCGAATACGGATTGAGGAGGAGGAACGAAACGAGGAGTTGCAATCGAGGATTTAGAAGCCGCGAGTTAGGAACAGGCCCTACCGACACGTGGTTCACCACAACGGGTTCCTGTCTAGCTATCGGCTATTTCCCACCTCGCCTCTGCTTAGATCCGCGATAGCGGGTAGGCCGCGCGCTCGAGCGAGGTTCGGCACGTTCTTCCCGAACCTGTTCGAAAGAGCGATCGGCGCGGGGGGCTTCTTCGATGCGCAATTGATGGACCAACGCACAAGCGATATCGGTTGAAGAAAATCCTTGCTCCAGCAGACGATCGACAATCCGGGTCTCCTTCTGAAATTCACCTTTTTGTAACGTGTTCCTGATTCTTTCGAAAAATGCGTTTGTTCGCTTTTCTTCCACTTCTTCCAGCGAAGGAACTTGTTGCCGTGGAATTTTCATCCGGGTATAGCGCTCGATACTTTGGAGCTTGTAAATCTCGCGTCCAGCAATCAAAGAAAAGGCGCGACCAGAACGCCCCGCTCGTCCGGTGCGTCCGATTCGATGGACGTAATCTTCCTCATCCCAAGGAATGTCGTAATTGAAGACTACCTCGACATTCTCGACGTCGATGCCGCGAGCCGCGACGTCGGTGGCTACCAGAAATTCGATGGCGGAAGAACGAAACCGTCCCATCACTTTTTCCCGCTGCGGCTGGCTCATATCGCCATGAATGCGATCTGCGGAATATCCGCGACCGACCATCTCTTCGGTGAGTTCGTCAACCATCCGCTTGGTATTACAGAAAATGATTCCAAGTTTGAGATCATAAAGATCGATCAGGCGTGTCAGTGCTTCCGTCTTCGATCGACCACGAATCTCGTAGTATGCTTGTTCGACGGTTGGCACCGTCAGAACTTTATGTTCGATCTTAACCGTTCGCGGATTCGCGCTTTGCTTGCGAATCAGTTCCAAGATGGGCTTGGACATTGTCGCCGAGAAACAGATGAATTGCCGACCTTTCGGCACTGGTCTTAGGACTTCCTCGATGTCATCGCGGAACCCCATATCGAGCATCTCATCCGACTCATCCAGCACCACCATCCGAACGTTAGCCAACGTTAAGGTGCCACGAGAGAGATGATCGAGAATTCTGCCTGGCGTCCCGATCACGATCTGGGCACCCTGCTTGAGTGCGCGAATCTGGCGATCGTACGACTGTCCCCCGTAGATCGGGACCGAGTGAACACTGCGCTTGAACGCCGAAAGTTTGTATATCTCTTCGGCGACTTGGACGGCAAGTTCGCGAGTTGGGCAGAGGACCAGAACCTGAACACCGGGTATTTGCGGATCGACCATCTCGACTGCCGGAATCGCGAAGGCCGCAGTTTTACCTGAGCCGGTTTGGGATTGGCCAATGATATCGTGGCCAGCGAGAATCAAGGGAATAGCTTCGGCCTGGATTGGTGCCGCCTTTTCGTACCCAAGCCGATCGATCGCTTTGAGCAAAAGCTCGGACAGCCCGAGTTCAGAGAATAGTTTTTGGGTCATGGCGCAAACCGCGTTCGCGGGTTAGCCACCCACGGTTCACTGTTTCTCGTCTCTTGTCGCCTGTATTCCTTTTTTTCAGTAACTCATTGCAATATCGGCAATCTAGTCGACTCTATTGCCCCTCCATGTGAAGCGTAGATGGGGCAAAAAGGCCTCTTGTTGGTTAGGCGCGGTCGATGACCTCGCCTTCCTTGCCGGTTGAACAAAGGAGCCATGATCCGGCAAGTGTGTTTGTGATTATGCGCATGTGGGTCGGACTCACATGTGCCGATCAAAAAAAAATAATTATGCCGACCGAAACTCAAATTGTTACTGAAGGAAAAATTGTTAGTGTCTTACCCGGAACCATGTTCCGTGTTGAGCTCGAAAATCATCACCTCGTTCTTGCCCACATTTCCGGCAAGATGCGGAAACGATTCATCCGCCTCACTGTAGGCGACCGGGTCAAAGTCGAGATGTCGCCTTACGATCTCGATAAAGCGCGCATTGTCTATCGGTTGGGCTGAAGCCAAGGTCTGGCATTTAGAAACCTCGAAGCTAGAAGCCAGCAGACCGGAGGATATGCCTTTGGGAGGCGGCGTGTATGTGCGCCTTCCCCATACTGTAAATTGGCGAAGCTGGAGGAGCCAGGTGCATGGTCGTCCGGCTGAGAAGCCAAGGAAAGTAGCCCAGCATTTCGGCTGGGAGTCAAAAAGACGGCTCCGTCTTCTCTTCCCTTTCCCCCAGCAATAGATTCCTAGGCTACTAGGGTTGCGTCCCTAGCGCATAAAAACAAAACATTACGCTGGGAACTCAGATCATTTCTCCAAGTTCCCGAGTCCTGAAGCAAAACTCGGAATTCCGTTCTTTACGACTTCAGCAATTCTTGCGGAACCTTACCGCCATTCTCCGATACCTTCTTAATTACCTGCTGATGTAGCCAGATGTTCATCGTAGCAGAGTCGCCCGTGCTTCCGATGTAATGCAGCTCTTTGGCGAGCTCAATACGAGCGGAATGGCTGCTATCCATTCCCACTAGCTTCATCAAATCGACGATCGAGTTACGCCAATCCAGCTTTTCCGAGCTCTTTGACGCTAGGCCATCGAGAATCACGGTTACATCTACCACAGGTGTAGGGGCCGAGGCGCCTGCGGGCGGGTTAGCAGCAGCGACTGGAGGAGTTGAACTACCGGTAGGAGGAGGAGGTTACGCACCACTAGCGGCCGTCGATTGAGTGCTCGGAGTACCTTTTCCGAGGATTTTTCCTAATAAGGTAGCGAGTAAGCCCATAGCGCTAGAAAGGCTAGAAAAAGGGTGTCGAACAAGCAAGTACTTAAGGGTTACAAATGGGAGTTGGGCACCGATGAGAAATAATAGCAAAAGGCCATTCGCAAGTCTTGCGGCGTGGTCAGAACACTGCGAGACCAACGCAGAACCTGCAACTTGCAAATTTTGACCTGAAACTGATACTCTGCGTCACATCGTTTCGGTTCAAACGTACTTTGGCGATCATCCGAGAGAAATCACCCCCGTCAACCTAATGATATCAACGATGGAGCCAGCTCAAAGTGGCAAGTGAGAATCAGCAATCTGTTTCCTTTACCCGCAAACTCGGGGTTAACCAGCGTGTGCTTCTGGCGCTCGCGTGTGAGCTCTGGATTTGTGCAAATATCTTTCCGCAGCGGTCCGATCTTGGATTTTGTATCGTTAGCTTCGTCCAATTAATTGCCGCGATTCTGATCTTCGTACGCTTGCGCAATTCGCCCGGCTATTTTCGGATCCGCAGCTTAGTTCTGTTGGTTGTGGTATTTATTACTGGCGTGGATCTCTTCATTGCGCTGTGGCAATTGTCGGGCCAGGAGTTTCCGCTTTGGATCGCGAACTTGGGGCCGATTGAATTGGTCGCAGCTTTGGTCGCAATCATATACTGCATTTTCACCAAACCGACCCGCCTGATGTTACTCCTCTATACGGTTACTTTTGTGGCCGGCATTCACGCGGTCGCATTGACTTTACTCTTTTTTGGAATCCGGTCCAGCGCAGCCCCCAGCGCCGATTTCTCGCCGTTCCTCACGGCCAAGTCGCTTCGGTTTTTTGGGCTAGTAATCTCACTCATCTACCCGATCTATTTTGTCGCGAAAGGCCGTTACGCACGTCAGTATATAGCTGTTGGCGGGTAGAAAGTACGCAGCGTTCGGTCTCCGCTTCGCTACGGCGCGACCTTCTCCTTTGGCAGACGCGCCGAACGTCGAAGAGCGAAGGAGGTCCGCACCTGGAAGGTGCGTCTACGGTGGGTCACCAGGCGATTGGCCGCGGGTTCAACCCCGTCATGCCGTTTTGCCGGGCTCGGTATTCAGCTTTGTTGATTTGGTACGTCCAAGAGCTTTCGGTTGGGCGATCACGGAGAAATGACACCTGTCCGTCTTATGAAAATCCGTTCACAATTAGCGTTTTTCACCGTCATAGCATTGTGTGGTCCGGCGTACGCCCAAGGCTTGTCTGCACCGGAAAAGGCCTTTGTTGAGAAAGGCGCGAAAGGTAATTTAGCTGAGGTGGAACTGGGTAAGTTAGCTTCGCAAAAATCAAACAACGCCCAGGTCAAAGCATTCGGACAACAGATGATTACCGATCATTCAAAAGCCAACGATAGCCTGAAACCGATCGCTGATTCGGCGCATGTCCCCTGGCCTACTCAACTGACGGGCGAGTCAAAGACGGTTTATGATCGGCTTTCAAAGCTGTCTGGTTCCCAATTTGATAAACTCTACGTACAGACGATGGCTCAAGATCATCAAAAGGACGCGGCTGAGTATCGAACCGAGTCAACCAAGGTAAAAGATCCACAGTTAAAAACCTATATCACTCAGACATTGCCTGTAGTCGAACAGCATCTCAATCACATTAAGCAGATCCAGCCTTCGGTGGGAGCCAGCGCTAAACAGTAAACAAAGGGAGTAATCAAGTATTTTGTGAATGACAAGAAGACCCCACAAAACTCTTGGTTCCCCCGACGCTTAAGCACAAATATTCAAACTGCATCTTCTGGGTGTGACCGAGCACAAACTAGCGATGTTAGCGTTCGCTATCAGATGGCTTTCGATTTGAGCGTTGATCTTTGTCGGCTGCTTGATTCGGCCAGACTTGAAAGAAGACTCGATTCTTCTCGACGCCAGCCGGCCCAGATCGTTCTTTCGGCTTTTGGCTCTGGTCGGCTATCGGTGGTTTATCCGCTTAAAAGTTTCTCAATTTGGTCGATAAAGAAATATAGAGGGCCAAAAGCCGACATGAAGAGGGTCTTAGCAATCAAAACCCCGATTGGCGGGGTAGTTCATATTATTCCCCGCGAAAACAGCAGCTGGGCAGTGGGATTGACCTGGAAAGAGCGAAACTTGGCCGAAGCCGCAAAAGAGGCTTCTCGGCAATATCTTCTCGACGAAGGGTTTATCGAACTTGCGGTTGGCATTATTGAAGTCGAAGCCGACATAGAACAATTCCTTAGGGAGATTCCAGATATTGCCTGAGAGCGTGGTGGATCTAGCTCGATTGTTCGACCGATAGACTCCGAAGCCCTCATGACATCGCCTCGATTGCGGTTGCGGCTTGCCGCTGTCCATCCTCTAGCCTTTGTGGCGAGGACCCAACATCAAGAGAGCAGCGTTCACGAGAACGAAAATGAGCGCCGCGATGCCAATCAACCAGGCCAAAATTGATCGGAAGGCGTTATCGGCAATCTTTTCGCTGACCGTCGCTGGCACGCTGACAATTTGTGCGCCGACAATGTCTCCCTCCTTCCAGCCGAAACCATTTACGCTGCCGTAAAGCTTTACCATTTCCGCCGGCGCCTTGTCGGGAGTGCTATGGCATTCCAAACAGCTTTTGTCGTCCACTTTGATCGGCGCGCTCACGAACAGGGAGGCGCCGCTTGGCGTTTCTCGATTGCCGATAAATTCTGTTTTGGCGGGATTTTTGCGAAAAATACTCACCACATCGGCCTCCCAGTCTACCGTTCGATCGCGCAGATTGGTCGGATTGAGTGCCGCTTCTTTGTAGGTGTAATCGGGATGGGTTTGTCGAAAGTAGTTGAATGCCTCGGTCGCGGCAAAGAACGGTATCGACTGCGGGTGAAATTCACGCTCTACGGGTTCATTGTTTGTCCCGACCTGGCTCAATACGCTCAGCAGGGTTTGTCTCTTGCCGGTGTCCGCCACTTTCTCTGCCGTTTCCAGTGCCTTCCGAACGATCTGTGTGCTCTTTTCGATTTCGTTTTGCTGGCGCTCTAACAGAGGAGTGATCTGCTGGGCGGTGTACGTTCGCGAAGCCCGAGTTGTTTCCAGCATGAGTTTTGCGCTTTCGAGTACTTCTTGTTGGGCGTTGTCCCGCAACTGATTGTGAATGACGACTGCGGCCACGCAGATACTTCCAATTAAGATTGGCACAAAAGCCAAATTGAATTTGAGGAGCCAACCGAGCTTCTTCGAGGGCTTGGTGATTTCTTCGTTGGTCCGATCGGGTTGTTTGGGCAATGTCGGCAGAGTTCGAGTCGGATCCTTTGCTGGCGTTGCCACCCTCTCTAAAGGGGCCGGATCTTCCTCATTCCCCAGCAATTGCTTCACCTGGTCAGTCAAAGCCCGGAAATGATTTTGTAACGGCGGGGTGATGGCGTCTAGCCAATGGACTGTTTCCAGGAAATAACCCAGGCCACGGTTTGGTGAGACCGGTTCGGTGCGAAAGGGTATAACGGCCAATCCCAGAGAAAAGGCCTTAGCGACTTCGCGTCGTACATGTTCGGAATCGTTTGCGTTTTCGGAGAATACCAGAACGAAGACGCGGCAAGAATCGATCCCGCGCAGAATCCCTTCGGTCCAATCGGCACCGAACGCGATGTCGCGCGGAGCGATCCAACAGCGAATGCCGGCCGACTCTAGGTGATTGCAGATCGCATCCGCGATCGGCCTGTCCTTACTGGAATGGCTGATAAAGACCTTCGATGCCACGGCTCAACGACTCTTGCAGAAGGCGGCTCCCAACGCTCGGCGCCATAGAATTCGTCGACTAATTGGTTATCTCTGTGCGATGGCCTTCTTCATCGTACAGATAGGTCTTGCCCTCTTCTTCGTCCCTGGTTCGCTTGTGGGAGCCGTCACAAAACGGTTGGTTTGCTGACAACCCGCACATACAGATCCAAACCGATTTTTCCTGCGGTTTGATCTCTAAGGGGCCCTGATCTGATTTTATTACTCGACGCATAACGCAAGAATGAAGCCAGAAGCTGTTCGGAGCAAACGGGAATCGGAGACCAGAGGCCCGGAGCCAGGAGTGGTAGCGACGACTGTCCGATCAGGGCCTGAGGATTCGCCTGACCTAAAGAGCCCGCCGAAGCTGTTCGGGGCCAACGACCAAAAACCGCAGTCGCCATCGGGCACGTTCGCGACCAAACGGTGATCTGAAGAACACGAAGAGTCAGGAGTCTGGCGATGATCAATAGCAAATGGCAATTTCGCAATCGGCGATCTAGTTTTATGGGATCCTCCTGACGCCTCTATCCCACATGCTCCTCTCCCAATATCTCCGGCACTCGCGGCGAATGTTGATCTTCACGGGTGCAGGGATTTCAACCCCGAGTGGTATTCCCGATTTCCGTGGGCCCGGTGGCGTATGGACCAAACGTACTCCGGTCTATTATCAGGACTTCATGAACTCGGAAACGGCGCGCATCGAACATTGGGATTACAAGCTGGAAGCTTGGCCGGCTTTTCGTTCGGCGCGACCAAACGCCGTCCATGATTCGATCGTGAAATTGGAACGAGCCGAAAAAGTTCTGGCTGTGGTCACCCAGAATATCGATGGCCTGCATTCGCTTGCCGGATCGTTCACCGATCATTTGATTGAACTTCACGGCACGAACGCTTTGGTGGAGTGCCAGACCTGTCTCTGGCGGGGCGATCCAGAGCCATACTACGACTATTTTCGTATGCATCGTAAGCCGCCCCTTTGTCACTGCGGCGGATTTCTCAAGCCGGCAACCATCAGTTTCGGTCAGAATCTTAACCCTGAAACAATGATGCGTGCGGCGGATGCAGCGCACAGCGCTGATCTGGTCGTATCGCTTGGTTCAACTCTTTCCGTATACCCCGCCGCTTCCTTTCCGCTCCTGGCAGCCCGACGTGGAGCACCCTATGTTGTTGTCAACCGGGGACCAACCGAACATGATAACGAGTCGTCGGTTTCATTGCGTCTCGACGGCGAACTGGCAGAGATCTTCCCGCCGGCGGTCGAGGAAGCGCTAGCTGGAGAATCTAGGAGCTAGAAGATGAGCCGATCCGAACAGCGAGGCGTTCGCGATTTTGATCATTTTTCAACTGGTATTGGATCCTTTCTCCGGCCTCTAGTATTCTATTGGCGCCGTATAGAAAGGATCCCCCTATGCCCCTCTACGAATATCTCTGCAAGAAGTGCGACAAGAGTTTTACCATCACGATGACTATTGGCGAACACGACAAAAAACGCATCCACTGTCCGGATTGCAAGAGCATCAAAGTCCTCCCGCAGTTCCAGTCGTTTTACGCGAAGACGTCTCGAAAAAGCTGAGTCTTTCAGCTCCCCGGAGGCCGGAACTTGACGGTCTTTTTTGCTGCCTGATCGATCTCTTCAGGGGTGAGCAGGACGATTGTCTTCGTGCGCACCGCGCCACTTGCGCTGACGGTAAGCGAGATGGCTGCGGTAGTGACATTATCCGGTGCCTCCGTGATGAGATAGGCATCGTTATCACCGAACGCAAAATAAAAAGCCTCCAAGCGTCCGCCCATGCTCTTCATCAATTTCTCAACCGCAGCGCGCCGCGCTGTACCACCCTCTTTCAGAAGACCTTTCGCTCCTTCCGATGTGTAGGAAGCGATCGTTAGATACTTCGGCATAATTGAACCTCCGAAAACGTGGATTTAGAGGGCGCAGAGCCGGGCATTGGCCCGGCGCCGAACCACTTACGACTGTCAGATTAAACGGCGTGTCCGATGAACGCAACCGAAGGGAAGAAAATGGGGGGAATAAGGGCGAGTAACGCTTTTACAGACCAAGAAGCGATTCGCGCTACCGCGGACGGGGCTTAAATAGCGTCACTAGCAAAACACCGGTTAAGATAAATGCAGCCCCGACGAGATGATAAGGTAGCAATCGTTCTCCCAGGAAGAAGTACGCCAGAATCGCGACAAAGACGGTTTGCAAGTACAGAAAAAAGCCCGCCTTCGATGCGCCCAATGCTTCCACGCTACGATTGAATAGGTAGTACATCAGTGCGCCACCGGGTCCAACTACATATGCTAACGCCCATAGGCCTTTGGAATTCAGGGCTGTTCGCTCGTCGTGCACGATCTCCCAAACATAAAACGGGAGTGCTGAGATGGTGGCGCCCGCGAGTAAGATTATCAGGAGCGGCAAGCGCGGTAGATCGAATTTCGCCTTTCGCAGCAACACGGTGTAGAGGGCGAAGCAGATCGCTCCACCGACGACAAAAAGCTCGCCTGCATTCAAGTCGAGACGAAGAAGTGCCGGCAGATTTCCTCGCACGACAATAATGGCCATCCCGACACACGCAATCACAGAGCCTACGATCTGCGGAGGCCCCAAGGGCTCATCTAACAGGAACCGGGCAAGGATCATTGTAATTACAGGCATCAATGCCAGGATGAGACCAGCGTTAATGGCCGTGGTGTAGTTCAGCCCCGTATACATTAAGCCTTGGGTGATCGCCAATCCGAGACCGCCTATAACTAGCAGCGCCAACCATCTTTGGCGGACCGTTGTAACGACGGCTCTCCAATGTGGCCACAGGGCGGGAAGAAGAATCAGTCCGGCGAGAAGCACACGCCAAAAGCAAAGAGTCCAGGGGGGCATCTCGCTCGCCACAGCTTTTGCGGCAATGTAAACACCGGCCGACAATAGCCAGCAAAGTGTTGCGAGGCTATAAGCGCCGAGGACGGGCGTTGTTGCCTTTGCTTGATCGGTCTCTTTTGGGAGCCCGGCGATCGGCAAGAATTGGATGCCCATAGTAGATTTCTCGTTGGCAAGTCGGACCCAGCCGGCTGGCAAGGTCCTAGACGTCCAAATGCCTGATTTTCTGGCAGTTTTGCAAGAAGATATCGCTGCGAGGGAACGCCCAGATCGAAACTGTCATCAATCGGTATGCCAAGCTTTTTTGAGAGCGGCTCGACTGTTTCAACCGGACGGTTACTGCGCTTCAAGCGGATCGAAGCGGCAAACATAGAATACTGCGCGCGGGAACTCCTTATGCTAGGAGATCTCGATGCAATTGACCACCGTTGAAAGCGCGACACTTGCGATCGGATGTGAATTGTCGGGCCCGGCGGATGGACATCCAGTGATCCTGCTTCATGGTTGGCCCGATGATATCCGAACCTGGGATCGAATCTTGCCCGCTTTGCACGGAGCTCGGTTCAAGACGATCGTCCCCTATCTGAGAGGCTTTGGAACAACCCGGTTCCGATTCCCTGAAACCGCGCGCTCGGGACAGCTCTCGGCTCTGGGACAAGATCTGCTTGACTTGGCTGACGGGCTTGGGCTTGAGCACTTTGCTGTTGTCGGGCATGACTGGGGAGCGCGCGCCGCCTATATTGCGAGCTGCATAGCTCCGAGCCGCGTCACTCATTGCGTCGCAATCTCCGTTGGCTGGGGGACCAACGATCCAAACCAGAAACTCTCGCTCCGGCAGACGCAGAACTATTGGTACCATTGGTACATGGCCCTCGATCGTGGCGCCGAACTGGTGCGAAACGATCGTCTCAATTTTACGCGATACATCTGGACAATTTGGAATCCGAATTGGCGCATCTCAGAGGAGGAATTTGGCGTAACCGCAGCCTCCTTCGAGAATCCCGATTGGCCCGAGATCACCCTGCACTCGTACCGTGTGCGTTGGCGGCTGGCTTCGGGTGATCCGGTTTACGACGTCGTTGAAGCGGCGCTGGCGACGAGTCCGATTATTGCCGTTCCGACCCTGGTGATCCACGGAGGCGGTGATCCATGTAACGATCCTTCCTCTTCGGAATGCAAAGAAGATTTCTTTGCCGGGCAATATCAACGGGTCGTTCTTGACCGGGTAGGTCATTTTCCGCAGCGGGAAGCGCCGGAAGCGGTTAGCGAAGCAACTGTCAGATTTCTGACTAGCCACAGCAAATGAACCGGAAGCTAAGGACATTTGCTATTGTCGAGGTAACGCGTGCTGGGCTAGAGCTTGGTTTTCTATTTCGTGAATGATGTCTTCGGCCACAGACTTCCGGCTCCGGTCCGCGTGACTTTATGTTGAAATCCATCTCACTGCTGACTGTGGTAGCTATCTCAGCTTTCGCTGAGGAACCGAGCGTCCGGCCGAACGACAATCTAGTCTTGAACGGCATCCCCCCAATCCCGGTGAGTATCGCGGAGAAAACCAGGAAATTTACCGAATCCCGGCAGGCTAAGTTCGCCAGCTGGAACCCATCTACCCGGACAATGCTCATTCTCACTCGATTCGCAGATACCGCACAAGTGCATCTGGTGAAAATGCCTGGAGGCGAACGAAAGCAATTGACTTTCTTTTCTGATCGCGTTGCTGAAGCTAGTTTTCCGCAAGAGAACACCGATTATTTTGTTCTGAGCAAAGACATTGGAGGAAACGAGTTCTTCCAAAATTATCGATTCGATCTGAAGAGCGGCGACGTCACTCTACTGACCGACGGAAAGTCCCGAAACAGCTCGGGAGTCTGGTCGCATCATGGTAAGGTGCTGGCCTATAGTTCCACCCGACGAAACGGCAAAGATAGCGATATCTACGTGATAGCAGACGCTACCAAAGAGACCGATCATCTGGTTGCCCAGGTAAATAGTCCGGGCTGGGAACCGCTCGATTGGGCGCCGGATGAAAAAACGCTGTTAGTCATGCAGGAGATTTCGATTAACCAGACGAACCTTTTCTTGGTTGATGTTGACTCCGGCAAGATGACTCAGGTTAATCCGGTGAATGCTGCAGAAAAGGTCGCTTACGGCGCGGCCGCGTTCGGCAAAGATGGTAAGTATTTATACCTGACCAGCAACCAGCATTCGGAATTCCAGCGGCTCGGTCGGCTCGACTTGAAAACGAATGCTTTTGCGCCACTTACCGGTACCATCAATTGGAACATCGAACTCTTTAGTTTATCGCCGGATGGTGCTCAGCTCGCCTTCGTCACTAACGAAGACGGAATCAGTCGTCTCTATTTGCTAGATACTGCATCCGACCAATACGCCCAAGTTGCCGGTATTCCCGATGGCGTTATTTCCACGCTTGCTTGGCATCACGACGATTGCACGCTCGCAGTCACGATCTCTGCGGCTGACGCCCCTAGCGACGTATTTACTGTGGATGCTCGATCGAAGACGATTGAGCGCTGGACGGAAAGCGAAACCGGCGGTATTCCGGCAGATTCCTTTGCCAAACCCGAATTAGTGAAATGGCCAACTTTCGATGGGCGAACGATTTCTGGATTTCTATATCGGCATCGTTCCAGGGCATCGCAAAAGATGCCGGTCATTATCGATATTCACGGAGGACCGGAGGCACAGTTCCGACCGGTTTATCTAGGTCGCTACAATTACTTCCTGAATGAGGCCGGCGTCGCGATGATTTTCCCGAATGTCCGAGGCTCGGATGGATATGGTAAGACCTTTCTCGATCTCGATAACGGGATGAAACGAGAAGACTCAGTAAAAGATATTGGCGCATTGCTCGACTGGATCGAGAGCCGTTCGGATCTCGATTCCGATCGGATCATGATCACCGGGGGTAGCTACGGAGGCTATATGACGTTGGCCTGTTCTTTCCATTATGCCGATCGCATCCGCTGTTCTCTGGATGTGGTGGGCATCTCTAATTTCGTCACTTTTCTGGAGCACACCGAGGCCTACCGGCGCGACCTGCGTCGGGTTGAATATGGCGATGAGCGTGATCCATCAATGCGAGAATTTCTTCTGAGAATCTCACCCTTAAATAATATCGATAAGATCACCAAACCGCTTTTCATTGTGGCCGGGCAAAATGATCCGCGAGTCCCAGTCGGCGAGGGACAACAAATGGTCGATGCGCTGAGGAGCCGTGGACAAGCGGTTTGGTATTTAGTCGCTAAGGATGAGGGTCACGGCTTTGCCAAAAAAACCAACGCCGACTTTGAGTTTTACGCTACGGTCAAATTCATTGAGGACGACCTGTTGAAGTGACTGGATGGCGGAATTCAGGACGTTTGCGGAGTCGAGCCGCAAACGCTCCCGATCAACGAGAAATTGACCCGCTGTTTGGTACGCTGGCGATCGAGGTCATTCCCTGCCGGAGTCGAACGAAGGTATTGTTATAGCCATATTTCGCCCAAGGACCGGGTGGTATTGAGCGGAAATCAGCGAATTTCCAGTCGCATACATCCAAACCGGCCAGACCCAAATAGTCGCGAACCGCCGGAGAAACGTCCAATCCGGCGTCTCGGTTCCGATTCGGTCTAGGACGTTCGTTACCGAAAACATACTGCCAGTGGTCGGTAGCGAAAGGTCCAACATCTTCCCATTGAGCGTAACAAACTCTGTTGCCGTGACGGATCGCCAACCACCGGCCTTTGCAAACTGACTCTCCGTCTCTGACAAATGCATTTCTGAACCACGGTATCACCTGTGCTGCCTCCGGCCTCGTGTGATGATTGTCGACGTCATTGTACGGTAGAGCCACATAGAATGGATTCTGCCGCGGTAGAAAATTTAACGGGACAAAGTTTACCCGAGCTCCCGGGTTAGGGTCGTCGTAGCCGCCGTAACTTGAGCGCCATCCGCCATCCCAAGCGCTCTTATCATTGGCAACGGGGTTGTTGACGGTTGCCTGTTCACCTACCCAAAAAACAGTAGTGGTGATATTGGTTTTCCATCCGCTCCGGCCACCGAATGAATACGAACCACTGATCGATCGAAAGTCGTTCGCGCCCAAGAGCCTGTTGCTCGGGCTCATGATTGTATGCGGACTGATTTTCAAAAGCGCGTTCTCCCGCAGCTGCATGGCGTAGCTAGTAAATTCGGGACTGCTATTTCGCTCCTGTGCGAAACCGTGCGTATTGAACAGGACAAGAAAAGCAACCGCCAGAACGGTAGCGAAAATGAAATGCTTCTCCCCTGGCCGGACTTTCCTAAGAATACAATCTCTACACATCAGTACTAAGTCTGTCTCTGCCCCCCGTCGCTTACTTGTGCGGCTCTTTTGTAGGTCTCTTTAACAGATTTCTCAGCTCGAAGGGAGTTGATTTCCTAATGAAGCTTACAAAAGATTATAATAGCCACGACGGCTCTACTGAGTTCAGCAACAGGCAAAGGCTGGTCTTCGCTGGCTTCTGGAGCGCTCCGGCGGCTGCCGAATCTCGACAAATGCCACAAGCCGAGGATCGGATCATACGGCTTGAGATCGATACCGCCAAGAATCAGGCAGTCGCCCGATGCGGACATCACGTCGTTGTGGAGCGCACCTTGGCGATCCACCCGACCTTTTTTCGGTACATGAATTTGGTTTCGATTTCAGCAAAAAAGGCTCTAAAGAGGAGGGCGAAATCTGGTTCAGTCAGCCTTATCTCATCGCCAATTTTTAGCTTCACGACGGATTTCTCCGGATTGTATTTGATCGTCTTGTTGTTCGTCTTGTCTGTACACATCACGCCGTGGTTTTGCAGCAGTGAAGTACAGATCATCCGAAACTCATTCAGAGGATTGCCATCCTTTCCCTCCAGTGTCCTGCTTCGATGAACGAAGAAGCCGTCCAAAACCATGACCAGGTTGTTGAAGAACAGCGGTTCAAAAGAGGCAACGGCTGAGTTAAAACCCGCATTACCGGTTCCTGCTTTTGCTCTCGCTGTGGTGAGCAAGGTCTTGTAGGCCGCGAGCTGCGATTCCATGCTTGAGCTGCATTCGTCAATGTAGTCTTTTTTGTAGCTGTTTACGCAGAGCATAAGATCGGCCTGATTTTTTATATGGTTTGAGAGGACAGGTTGTCGAGGCAGCGAGATGATGGACGTGCGGCTTCGCTCTGATGACGTGCGGCAAACTCCCATTTCGACATTTTCAGGAAAATTTATTTCAAAATGTTACCACGTTGTTACGCCAGATAGGCCTTCCGTCCGGTCAGGCGCAGCCGGAGGGGACCTCCTTCGCGTTCCAACCGCAAGTTGATGTCAAACAAGGGACAACACGTGGCTCCTGAATGGTTCATTCCGCCAATAACTGAAGGGTCGCCGCGTCGGCAGGAATTTCGAACTCATTCTCGTCGTCGAATTCGCGAACGCTCTTATTTATTCTGGTGCGTTCCAGGAGGCGTGCCGCGGAGGACATAGGACTGAGAAAGCAACGACCGTAAACTCAGCGTGTGTTTTTGCTCACAAAGTTCGTATCTCTGCACAAAAGGAGTCCCGCTAAACCGGTGCTAAGGAATAGCACGGCGAACCACCAGGTGATACTGAGTGACGACTGTCGTTCGCTAGCTTGAAGCCCCAGCAGCAGCGCTGCGATAGCGCCTCCGACCGAGTTCCCGAGATTCAAAAGCATACGCTGGATAGCGCCGGCGATTCCTTGTTCGCTCTTGGTAACCGCCTGCATCAACGAGCTTAAATTCGGGGTTTGATAGATGCCGTACCCGATTCCGAATAGCAAAAGGAACGGGGGCCAGATCCAAAGAACCGTGGCATGAGCGATCGCGATGAATAGCAACGCTCCAGTCGAAAAAATCGAGCCGAGTATCATCATCCGGCCAGTGCCAAAGCGTAGCGTCAGATCTCCCGCAATCCGCGATGTGAACGCGATTCCGAGCGGCGCGCAAAAGCAGATGCAGCCGATTTGCCAAGGCGCAAGATGGTAATGTTCGGCAAAGAAAAAGGGCGGAAGCAGGAAAAGAATGGCGAAAGCCACTCCGTAACAAAAAACGATCCAAAGCGAGGCAACATTCCTGGCAGATCTCAGAAACGCACGGGGAATGAGTGGTTTAACGGCCCTGCTCTCTAACCAAACGAAAATCGCCAGTCCTGAGGCACCAACGGCTGCCAAAAGACCGCTCATCCGCCATTCGTGACCGCTCCAACTCTGCATTAGGAAGAGCAGACAGATAGCTCCAATCATCAATGACACGTTGCGTAGCGGTGAAATGGTGATCGTCCGATCTCTTCGCGCATACGCGCCGAGACGAAATGTGCAGTAGGCACCGGCCACGCAGATTGGCAGGTTAATCCAAAAAATCCAAGGCCAACCGACCGTAGAGAGGAGAACGCCACCTACGGTCGGACCGAGCACGGGCCCTAGTCCAAGAAATGTTCCAAAGATACCCAGAGCGATCGGAATGGGCATTCCTCGAACAATGGTCGTGATTGCCGCGGCTGCGGATGCCTGCATCATCGCGGCGCCGATACCCTGCAGAGTCCGCCAAGCGACGAGAGCAGTGAGCGCAGTGCTTAAGGCGCAACCGGCTGAGGCGACTCCAAACAGGAAAAACCCGGCACCAAGTAGGACCACCTGTCCTAAGCGATCGGCCAGGCGTCCAAAAAGAACAATCGTCGAGCCGATCGTAGCCATATAAAGGGTGACAGCCAGAGTGATTGCGTGAAAATCGCAATTAAATGCCGTGCAGAGTGAGGGCAGCGCGACGTTCATGATGCCGGAGTCCAGCGTAGAAAGGAATATGCCGGCCGAACCGGCAAAGAGAGCGAGGCGATCGTGCTGAACGATTTGTTGCCTTTCTTCGGAGACAGTGTGGGCCAGTTCCATGCGATCAGCATAAAAGAGCCAAGGACGAGCACAATTCATTGAAGGCTGAAATATGGGAGACGGAGCGCAGCCGAAGACCAGCGATCAGGTAATAAATAGTCGGACGCCATGAAGAAATCGGATTTAATCTGTTTTCATCTGGCGAATCTGCGGCTAAGGAATCTTCCCCGTTATGGACGGACGCCTAGCTGGAAAGACTGCTTTAATTACCGCGGCTGCTCAGGGAATTGGGCGGGCCACCGCGGAAGCCTTTGTGCGGGAAGGTGCGCAAGTAATCGCAACTGATATCAATGAAGCCGGCCTGTCCGACTTGAGGAATGTGCAGGCACTAAAACTGGATGTGACACGACCCGAGATGATTGCAGAATGCTCTGCCCGCATTGGAGCACTTGACATACTTTTTAATTGCGCCGGGTTCGTTCACGCTGGTTCCATCAAAGATTGTCCTGAGGAAGATTGGGACTTTGGCATGACGCTCAATGTCCGTTCGATGTTTCGGATGATCAAAGCATTCCTACCCGGCATGATTGAAAAGGGCGGTGGATCGATCATCAACATGTCGTCCGTGGCCGGCCTGAAAGGTGTTCCGAACCGATTCCTATATAGCGTAACCAAGGCTGCGGTGGTCGGCCTGACTAAGGCCGTTGCGGTCGATTTCATCCGGCAAAAGATCCGGTGTAATGCGATCTGTCCGGGAACGGTCGAGTCTCCCTCGTTGGATAAGCGGATCGCGGCTCAAGCGCAATTAGAGGGGAAAAACGCGGACGAAGTGCGAGAAGCCTTTATCGCTCGTCAGCCAATGGGTCGTTTAGGCCAACCGGCGGAGATCGCGGCACTGGCCGTATACCTGGCCTCAGATGAATCGGCCTTCACTACCGGGCAAATTCATATCATTGATGGAGGCTGGGCGGCGTGAGGTGAGAGCGCCGGGAACGATGAAACTGAATCAGAGCTACTTGTTTGGGCTGGCAAAAATCGCAGCCGCCATTGTTGGCCATGGCGCCAGAGGGGCTTGGGTCGGGCGCTGACCAATGCAAGTCTGCCGGTTGCCAGCAGGCGCTGGAGGCTTTGCAGGAACGGTAATCCGCTAAAACCGCGAGCGGACTGGACCCCCCTTCCGCCGGTAGTTGTGGAGGATTCGTCCAGCGTCGAATCCTCTGCCCTGTTTTCCGTATCTGGTGTGCTACTGTTCGACCGCAACCATCATGAAACGCATTGGTATCCTAACCGCCGGCGGTGATACCCCAGCAATGAACGCTACTATCCAGGGCGCGGTTGTTCGGGCTAATCAGCTTAAGGTCGAAATCTTCGGCTTGATCAAGGGTTTCAACTGTCTTTTTAACCCGCGGGCTCCGCACGTTCATCTTAACCCGCTCTATCAGGAGATTCCGGAAATTGACCCAACCAAGGGCGGTACCATGATCGGTTCCTCGCGCGACTTCGTCGACCCGGATAAAAAGGCCGAGCTGGACATGGTAGCGTCACGTCTCAAAAAGCTTGGCATTGAAGGGCTCATTTGTGTCGGCGGTGACGGCACACTGAACGGACTGCAACCGCTGGCTGAACGGTTGCCAACTGTTCTCGCGCCTAAGACCATCGACAATGATCTTGGCATGAACTATCCGAGTGAACCCGGTGAATGGGTGCGCGTAAAGGATTCTGATGCGAGGACTGGATATCGGTACGAGCACCGAGATTCTCAGGCGGTCTTCGATCTGGAATACGTTGTTAACTACGTTACACCCGGATACGCGACGGCGGTCTTTGTCTCAGCTGGTGGCGTCGAGCGTATCCGCACCACCGCGGAAAGTCATCGGCGAATCGCGATCATTGAGGTGATGGGACGTCACTCCGGATATATTGCGCTCGGTTCGGCCTATGGGCGACCGGACATCATCCTTCTGCCCGAGCATCCTTTGGATCTGGAACACCTGGTAGAGCGAGTGAAGCATCTCTATGACTTACAAAAAAATGTGGTGATCGTTTGCGGCGAAGGGATCGTGGATGAACAGGGTCGTGAACTCGGTGCAGAGACGAAGACAACCGATCCGGCCGGCAATATCGCGTTGAGCGGTGCTGCCGAAGCGCTCCGGCACAAATTCATACAGATGATTGGCGATCGGTATTTTCAACTTTATCGCCGCGGTAACTCGGCCCGTGAAGCGATCTTCACTCGTAAGGTTGGCCACACCCAGCGAGGCGGAAGACCGATCCTCTTCGACCGTTTCTATGCTGCCCAGCTCGGGGCCAAAGCGGTCGAACTGCTGCTGGAAGGCCAAAACAATGCGGTCGCCATTCTCCAATACAGCTCTGCCAAGGGTTTCTATGTCCAGGGATATGATGCCAACCGTTTTCGCGATCGGTGGGGCTACATTCATGCCCGTCGGATGCATCCGTCACTCTATGATCCCAAGCTGATGAAACCTTCGCGCGTCGGTATCGACTATTTGCTGCCGATTTTCACTGACGCCATCGGCGACGACGACATGGAACACATCCGGAGAACCCTGTTCGCGCAAGGCAATCTGGCCCAGCCGTACCACTCGATTAACACCGACGTTAACAAGCGGATTCGCTACCTGGAGGAAGAAGAACCGGCGGCGATCTGACAGAAGAAGGGAGAATACGGACTGCTGAATCCGGGAGGGATGCCGCGAGCCACTTCTGGGCGCCGATGCATAGACGCTTGGCGACCTTGGCGTGCCACGCACGGCTCAAGACCCGGCGCATGGGGAAGCAAAACGAAAGAGCGCGGCTACCAAAAGCGCCGAGGTTTTCGTTCTAGGTAGTACCGCGCGCAGGGCTCGGCAATTGTTCTTGCTGAAGCCTATCGATGCGCATCTCCGGAACTGGTTACTGATGCCAGCGTCAAAGGAACGCGCAACCAGCCTCACTCGTTCTTTTCTTTTTCAGGTCGAACAAATGGTCTAAACAGATCAATCGGCACCGGCAGAATGGTTGTGGTGTTATGCTCGCTGGAAATTTCCTTCATGGTTTGAAGAAAGCGGAGTTGTAACGCGATCGGCTGGGCCGAGATCATTGCTGCAGCTTGCACCAGCTTTTCGGCGGCTTGAAACTCGCCCTCAGCGTTTATAATTTTCGCTCGGCGTTCCCGCTCCGACTCGGCCTGGCCAGCCATCGCGCGCTTCATGCTGTCGGGCAAAACGACGTCTTTGACTTCCACGGCAGTTACTTTGATACCCCACGGATCTGTCTGTCGATCGATGATTTCCTGCAATGTCATATTGATCTTGTCACGCTGTGACAATAGTTCATCGAGCTCTGCTTGTCCGAGGACACTGCGTAATGTCGTTTGCGAAATCAGGGACGTTGCCTTCAGGAAATTCTCCACTTTAACCACGGCTGCTTCCGGAGCAACGACCCGAAAATAAACGACGGCATCAACCGTTACCGGCACATTATCCCGAGTCATCACTTCTTGGCGTGCGACATCGATCGTCACGACCCGAAGGTCCATTTTCACCATTCGATCGACCACCGGAATCAGGAAAATTAACCCTGGCCCTTTTGTGCCGAGGAGTTTGCCGAGACGAAAGATTACTCCGCGCTCATACTCGCGTAGAATCCGGATGGTCTGCGGCAAGAAGATCGCCGCGAGGACGATCAGCGGAGCGATCCAGGCAGTTAGTCTTGCGATATCTTCTAACATGCAATTCTCTGGTTACGTTTTGGGTTGCACCTTTAGCGTCAATCCTTCCACGGCGTTTATCTGAACCAGTTGTCCTTTTTCCACCGGAGTATCGCTGGTAGCGTTCCAGTACTCTCCTTCCAAGAAGATCTTTCCGCCTGTCAGATCGATGGGTGTCAGCGCACTCACTGTTTTTCCGATCATAGTCTCTGTTCCAACTTTAACGGGCAAACGCTGGGCACGAAGTCCGCTGCCGATAATCACCACAAAGAAAACCGCGGTTAAGATGACTCCGGGAATGATGTACCGCAATGACAGACGAAATACTGGATCCTGGCGATTGAAGAGCATGAGTGAACCGATCAGAAATGCAACTATGCCGCCGACAGTCAGAACACCGTGTGTCGGTGCGAATACATCGATAATGAATAGCCCGATGGCTAATCCGATGAGCAGCAGTCCCGTGATGTTAACCGGTAGGATTGCAGCCATATAAAGTGCCAGCAGAAGAGCAATCCCTCCCACCACTCCCGGCAGTATCGCTCCCGGCGTGTTTAGTTCACCGATGATTCCATAGATTGCGATCAGCAACAGGATGTACATGACCTCGGGACGCCAAGCGGTTTGAAAAATCTGTTCGGCGGCAGACATTTTGATCTCGACAATCTGAGCGCTGGCTGTCTTCACCGATTTGCTGTTAACGACGCGGCCATCCAGCTGACGGAGCAGGTCGTTACGATCCATTGCGATGATCTCTATCACCTTTAGGTCGCGCGCCTTTTCTGCGGTAATTGACGAGCTTTCGCGGACCGCTGATTCGGCCCATTCAACGTTTCGACTTCGCCTGGCGGCGATCGCCTGAATGTAACTAGCGGCGAAATTTTCCAGCTTCTTCGTCATCGTGGAATCGGACTTGGTATCCTCATTTCCGCCGATCCCGCTGAGTGCTACCGGGTGTGCCGCTCCGATCGTGGTTGCCGGAGCCATTGCGGCAATATCTGCGGCCAATGTAATAAAACAGCCGGCACTCGCGGCCGTGGCGCCGGTCGGTGCGACGTAAACAACTGTTGGAACCGGAGAAGCTAATAGTTTTTGGACGATCCGCTGCATCGAATCGAGTAAACCGCCTGGAGTATTGAGCTGGATGATCAAGCACTGGCCACCCTGGGACGCCGTTTCGTCGACGGCTCGGGAAACATAACCGGCCGTCGTTGGGCTGATCGGTCCCTCGACCGTAATGAAACACACCTTCTCGCTACCGGCCGCGGCTGCCGAAAAGCTAAACCACAACATCGCCACCAATAGGCCAGGAAGCCTCATATTCCGCTCAAGTCTTCCGCCTAACCTATCAGCGAACGCCAGCGAACGTCAACTCACTGGTGTTCACTCTATTCACTGATGTTCACTGTCGTTCGTCGGTGTTCATTGTCGTCCGATGGTGATCTGCGGTCGCCTGTGCCATTTCGTAAAGAAGCGTGCGCAAATCTTCTGGTTCTATTACGCGGAGGTGATCTGCGAAAGAGAGAAACCAGCCGACGTACCAGTTCCATCTGCCGCCTTCGATCACAAAGGTGACGCCTTGTTCGTTCCGTTCCTCGCGGAGGATCTTGAACGGAGCTTCTTTCCGGATCCGCTCCGCCGCAATCGGATCGACTTGAATCGAACCGTTGACCCGTTCTGGTTGATCATCCCATCGCCCAAGGAAATCAGTTAACGAAAAACCATCATGCGGCCCGAACTGCTCGGCCAGCGGCGTGATGGCCTGGATCCGGTCGGTCCGAAAGTCACGGTAATCCCGCCGAACCCGACACCAGCCAATCAGATGCCACCGATCACCATAATAGGTCAATCCTAGTGGTTCGATTTCTCGTCTTAAGGGTTCGATTGCACCCGAGCCGCGATAAGAGATCCGCAATACCATGCGATCCGCCAACGCTTTTTGGATAAGGAAGAGACTGGCCGATTGATTCCGCTGTTGGACGGTTGGCAGGGATGGAAGAGACATCCTGCTTTCCAGCCGTGCGATGTGATCCTGACGGTCTGGCGGCAGCACGGCTCGGATTTTTGCCAATGCGGAAGTCATGGACCAGGTCAGGGAACTGTCGGCAAACCGATCCACCAACATACTGGCGGTGATCAGTGCGGTCGCTTCTTCGGTAGTAAAATGCACGGGTGGAAGATGGTATCCCTTCATTATGCTGTACCCGACACCGGCTTCGCCGACGATCGGAACGCCTGCTTCGGCGAGGGCGGCAATGTCCCGATATACGGTGCGGATACTCGTCGCGAATTCCTCAGCAATGTCCTCCGCGCGGGTTACCCTGCGCCCCTGCATATAAATCAGGATAGCAACAAGTCGGTCGATGCGATTCACCGCGGCTAATATAATGCAATAATCTGGCGGCTGGAATAGCAGCGTTGGGGGCGCGACTGGATCCCTCCTCGCGCGGTCCGTCCATGTGAACCCCCAACGACGCTGCTATACCCGACTGCGTACGGCCTGCGTCGCGGCCAAGCACAAGAGTGGTTTGTTCGAGCCCGCTGCTCGGGTGCACCAAAGCGTAGCGATAGCCGCCAGCCGTCGACTTATTGCACCGGCCTTTCTCTTTCCGTCCGGACGGTCTCGATCCGAGGTCGGTCAATTTTTTCCGCATCGATTTCGCCGAATGCGCCATCAGAATTTGCCATCCTTGCTTTGGCTCCACCGGGTTTGCTCGATCGTGTTCGAAGTCTTGGTGTCGGTGGTGGTTTGCGTTCCCGGTGTCTTGGAATCTAGGAGGCCGAGAACTCCGACTAGCAGAGCGACGATCGCAGCCGCCGGAATCAGGGAATAGAGCCAGTCTTCGACCGGATCGTACAACTCGATTGAACGCTTGCGTTGAGCAGCCGCTTTACGTACTTCTTGCTCGATTTCGAGCTGTCTGCTGACTTCATCGATCTCCGTCCGCAAGCGATCGCGCGCCGCAACAAAGTCGATGACGTAGGATGACGGAGCAGTCGGAGCTTCGTGCAGATGCGCAGGCCGAACACTTGATGATAGGGTTCTGCAAGTAGTGGTCATGGTCATTCCTTTTCGTTCGTGTTTTCAAAGCAGCCGACCGGATGGAGCATCCAATCGATTGCTGCGAACAGGTTAGGCCGACCCTATGACAGCCCTATGTCAGGAGACTGAAGCCAATGCAAAAAAACGATAGCCGACGGCCAATACCGATGACAGGCCAGGGAGGTAAGCTCTTTGACGTGAGTGGCTAACGCTGTTGGGCTCCAGATCCTTAACGCCGGTTTCGCCACCCTCTGTTGTCCACTTCACCTTAAATGTGTTGCCCATATCTTTGGTCCCGACCGTACTGTTGGTCGGTCGCTAGGTCGCGCTGCTACGAACCCAATAATTCCATGTGCGGCTCTGCCCAACATCTTGGCGCTCGCTCGCATCTTCTGCACGGCTCACCGCCGCATCGATTTGTATCTTTCAAGCTAGGACCAGGCGTTACTGAGGATCAATGATGATGCCGCACGTTGGTCTTCGGTTTCTCGTGCGATGTGCAAGACAAAGGAGAATTGACACTATATTAGGAGAATTTATTGGAATTTTTTCGGCGGCCGATTTAAAGCATTGGTTCAAAGAAAGGCTCGGCCATTCGACCGCTGGTTCCCCTCTGTGAGCGGCAAGAATGCCGAGTTTTGCATGAAGCAACGGTGTACTGAGCTCGTTAGCGGTGATACGTCAAATATCGATCTAAGCGAAAGAAAAGAAGGTCGCACGGACGCCCAGTGAAGAATCTAGAGGACGCTGTCGGGGACCTCACCGCGGCTAGGCCCAAGCGACGGCAAAGTTTCCTGATCAATCAAGCGTTTGCATTATTCTGGACCGGGCAAACGGTCTCAACCCTTGGCGCGCAGGTAACGGCGTTTGCGGTTCCATTGCTGGCGGCGATTACTTTGCACGCAAGTTCATTCCAAATGGGCTTGCTTCGGGCGGCGGAATTTGCGCCGTTTCTGGTTTTTACGTTGCCGGCCGGGATTTGGGCGGATCTTGGTATCCGCCGCTGGCTGATGATTGCCGCGAATTTAGTTCGCGGCGCTTTCATCACCGTGGTGCCGTTAGCGGTATTTTTGGGTTGGATGCACCTGGGCGTGCTCTACCTGGCCATGTTCGTGATGGGGTCGCTGAAGGTCGTATTTGAAATGGCTTACCAGACCTATATTCCCGAGATAGTGGAACGAGATAGATTGGTAAACGCGAACAGCAAGATCATGATGTCGTATGCTCTTGGCCAATCGACTGGGCCAGGGCTCGGCGGCTTGATGGTAGAGTTACTCGGCGCACCAATGGCGGTCCTGGCCGATGCTTCGACCTATTTTCTCAGTGCGATCTGTCTCTTCAAAATCAAACATCAAGAAGTTCGTGTCCGGCAGCGGCGGGAGAACATTCTTCAACAGATTGCGGACGGGTTTCGGTATGTTGGGGCAGAGCGGCATATCCGATCGCTGCTTTGCCTAGTCACGGCAAACAACTTCTTCCAGAATGCGCTGATGGCGATACTCGTGCTCTATGCTACGCGTGACCTGAGCATCCGACCGGGAGTGTTTGGTATAACCGTTAGCGTCGGCGGAATTGGCGCGGTAATGGGTGCCTTCGGAGCGGAACGGCTTGGCCGATGGTTTGGGCCAGGTCCTTTCGTCATCTGGTCGACAATCATGGCCGCTTTGGCGGCGTTTTGCTTTCCACTAGTCAATACCGGGAATATTGCGGGAGTGATCGGATTGGCGGTTGCTTACTTTGTGCTGAGCGCCGGAGGTTCCGCGGTCACGGTCTTCGCCTGGACCATTCGCCAAACCCTAACGCCGAGCTCAATGCTCGGAAGAATGAATGGCGCATTTCGATTCATTGTCACCGGAATCATGCCGTTTGGAGCATTTTTTGGAGGCTGGTTGGGCGAAACTATGGGGATCAGGGCCACATTGGTCGTCTGCGCCTTCGGACTATTGATCGCCTCGGGATTGAGCCGATTTTCTCCGCTCCAGGCACTGAAGACGCTGAGCGCTGCTGATGAACGAGCGTCAGATCAGAGTTCAGGTTGCCAGGTTCCCATAATGTTAGGGAGAAAACCTCGGCGCATTGGGTAGCTGCGCCCCTTGCTTTTGCCTCCCCATGCGCCGGGTTTGAGCCACCTCGTGCGGACGCGTTTCAAGAACGCTACCCTTCCGTCTTTACCAATTCTCCGCAGTGCTCAATCTCGGATCAACCTTGCCACCCCGGCTGGTACCGGTTTTTCATCTCTATAGGTTGGCCTCTCGATGGTGCCTTTGTAGCAGCGGATGCGACGACGGAAATCCTGCCTACCATCACCAATCGAGATTCTCGGAATTCAAACATTCCATGACAAGGTCAATGGCGCGACGTGGCTCAAACCCGGCGCATGGGGAGGCAAAGCAAAGAGCGCAGCTACCCAATGCGCCGAGGTTTTCGCCCTGCTATTTTGGGGCATCGCGGTCCCGCTGAGACATAGCCGGCGCTTCACTGCCGCAGATCATGTACAAGCAGGTGCTGAGCGGGACGATATTTCACCAAGCCAAGTTGGTTTACTTTCGTTTTGATTGGAAAAGGAAGTGTTCGACACAAGTCCCACGCTCGACCTAGTTTGAGCCTCGATAGACCGGTCGCCGGCATGCCGAGCTAGCTCAGAAATTCGACTCGGCCCGTGCTCAGGTCGTACAAAGCGCCTACCACTTCTACCTTTTTCTCTTTGACTAGGGGCGCGATCACGGGCTCGGCAGTCTGCAATTTGCCAACGTTGGTTACGACATTTTGCTGAATCGCTGCGTCCAACGAACCTCCCTGACTTAACGCCCGTTGAACTGGAGGTTTGAGGTAGGAAATCAGCTGGGGCAGATGGCCGGGCAATTGTTTATTTTTTGTGATCACATCGATGGTCGATTTGATCGCGCCACATTCGCTGTGGCCCAGAACAACAATCAAAGTTGCGCCTAGCACGGCTGCTCCGTATTCCGCGCTCGCCAGACCGTTGTCGTCGACGAAATTGCCGGCGATACGAATGACAAAGAGGCGACCACGTGATTGATCGAATGCCAGCTCGGGGGCAACACGGGAATCGGCGCAGCTGAGAATGATGGCAAATGGATTTTGGCTGAGAGCAAGCTGCGGTCGCTCTGGACCATAGTCGTGATGGAGGTGCGTCCCGGTCACATACCGTTGATTTCCTGCTTTCAGTTCGGCCAAAGCCTTTTCTGCAGTCTTGGGTTCTGATGCCTGCGTTGCCTGCCCGGAAGCAAGCCCCTCCAAAAAATTGGATGCGAAAGCGACACCGGCGAGGCCGAGTCCCTGCCTCAGAAAACTGCGCCGGCAATAACCGTCTGAATTGTTTCGATTATGACTACTCGATGTTGCTTCAGTATCCATCAGCCGATGTTGCTTTTACCGATACGAAAAAATCGGCGCAAGCGAATTCGCGCTGTCTTCTATTTCCGGGCCCGGGAGAGGGGAATGGCGATGCCAATATTGCTCCAGCCGGATTAGGCCGACGGCTTAACCGTGGACTGTCAGTCGTTAACTCGTAATCGTCACAGGTAAACCGATAAATTTACCATACCGTTCGGCTGCGGCTACGAACGCCTCCTTTTCGAGTTTTTTCAGTGAAACAAATGGCTCCATGGTAAGGACGACTGCTTTCTTGCTAAGCACTCTTCTCCAGGTACCGACCACGCGCCCGTTCATGATCATTGTAGATAGAAATCTACCATTGTTGTCCGGAATCAGTTTTTGAGCGTGCTGCGGATCAAGCACAGCGCTGCGATCCGTATAGCCGAGCATATACTCGTCGAAACCAGGCAAGAGGCACGCCATTGGAATATCCGCTGGCGAGGCCGTCGATTCGGGAGACGTCCAATATATTGCATTCGTCTCCTTTCGCAAAGAAGACGCGACCATCTCAAGGCTAGCCTTAGCCTCCGATATTTTCAACCCTGACCACCAGGCAAAATCTTGTAATGTCGCCGGACCGTGCCCGATAAAATATCGCTTAGTTAGTTCCGCTAACGCTTCCTCGCGCTTTAACTTCTTGGCCGGTTTCACCCACTCGTCCAACAACGCAAAAGTTGGTTGCCTACCTTCACGCGCGGCGAAACAGATGATTCCTTCCTGGGCCAGGCGCCAGAGAATGTGATAACCGCGTTGGCTACCGGTGGAGATATGCGCGTCCTCGAGCAACGAATACATACCGTTCCGGGTCAGCTGCCTCCCCTGCAGGGCTTTAGCAAACAAGGCTCGGCAGCGCGCCAAGGTTTTGTCATCGAGTTCCAGTTGTTGTTGCCGTCGTCTGCTGGCGGCAATGACCGGGGGTGTAAGTAGCTCTAGCATCCAGCCAACGTCCGCTGGCGCCACAAAATGCAGCGTGCCGCGCATCGGCCAGGTACGAATTATGGTTCGGGTTTCGATCGCCTTCTCGATATCAGCTTCAATGGAATTCACCGAGCGGAGACCGATAGCCCAGAGCGCACCGAGATAGTCTTGGCACTGCACTGCGCCGAGCAAGCTCACGATCTCGGGCGGTCTCTCGCATTTTGCGCCAGCAATCTGCTGATTGATCAATCGGCAATGGGCGATGTCGCGCGCAGTCATGGAGAAGAAATAGCGAATAGTAAAGTAGTCTGATGCTTCAGCCTCAGCAGCAAGATTGTGAGAGGCCTTGCCGCGATCAGGCAGGCGCTTCGCGCTGCGAACTCACAGATCCTGCCGCCGCTACGGCCATTCGAATCCATCTTGCTTGACTGAGTTTCTTCAGTGCGATAGCCAATAGCGTGCCGATCTCCAAGGATGCGCTGGCTGGCCCGTTTATGGAGATGAATCTAGCTGTTGTTTATGCCTGGGCGATTTCCAGTTCTAGAATCAACTAATCGATAGCCTCAACGCTCGGTCGCTTACCCCCATTACTCCATGGCCACGCATCATTTCCAGCCTACCCATTACCACACCGCCATTGGCTCGCATGAACCGGTCCTGCGAATTGGTGACGGTGACACAGTGATTACCACCACCGTGGATGCGATGGGAAAGGACGCCAGTGACACAGCGATTACACCACGTGGCAATCCGCAGACTGGGCCTTTCTATATTGAGGATGCGGAGCCCGGCGACACGTTAGTTGTTCGACTCGACCGGATCCGTCCAAACCGGGCGATTGGTTACACTGGCTCCGTTGTCGCCGCGAACGTGGTTGACCCGTTATACGTCCGCGAACTGCCCGAGCGCGAGCTGGCCGAGTGGCGGGTCGATAATGAGGGTGGCACCGCTACGCTGATCAAGCCGCAGACAAAGCTGGGAAACCTGACGATCCCGATGGCGCCGATGCTTGGATGTTTCGGGGTTGCTCCGCCGCTTGATCAGGCGATTTCGACTGCCACCTCGGCCGAACATGGTGGCAACATGGATTATCGGGGGTTCGTGGCCGGGGTCACAGCTTATTTCCCGGTCTTTGTTCCGGGCGCGCTGCTTCACGTCGGAGACGGTCACGCAACCCAGGGCGACGGAGAGATCGTCGGCACTGGGATTGAGATCTCGATGGACGTTCAGTTCACTGTCCGGGTACTCAAAAAGAAGCGCATTCGCTGGCCACGGGGCGAGAACACCGAATATATCTTTGCGGTCGGGAACGCGCGTCCGCTTGATCAGGCGGTGCAGCACGCCACGACCGAGATGTTGCGCTGGCTGAAGGAAGATTATGGATTGGACACGACCAGCGCGAGCCTGTTGCTCGGGCAATGCGTCGAGTACGACTTGGGCAATGTTTTCGATCCGGCGTATACGATGGTATGTAAGGTACCAAAGGCGCTGCTTCGTTTTTCCTGAGCTGTGTCTACCTAATCCGCCTCGCCGTTCTGAATCTCATTTCGTAATTCTTGTTTCCGTCTTACTGTTTTCTTGCGAGATGCTTTTCCGCAAACCCACCACAGAAGAAGACCATGGATCTAACCCGCGATCTGGAAAGAATTGACCATCAGGAGAGCGAATTAATATTTTCCAAGTTTGATTTGGAGACTGCTTGGCAACTGGGACAGCGATTGCGTCAGTTGGCGGCCGATCGTCGGTTGCCGGTCGTAATCGATGTACGTTATTTCGGGCAGCCACTTTTCTATAGCGCTCTTCCCGGAAGTGTTCCTGACAATGCGGAGTGGGTTCGTCGAAAGAGTAACACCGTAGGGCGTTTTCATCGTAGTTCCTATGCCGTCGGACTCACGCTTAGACTGGCTAAAACGACTTTGTCGGAGAGGTACGCCCTGGCGATGACCGACTTCGCAGCGCATGGCGGCTCATTTCCCATTCATGTCAAAGGAATTGCGGTGATTGGAGCGGTCAGTGTGTCCGGATTGCCGCAGCGTGCCGATCACGAACTGGTAGTCGAAGCTTTGTGCCTCGAATTGCAACGGGATTACACTTCGTTGGCACTTCCCAAGACGGAGGGCCAATAATAGTGAGTGGTGAGCAGTAAGTAGTAAGTGTTGAGCAATTAACCGTGAGCGGTAAGAACAGGAGTGCAATGCACTGCCAAACGCTAAGCACCATTCGGTTCTAAAGGTTCGCTTCACTCAGCGTCGCGGACGAAGCCATCGCAAGAGACGTGGTTTTTGCCACATCCAGATGCCGCTGAGGGCGACAATTGGCATGGCTATCAAGCGGGTGAATGACGCTGCTGGCGGGATGTGGGCGACCGGCCCGTAAATAAAACCGATAATTGGTATGCTCAGCACCAGGTGTAGGGTTCTGATCCAGGCGCGTTCGCTCAGGGAGTTCATGCGATTTTGCGGGGATTGCCGATTCGCTCGCTGATCATTGCCGGCAGCAGAAATCCGACGGCGATTAGCCAAACGAATCCGGGAAATCTGGTAAGCGGGACAAGGAAACCGAGATTCGGTACGATCATAGTGAACCAGGTGAGTTCACTAATGATTGCGACCACAATACCAAGTCCTACAACCCATTTCGGCAAGAGTTTCATTAGCCCGGCGGGGATGGAGATGCCAGCCAATAGAAGACCCATTGGAACGGCGTAGCCAGTGCTGCCAAACGCAGATTGGAGGTAATACAACGCTCGCACCAGAGAAGCGTCCTGCGTTATCCCGGTTTGCGCCATCGCCCATAGGACGAAAGCCGACGCGGCTGAATCGAACGCTACCGCGAGACCGCCGAAAAGCGCGATCTGTACGCCGGCCGCCTTCGCACCGAGAAAGTGCAGCCGACTCACGATAGTTGCGGTGAAGATGCCGAGCGGAAATGTGGCTAAGAACTGGATGAACGAACAAATAAGGACAGTCAGCAGATGAGTATCAAAATACGCAACAATATAGTTGGCTGGTGCAGTAGGTCCGTGAAAGTACGGCTGTTTGATCCCAAAGGTGAAACCGA
>JBEEIB010000186.1:0-3387 GCA_041167675.1 Verrucomicrobiota bacterium
AGGGATGCCACGATTTCGTCCGGGAAGAGCTTCCGGAGAATCTAGATGGACGTGCAACATCCACAGGAAGGCTAAGATACAATTGGGGCCAATTGCCAGGACAAGGGTTCGACGAGGATCAGGGGTAAAAAGTGCATGGCAATCCCTTGCTGCAAGCTTTATAGATCTGGCAGGAGATTCAAGTTCGTTCGGAAAGCGCTCGCCCGGCGCTGTGTCTTCTGGGGGGTTGGATAACGAGGGAAACCGGTTCTGCTATTGAGAGTGTCTACTGGGCATGAGAGCATTCATGAAAAAAAGCGCGAGATATGAGCAAGCAACACCACGTACTGATCAACAGAAGCGATCCTTCGTTCGCGAAAGGTGACCGCGACCGGAGTAAGAGCTGGGAGCCAGTCCTAGATCTCGTCAGCCTAAAAGCCGAACTGGAACGCAGAAAAGAGCTTAGCGATATTAGATCGGAACTGGAACGACGTCTCAAAGCATTCAGATCGCAGTCAAGCTGACGAACCGGGCCGGCTAGCGCGTCTCACGACGCCCGTTCTGCAGAATTATTTCGCGCTGAAGGCGTTTCTGGAACGGCAGGCCCGGGGGCGACGACAAACCGTCCACGCGGAAGAAGCCCCGGCCATAATTCACCTGCTCCTCATTTTCAACGGAATTTCCGAACGAACCGAGCTTCTATCCTCTAGAGATTCGCAATCCCGATGTTGCGCTCGGCGGTTCGTCAGCGCGTTATCTTTCTGAATCCGTGTTGTCCTTAATTGGCGAACTCTATTGAGCTTGGTAGAATATAGAGGCGTCCCTCACGAGGAGACAATTTTGGCACAGCGGCTGGACAACGCTCGAATAGTAATCGTGGACGATCACGATCTGGTGCGGACCTCTTTGGCCAAATTCTTGTCGCAACTGGGTGCGGGCGTCAGAACGTGCGCAAATGCGGATAAGGCCTTTACGCAGGTCATTCATTTTCAGCTTGATCTCGTTCTGTCTGATATCTCTATGCCAGGGAAAGATGGATTCGAATTGTTACAAGAAATACGCACTTTGAGGCGCTCTAGAGGCGGCGAAGTGCCGGTTGTCGCGATCAGTGGAATGAGTAGGCCGCTTGACCGAGCGCGAGCACCCTCTGCTGGGTTTGATGCGCTCTTGCTCAAGCCGTTCACTGCAGACGATCTTCTGCAGGTAATCGACAACGTGATCCGGTCGGGCCGCTAAAAGTAATCTTCGGGGACGTGCCGCAGCACCGTTCCTAAGCAGTCGTCGGGCGTTAGAAGCCGGCGGCTGCCTTGCGTTATTTTCCCGGACCTATTCCGGATCTTTGGCAGGTGGCTGAGGGAATCCGCATTGGATGACCTCCTCGAATAAAGCCACCGGAACAATCGGACGGTCGGTATCACCGAGTGTACATTCTGCAGAGCTCGGGGCGCGAAAAGCCCTTACTCCGCAGGAATACCTAGGATCACTCAATCCAAGCCCGGTCCGAAAGCCGAACAAGGGGTGACGGACATAACTCGGCGACCGCGCACCGGCTCAGTTTTAGTCTCCCAAAAGAGACGTTATCGACGTCGTCCCTTCTTGCCTGCCTGATCCTGTTCACCCTGGCAGACGCTCGCGTGGTGTCTGGTAATTGCGGATCGTGCTGGTGGCAGCAGGGCACATGGCTGATTGATCGGAAGCGTCCAGCTAACCGCATCTACCAAGACTAATCGCGATCTGCGAGAAGATTGGGATGGACGAAAATCAGGTCGGCAAGAAACGGCGGGCGCGGCGTACCGGTAAAGAAGTTCAACGGCTAGTCGAAGAGTTTATCTCCGGGGGAATGAAGTGCTCGGAGTTTTGTCGCACGAGAGGCTTATCGCCCGGAACGCTACGGCGGCACTTGAAAGGTGGAACACAAGAGGCGAGGCAAACGCCGCGACTGATTGCGGTGGAGTTGGAGCAAAAGGCAGCCCAAAAAGTCAATGCGATCGAGGTGGTATTGGCTCGAGGCCGAAGAGTTGAAGTGCGTCCTGGATTTGATGCGACGACGTTGCAAGCCCTCATCGCGGTCTTGGAAAGGGCATAAGAGTGTTTGGAATCGGACCTGCGACCCGGATCTACCTGGCGGTTGGAGCCACGGATATGAGAAAGGGCTTTAATGGATTGCACGGACTGGTGGGTGATCGGCTCCAACTCGAGCCCAGGAGCGGCCATCTGTTTTTGTTCTGCAACCAATCGCGTAATCGGCTTAAAATATTATTCTGGGACGGCAACGGACTTTGGGTTTGCGCAAAACGGCTTGAGCGGGGTCGCTTTAGCTGGCCGCAAGAGGAGACTCAAGGCGAGCGAGTCAGGCTGACCCACGAGGAACTCACGTTGCTTTTGGGAGGGATTGATCTGGAGAGAACCAGAGCCAAAAATTGGTATCGATACGAAGAAAAAAACCTAGAAAAAACTAGTAATTAACACGGTATTTTTGTTAGTTTTTAGTTAGCTTGAATCCGGAAATTCCTCCTCCTTCAGTTCTTGAGCAAGAGCTTCTAAAGCGCAACCAACAGCTTGAAGAAAAGGTGGCACGGCTCGAGAAAGAGAACCGGATCTTGCGGGAGCTTCGCCGCTTGGATTTGATCAAGAAGTACGGGCCAGGCAGCGAGAGCTTGAGTCTCGAACAGCTCGAACTCCTTGAACTCGAGCCAGGGGTCAATGGCGCTGAAGTCCAAGCGGAAGCTCAGTGCGAACCGATCCCGGCAGCGGCTAAAAAAGAGCGCCAACATCCCGGACGTCAGGAGTTGCCCGCGCATTTGGAGCGAGTCGAACAAATCATCCCATGCACCTCCGAGCAGTGCGTTTGCGGGATTTGCGGCAAAGAGAAACAGGTCATCGGTTACGAAGCCAGTGAAGTACTCGATGTTGAACCGGCCAAATACTTCGTGCAGGTGACCAAGCGCGAAAAGCGAGCTTGCAAGGGATGCGAAGAAGGCCGAGTCAGTTGCGCACCGCTTCCGGAACGCATCATCGAGAAGGGCCTCGGAAGTGACCGGGTGGTGATCGACGCAGTCATCAACAAGTACTCTTTTCACCTGCCTCTCTATCGCCAGAGCGTGATTTTGGAACGTGAAAGCGGACTCCATCTGTCCCGAGCGACGCTCAACGGCTGGATGATGCGTGTGGGCGAGATGTTAACTCCCATCGTCAGAGCAATGGGTCGGGAACTTTTAGCGGGCAATTATATCCAGGCCGATGAAACCCCGGTGGCCGTGCAGATGCACGATGGCCGGGGAAAAAATCATCAGGCTTATCTCTGGCAATACGGCAGACCGGGAGGTTCGACGGTCTTCGAGTTTCGGCTTGGCCGGGACCGGGAAGGGCCCAAACAGTTTTTAGGAAACTTTGAAGGAATCCTCCAAA
>JBEEIB010000187.1:0-6709 GCA_041167675.1 Verrucomicrobiota bacterium
TGATCATCTCAGGAAGACGTAGCTAACCTTCTCACATTAAATGACAACCGTCACGACCAGAATCTCGCACAAAGTCACAAAGAACCCGAAGATCCTAGGATGTAACCAAATGGCTGGAGCGCCCTGAGGATGGAGGGTGCGCCGCTTGCGGCGCCCGGGAAGTAAATTCAAGCGCGCCGAAACGAATCGAGATCAGATCCGCTGCCGCATCGTGGGCTCTTCGTGGGCGCAAGCGACGCACCCTCCGTCCTCAGGGGTCGTCTGAACCGTAAGACGGATTCTTACTCGAACCTAAGAGCCTTCACCGGGTCCAGTCGGGCCGCAAAATAGGCTGGGACCAACGCCGCAATCGTGCAAATAACGAACCCGCTGCAGCAGATAAGCGCGACATCTTTGGGCACGATTTCGGCCGGGATTTCCGCAAACTGGTATACCTGCGCGGGAAATAGCGGGATGTGGAAGGTTGCGGATAAGAAGTCTCTTAATTGGTTGCGATACTGAACCGCCAGCATACCGGCGCCGAGCCCAATCAGGGTGCCAAAAAAACCGATGAGCATCCCTTGAGCGAGAAAAATCCATAGGATCTGGCTCACCTTGGCTCCTAGGGCCTTCATTACCCCGATCTCGCGGGTCTTCTGCACCGTGGTAGTAACCTGCGTACTCGTAATGCCGAACGCGGCCACAATTAGGATAAAGAGGAGAACGAAAAACATCGTGGTTCGCTCTACGCGAATGGCGTCCAGATATTCCTTGTTTCGATCGATCCAAGTCGTCGCTTGCAAGGGTGGTTGCAGCACCGCGCTGAGACGTTGTTTGACTTGCTCTACCGAAAGCGGATCGCCGCTTGTTTTAATCCCGATGAAATGCACCGAGTCGCCCAGTTGATAAAGCTCCTGTCCGATATGGAGCGGAACGAGTACATAGTTAGAATCGAATAGGTAGCGACCGGAGCTAAAAATTCCGGTCACGGTCAGGTCGGTCGGAAGCAACAAGTCGATTGCTTTCTGCACTTTCTCTTTATTGCTCGGATCGTCTTTTACTTCGCGCAGCAGATTGATGATGTTATTGATATTTCCTGGTGAATAGAGTGTGAGATTGTCACCCACTGAGATCTGAAGGTTAACAGCCAGGTCGGATCCAATGACGCAAGTGTCGCCCTCTAGATCCATCTTTCCGTCGACAATCATCGATTCGAAATTAGCGACCTTGTTGGCAAGATTGGGTTCGAGCCCACGGATCAAGGGCGTCATGCGCAGATTCTGACCGTTGGCGTGCGATTCTGCGACTACTGGGCCCTCCATCATTGGAGCTGCAGCCACCACTCCCGGAACTTTCTCAATCGTCTTCAGTAGCTCGCGCCAATCCTTGATGAAGCCGCCAGCCGGTCCCGGTCCATTGGCGTTCACGAGCATCGTCGCATCGAAACCGATGATCTTGGCTTCGATCTGCCGTTCGAATCCGGTGAACACTGAAATTACAACGATGAGCACGGCGACGCCGAGAACGACTCCAGTGATCGAGATCAGCGTGATCACCGAAAGAAAAGTCCGTTTCGGTCTGAGATAACGAAGCGCGATAAAGTAGCTGAAGGGAAGGCGGGTTCGATTAGACACGATGGCTGAAAAGGATTGTCGCGTTCATTCGCCAGATATGATCCTGCTCACCGGTTAAGAAACCGCGCAAACAGTCGCAGACGCGAGTAGATCACGGCATCGCGAAGAGCAAGTGAAAATGGTTGTCCCTTCTTCTCGACCAAAGGGTTAGCCAAAACAAAGGTTACGATGACCAGAACTGTTAAGAGCGAGAAATAAAGGCTGTAACGATTCAGTTCAAAAGCACCGATTCTGGTTTCGAAATGTGCAAGTAAATCAAGAAATATGCCCCAGCAAATGGGCGCAAGTCCAAGGCTGAGCGAGGAAAAGACGGTGAACAAGGAAAAGAAGTGATTGCGGCCCATAACCGGCATCGTGTCCATGGCGATTCGGGTGTTTGCGATCGAGAAAAGCCCACCCGCGACGCCGAGGATGAAATAGATGATCGCAATGATCGATGCCGAACTGTATAAGAGATTGCTGGATACCAGAACCCAACAAAGTACCGCCCAAAGGTAACAAACAAGCGAGATACGTAAGATCGGTTTGCTTCCGGTTTGGTTCAGTAGCTCTCCGAAACTCGAAACGCTGACCGACGCTCCTACAAACGAGAGCAGACTGCACGCGAGGATCGCTCCGTCGCTGAAGCCGGCCCGACTCTGCAGGAATCCAATCGCAAAAGCGGCCAAACCTCCGACCACCCAGTTGTAGACCACATTGAAGATCAGCAATTTGCTGAAGGGAGGGTGGCGGAGAATTTCCAGCCAAGGCACTGGTTGACCAGAGCCACGGATCTGTTCCTCAATTGGTACATCCGGTATGCGCCGGATGAAGAATAGACTCAGGGTTCCGGCACAAGCGCTCAGCAGGAACAAGAACGAAAAATTTCCGGGCTGCGCCTCGTGCCAAAGCACAAAAGTGGCAAGCGCCATCGCGAGCACACCGCCGATCTGCATAAAGGTTTGGTCTCGTCGGAGAAAGGCTCCTCGCGAGGTTTCAGGAATCAGTGAAGTTAACCAGGGAAGCCAGGCGCCAGTCGAAATTCCTCGCAGAACATTGAATGTAAACAGGCACATCAACATCAGGCTGGTTTTGGTGGCCGCGTCGAGTGCCGTAACCAGCGGGAGTAACGCCAGGCTGAACACGATAATCGTGCGGGAAAACCATCCCAATAGTACGAAGCGCTTGTAGCCGACCTTTGGTATGAAATAGGCAGTTGGCAATTGTAGAACGGTAAGCAATGGGGCGAGAGCCGCCACGATGCCGATCGTGGTTGAACTGGCTCCGAGCGACTTGGCGTACAAGATCATCGGAGCTCCCAGTGTGATCTGGAAATTAAGCTGGTTGTAAAGGCTGAACTGATTTGCGTTCCTCGCCTCCGGCACGAATTCCTCGTCCACGGCTGCAGATGCGCTCATTCCTGACCCTTTGGCTTCAAATGCGGAAAAAGGATCACATCCCGAATTGATTCCGCACCGGTCAATAGCATCATTAGCCGATCGACGCCGATTCCAACCCCTCCCGCGGGCGGCATTCCATACTCTAACGCTAAGAGAAAGTCTTCATCCAGCTTCTGAGTTTCTTCGCCGGCCTGTTCGAGCAACCGCTGGCGTTGGACGATCGGATCGTTCAGTTCGGAGTACCCGGGCGCGATTTCCTGACCGTTAATGATCAATTCGAAAACGTCGACTTCGGCTGAGTTTTCGGAATTCTGTTTCGCGAGCGGGACCAATTCGGTTGGAAGATGAGTCACGAAGAGCGGATCGATAGTTTTCTCTTCGATTAATTTTTCGAAAACTTGTTGGGTAATTTCAAACTCTTGCATCGCCGGTTGAATCTCCACGCCTAGCTCCCGACATTTGGCAATCTTCGCCTCGCGTGAACGTTCGAACCAGCCCGGATCGATTGCTCGGATCAGATCGGTGTAGCGGGCGCGACGCCATGGGGGCTGGAGATGGATCGTGCGTCTAACTGCTCCGTCATCGTTCCGATGCTCGATGTTCAACGTTCCAATCACCGTCTCCGCAAGGTGGCAGATCAGCTCTTCCACTAGCTCGGCCATCTTTTGAAAGTCGGTGTAAGCCCAGTAAACCTCCAACATCGTAAACTCGGGATTGTGTCGTCGCGAGATCCCTTCGTTACGAAAGTTCCGATTCATCTCGAATACCTTTGGAAAACCGGCAACCAGCAGCCTTTTCAGATAAAGCTCAATTGCGATACGCAAAAAGAGGTTAATGCTTAGCGCGTTATGGTAAGTCTGGAACGGCTGAGCGGCTGCTCCACCGGCAATTGCCTGCATCATCGGGGTCTCGACCTCAATAAAGCCGCGTTGATGAAGAAACTCGCGAATTTCGCGCGTCACTCGGCTGCGTTGGAGAAAGATCTTTCGCGATTCCGGATTTGCGATCAGGTCGAGATAGCGCTGACGATAGCGAATTTCGACGTCGGTCACGCCGTGCCATTTGTCGGGCAACGGACGAAGCGCTTTCGTCAGCACTTGAAATCGAGCCACTCTGACCGTCGGTTCACCGGTCTTGGTGACAAAACATTCACCTTCCACCCCGAGGAAATCTCCCAGGTCGAGCAACTGAAAAATCTCTGCGTCGTCCGGGCTACATTCCTTTAGGTTCACGAAAATCTGGATCCGACCACTGATATCGCTTAGGTCAAGAAACTGGCTCTTCCCCATGTTGCGATGGGCGGTGATCCGACCAGCCACACGGACTTGTTTACCTTCGGCAAAAGCGTCGCGAATTTCGGAGATCGAACCGGAAACTTCGAACGAGCCACCAAACGGATCGACCTTTCTTTCGATTAACTGCTGGAGTTTTTGCCGCCGAATGACGAGTAACTCGTTCTCTTCCATGCGTGGTTACAGGTTACAAGTTGCAGGTTACTGGTTGCAAGTTGGGCGATCGAGCGTTGGGTGCACCTTCGGAATGGTCTGCGAGCGCCGGGCTTGGGCCAATGTCGCGACCGGAAAAAAACCTGCCACCCGTAACCTGTAGCTCTTAGCTAGCCTTGGAATTTACCGTGGCGGTCGTCGATAATGATATCGCGATAGGTCTTGCCGGCCGGGATCATTGGTAACACGTGCTCAGTGTACGGCACCATCACATCCAAGAGATAACATTCGTCCGCATCAAGCATCCGCTGAATGGCGGCCCCCAGGTCCTTTTTGTGGAGGACCCGTTCGCACTTCACGCCAAAGCCGACACAAATTTCCACGTAATTCGGGTAGATTCGTTCCCGGTTCTTCGGATCTCCCAGAAACGTGTGGCCGCGATTGCTATTGTAAAAACGGTCTTCCCATTGCACCACCATACCCAGGTGCTGGTTATTTAGGATAATGACCTTGGCCGGTATATTCTCGATATGGGCGCAAGCCAGTTCCTGAATGTTCATCAGGAACGAGCCGTCGCCGTCAATGTCGATCACCTGGCGGTCCGGAAAAGCAACCTTTGCTCCGATCGCGGCTGGAAAACCGAATCCCATGGCTCCGAGTCCCGCCGAGGTAAGGAACTGTCGAGTACGACTAAAGCTGTAGTATTGGCCTGCCCACATTTGGTGTTGTCCGACACCAGTAGTGATGATGGCCTCACCCTTGGTCATTTCATCCAGAAGTTTGATCACATACTGCGGCTGGATCACGTCTTCGGTATCTTTGAAGTCGAGCGGATAGCGTTGTTTCCAAGTCTCGATCTTTTTGTACCAGGAACCGTGGAGAGTGAAATTCGCCGACTCGCGTTGGTGGCCGGTTTCGGCTAGCAACCGATTCAATTCCTTCAGCGCGTATTTGATATCCCCATGAATCGGCAGCTTTACCACCTTGTTCTTGTTCAGTTCCGAGAAATCGATATCGATATGAACGATCGTGCCGTGTTCCGCGAATTTCTCCACCTTGCCGGTGACTCGATCATCAAAACGAACCCCCAAAGCCAGCAATAGATCCGCCTCGTTCACGGCGCAATTGGCGTACACGGTTCCATGCATCCCTAACCATTTCAGCGAAAGCGGGTGCCTTTCCGGAAAACCGCCAATACCCATCAGTGTCGTGGCAACTGGAATCTGGCTGCGCTCGGCGAACTCCAGAAGATCCTCGGCGGCATTCGCGGAAATGATACCGCCACCAGCGTAAATCATCGGACGCTGAGCCGACTTTATGAGACCGATCACTTCGTTGAGCGCAACCGGGTCTGGTTGTGCCGGGACCGTATAGCCCCGTAGGGTCAACTCCTGCGGAAAGATCGGTTGGGCAGTCTGGTTCTGAATATTCTTAGGAATATCGATAACCACCGGTCCCGGACGCCCCGTCTGCGCGATGTGGAAGGCCTCTTTCACCACGCGCGGGATCTCATGGATATCCATGATCAAATAGCTATGCTTCACTACCGGTAAAGTCATCCCGAAGACGTCAGTCTCCTGAAAAGCGCCTCGACCGATCATTTCCTGGGGCACCTGGCCGGTAATCGCGACCAGCGGAACGGAATCCATGTAGGCGTCAGCAATTCCGGTCACGAGATTGGTTGCCCCGGGTCCGGAGGTGGCCATACAGACCCCGGCGCGTCCGGTTGCTCTTCCATAGCCTCCGGCGGCAAACACGCCACCTTGCTCGTGCCGAGGAAGGATCGTGCGGATCTTGGTTGAACGAGTCAATGCCTGGTGGATCGGCATGCTGGCGCCCCCCGGATATGCAAAAATTACATCTACGCCTTCACGCTCCAGAGCAGCGACGAGAATCTCGGCGCCATTCATTGTTGCGCCCCGTTCGGGAGCCTGACGCAGATTGGCAGATTCGGACGTAGGAGTAGTCTTCATAAAAACGAGCTCGTGACTATAGAGGCAGAGATTCGCTGGATCAATACTGAAAGGCGAGAAGATAGAATCCAGACGATTGGCGCGGCCGCGTCTGGATTGGCAGATGCCATGGGTATTGCCAGGCTGCTGGATGAACAGCAACCTGACAATAAATGAATAAACAAACAACCCCATCGGCACTCACCGAAGAGGTGAGTAAAAACAACGACCCAAAGCAGGTAAAGGCCAAGCAAATATTTCTTGGCATCGACGCCCACCTGGCGCGCAATCAGGTGGCGCGAAAGAAGGACAACAGCGGT
>JBEEIB010000188.1:0-4034 GCA_041167675.1 Verrucomicrobiota bacterium
AGCATCGGGTCCGGCGCACGCTGGAGCGCTATGTCTCCCGCGACGTCGTGGCCGAGATGCTGGATCAACCGAAGGCTTACGAGCAGTCGTTAGGCGGAGTGACCAGACCCGTCACGATTCTGTTCTCCGATATCCGGAGCTATTCCGCCGTGAGCGCGCGCCGCGAGCCCCACCTTCTCGTCCGGCAATTAAACGAATACCTGACCGCCATGGTGGAGTGCGTCTTTCGCACAGGCGGCACGCTTGACAAATTCATAGGCGACGCCGTCATGGCCGTCTGGGGAAATATTCATGGTCGCGGGGCGGAGGAGGATGCCCTCAACGCCGTGCGGGCGGCGCGCGCCATGCAAGAGGAATTACTTCGACTGAATCAAACCTGGAAAGAGCGCGGCTGGCCGGAACTGCGCGCCGGTATCGCCGTCCACCATGGCGAAGTCGTCGTCGGCAATGTGGGCTCTCCGCAACGCATGGAGTTCACCGTCATCGGCGACGCCGTCAATTTAACCTGGAAGCTCCAGGAGATGACCAAGGAATTTGGCTGTCCGTTTATCATGAGCGAGCAGGTGCAGGCCCTGGTCCATGCCGAATTTGACCTTCAACCTCTCGGCTCAGCCAGCCTCCCTTCCCTGCAGTGTCCAATGCGGATTTATACCTTTTCGGAATTAGCCGCCGTCGGTTCCGCCGCGCAGCCGATCCGTGAACAAGTTTTTGTGGAACCGGCCTCTTCGCTGGAGACATCCGCCGTTCGTTAGGTCACGACGATCGCCGCGCGCCGTTCACATCGCCACCGGCATCCCGTGCTGATTGATGCCGCCGGCATAGCGCACGCTCGCCAGAGTCGACCGAACCATCGCGATAATCTCATCGGGAGGCACAGGTTTGCGCAGGAAACCGGCCAGACCCGAGGTCCTCAGCCGATCGAGCCGCGCCTGCTGAATAAAACCGGTGCAAAGCAGGACCGGTATGTCGGGCCGGATTTCCCTTAAGCGCCCAAACGTTTCCTCCCCGTCCATGAAGGGCATGGTGAGATCCAGGATGATGAGCGAAAAACCGTGCGGCCGCCGTCGGAATTGGTCGAGGCAATCGAAACCGGATTCCGCGGTCGAAACTGCAAAGCCGGCGTCGCTTAAAACCCGCTTCATTAACGTCAGGGTCATTTGCTCGTCATCAACCAGGAGAATTCCCGGTCTGGAAGAAGCGGGCTCTGTGATTTTCTTCGAGCGCATGAAGGGCGCCAATTCGGGATGGCTCGCATTGCGCTCGGAGGTTCCGCCCGCTTTTTCGGCCAGTTCGGCCGCCACTCTTTCAGCCCGGTCGATGCTTTCGTGCAACATCGCCAGATAACTTTGCGAATCCTGGTGATCCGGCCCCAACATCGAACTCGCGCCGGAGATGATCTGCAGAAGATTGTTCAATTCACTGGCCGCCTTCGAGACTTCGTTCGCGGACGGGCCTGAAGGATTTGAGGTGGAGTCGTTACTCATCGCCTTGTTCTTACAGCATGCCTAGTGCCGTGGCCCGACGGGTCACCAGAAAAGGCAACAACATCTCGGCATGGAGTTTAACGCCGCTAATAGCCTGGCGCCTGACTCAGCAGGTGCGTATTTGCCCCCTGACCGCCAAATGTGCCGGTGGTCGATGCGTTGCCGCCAAAGCCGGTATAATTGGGATTGTTTGTGAAAACGTCCGCCGGCGCGGGACCGTTGATCGTCACCACTTTGCCGTCGAAAATCGTGACGGTGTCACCAGCGATCACCTTCACGCTGTTGCCATTCAATGTAACGTTGTCGGTGAAATTGACCGTGCCGCTACTTCCGCCCGCATAAAGTTTGATCGTGGAATCGGCCGAGATCGTGCCGCCGCCGACGTTTAACGTTCCGTTTGTCCCCAGAGCGCCAATCTTAATGACGTTGCCATGCAACGTTGCATTGCTCAGATCGATCGTTCCGGTTGCGCCGTCATTCCGCATCTCAACGTCACCGCGGTCGACCTGGACGGTCCCGCCGATCACTTCGATATCCCCACCGGAAGATTGAAAGGTGATCTTGCCGCCGCCGCCAGCCCCCGGGGCCGCAGCCATCAAGGCCAGCAATTGCGCGCTACTTGTGATCGAGATGGCAACGCCGGACGTCTTGCGACTGTTGATATCGATTTCCCCGCGTCCGTGGTTCGCAGTGGTGTCCGAGACTCTCATCAGGGTGTTCACCGTCACCGAGTCATTTGAATCTATCTTAACCGAGCCGACCCCGCGGTGTTGGGTGAAATCCTGAGGTGTATTGATGACGATCGGAACAGCGACGGGATGGCCGTCCCTGCCGTAAGTCTCCTTCGTATGCTCATTATGATCCGGCCCGCCATCTTGTTTGATCGTGGGCGCAGGGCCGATGTCAGCCGTCCGAGGCACAGGAGGCGGCGGCATCTTGATGGCGCTATTACGGTCGCTCAAGCTCTGAAGCAGTTGTTCGGAAGCGAGCAGCACTTTTGTGCCCTTGCCATCGATCAACAGGTTCGTCTCGACGAGGTTCTTCCCCTTTTTCGCCTCGTCCTGAAGCGTCACTTCTTTCTCGATTAAGGCAGCGCTGGGAAGAGCCGGCCAGCTTCCTTTTTTTGTCCCCGGCATGTTCACCAGCTTGGAAGTCTTTACCAGGTTCTTGAGATCGACCGTGACCGGATCTGGAATCCGCTTCGCGTCCGGCTTCATGATCACCATTTTTCCCGGCAGTAGCATCAGCGAATCGCCCAGCGGTCCGTTGACCGAAAGGCGAAGGCTGCCTTCCAAGACCAGGACCTTGAGACTCTGTTTCGGCTGATACTCCATCATGATAGTGGTACCAGTGATCGAAGCGGTGACCGCGGCGGTGTGAATCTTGGCGCCACCCAGGCCTTTCGGCACTTGGAGCAGCACGGTCCCTTTCTCGAGGGTGATCTCGCGCGTCCCGCTGCGAAAGCGGAAATAACTCTCTGGCCCGATGCGGGATAGGGTGTCGTCTTGGAAAAGGAGTTCGGACCGCGATTTAATGCCTGTGCGCAGCCCGATCTCGCCTTGGACCACATCGGCCACCTTGGCGGTGCGGCTCGACCCTGATGGTTCGATCAGACTTACCTCATTAATAATACGCGTTACCCGGGCTTCGGTCAGTTCACCGGCGTAAACGCCTGCCGTCGAAATAAGTGCGAAAACTGACAGTGAGAAACCGGTTCTGATTTCCATGGATTCGAGCAGGAATGAATAGCAGCGTCCATGCCGCTGCGCCGCCCTCCCGAACTGCTGCGCTCCAGGCGGCAGTACGATGAAATTGGCCTTAGCAAAAGGCCCTGAACCAGCCTATATTTCAGGGCCTCTTATGAATGAATTGAGCATCGATAATCTGCACGTGAACATCGCCGGCAAGGAGATCGTTCGCGGCCTTACGCTGCATGTACCCCGAGGCGAAGTTCACGCCATCATGGGCCCCAATGGCTCGGGGAAAAGCACTCTGGCAAAGGTGCTAGCTGGTCATCCTGATTACGAAGTGACCCAGGGCAGGGTGCTGATGGACGAAGAAAACATTTTGGAAATGGAACCGGATGAGCGCGCGCGGCGTGGGCTCTTCCTGGCTTTCCAATACCCGAGCGAAATCCCGGGCGTCACCATTGCCAACTTTCTCCGTGCCGCCGTCCAGGCGCGCATGCCGGAGGGCGAGGAACTGGAGGCCACCGATTACTACGCCAAACTTTACGAGAAAATGGAGCTCCTGGGAATGGATCGCTCCTTCACTTCGCGGTCGGTCAATGAAGGCTTTTCCGGGGGCGAGAAAAAGCGCAATGAGATCCTGCAGTTGGCCATGCTCGACTCTAAATATGCCGTGCTCGACGAAACCGACAGCGGTCTCGACATCGACGCGCTCAAGACGGTCTCGCACGGGGTCAATTCATTGCGCGGCCCCAATATTGGAATACTTTTGATTACGCACTATCAGCGTCTCCTGAATTATATTGTGCCCGATCATGTGCACGTCATGGTTTCGGGGAGGATCGTGCGCAGCGGCCGCCGC
>JBEEIB010000189.1:0-43898 GCA_041167675.1 Verrucomicrobiota bacterium
GGCCTTTACCTGCTTTGGGTCGTTGTTTTTACTCACCTCTTCGGTGAGTGCCGATGGGGTTGTTTGTTTATTCATTTATTGTCAGGTTGCTGTTCATCCAGCAGCCTGGCAATACCCATGGCATCTACCTTCATTGGCGTGGCTAACCGTAAGGCGGTTGGCGTCTCAATAGATCCAATCGATCGATACGATCAAATCAAACGATTCGATAAATCGATTTTTCGGCCGAGCGTCATCGCCAGAACATTATGAACCTCGAATTAACCGATAAAGTTGCTCTCGTGACCGGCGCCAGCCGTGGAATCGGACGAGCCATTGCACGATTATTAAATGATGAAGGCTGCCGCCTTGCTCTGGTTGGCCGCCGAAAACATCGTTTGCACGAAGTAGCTGAGGAACTGGCGAAAACGACGGACAAAACGCCCCTGATTTTGGCCGAGGACATCACCACACCCGATGCGGCTGCACGAATCAAAAGCGCCGTTTTGGAGTCGTTCGGCCGTTTGGATATTTTGATCAACAATGCGGGCGGTTCTCGACCGATCGTAGATGGTTTAGGTTCATCACACGAATGGGAAGAGGCCATGCGCCTCAATTTCGATGCTGGGCGCAATCTTACCCACGCCTTTATCGGAACGATGCAGGCGCAAAAATTCGGGCGAATCATCAACCTAACCGGAAGTGAGGAGCCGATCGCCTTGAATGCGGCAATGCCGCCGAACGGTGCAACCGACATTTGGTCCAAGTCGTTATCGCGGGTGGTCGCTAAAGATGGTGTGACCGTTAACTGCATCTCCCCCGGCATCGTTCATTCTGAACAGATCGACGAGCGGGTGTTTCCGTCCGAAGAAGACCAACAAAACTGGGCGCGAACGCAGATTCCGGTTGGCTATATTGGGGAGGCGGAAGATGTCGCTTTGGTTGCAGCCTTTCTTAGCTCACCCAGAGCTCGCTACATTAATGGCGAAGTGATTTATGTCGATGGGGGCGCAAAGCGGTATTCTCATTGATCGCTGCGCCTCTGGTGGTAGTGCTCGTCCTCGGCGGAACAGCGGCGCTGCGACTGGGCGAAACAGTCCGGCATCCGCTTGGTTCGGATTGCGGCAGGGTAACGCGCCGGACTGTGAGCCTCGCAGCGACGGTGGCACGCGATCGAGCGAGAGCGAGATCAGGCAGGTGAAGCTTCCCTAGACCTCGAATTCGATTAAGCTTTGTTGCCCGCTATGAAATCTGAAGATAAGGGATCATTTCACTTCAACGAATCGCAGGAGTCGACTCTCATTCCAGTTTCGACGATGAATGCCGCGCAATACGGTTGGGGAGAAGGATGCAGAGCCTGGTTCCTCCTGAAGAATCCTACATTGACTGTCATCCAGGAAGAAATGCCGCCAGGAAGTAGTGAACTGCTGCATTTCCATCATAAGGCGCAACAGCTCTTTTATATCCTTCGCGGAGAAGCGACCATGGAGATTGGCGACGAGTCCATTGAACTTAAGCCTTTCCAATCTCTTTACATTGCGCCGGGAAATCCTCATAGGATTCGAAACGCCGGATTGACTGCATTGCGCTTCATCGTGATCTCCGAACCCAATAGTCACAGCGACAAGGTACTGGTGAACTGAACCCGATTGTTGACTTGGGACGTCAATAAAGAAAAGAAACTCACGCCAAGACGCAAAGACACAAAGGAGTATAAGATACAAGGCATCGCATCCGCGGCGGGGCTTTCTCTCCCGGCGTCTGCCGGATCAGGCTGGCGGCGATCTAGCTTCTATTTCAGCGCGGATCGAAGTCTTAGCGCGTTGCTCACCACCGACAACGAACTAAAGCTCATTGCTGCTCCTGCGATCATCGGATTCAGCAGAAGTCCAAAAACCGGATAGAGAATACCCGCTGCAATTGGGACACCAAGCAGGTTATAGATAAAAGCAAAGAAGAGATTCTGTCGGATATTGTGCATCACTGCCTGGCTGAGCTGCAGAGCCTTTACGATTCCAGTTAAATCTCCTTTCACGAGCGTGAGTCCGGCGCTCTGAATCGCTACATCCGTTCCAGTTCCGAGAGCGATACCGACATCTGCCGCGGCTAGAGCCGGGGCATCGTTGATACCGTCACCGGCCACGGCAACTTTGGCGCCTTGTTCTTTGAGCTCTTGGACGAGGCGTTGCTTGTCCACCGGCTTTAAACCAGCATGGACTTCATCGACCTGGAGCTGACTGGCGACCGCTTTCGCCGTCCGCGGATTATCTCCGGTCGCCATCACGACCTTGATACCCATCGCATGGAGCTGCTGAATCGCCGTTGGCGTTGTCTCCTTGATCGGGTCGGCTATCCCAATGACTCCCATCGTAACACCGTCACTCGCAACCCACACCAAACTTCGTGCCTGCTCGCTAAGCCGGTTGGCTTGATCGGTCAGCTCTTGCCATCCGGTAACACCGTTATTCTGTAAGAATGTATCTTTACCGATCAAAACCTTTCTTCCATCTACCTTCGCTTGGAGCCCGGCACCGGTAACGGAAACAAAGTCTTCCACTTTTCTTTGAGCTATGCCTCTCTGCTTTGCCTCCGAGACGATGGCTCGGGCCAGAGGATGTTCGCTTTGAGATTCCACCGATGCCGCAATTGAAAGCAGGTGATTTTGGTCAAAACCGTTGCTCGCGATAATGTCAGTCACTTTCGGCTGACCGGCCGTCAATGTGCCGGTCTTATCCACCACCAGATGAGTAATCTTCTCGGCCGTTTCAATTGTTTCAGCGTTCCTCACCAGAATACCTAGTTGCGCGCCACGACCGACGCCGACCATGATTGACATTGGCGTAGCTAGACCCAGCGCGCAGGGGCAAGCGATGATCAAAACAGCGACGGCATTGACGACCGCGTAGGCCAGCGATGGTGGCGGCCCCCAAATCGCCCAAATGACCGCCGTCAATAATGCAACAATGATCACCGCCGGCACAAACCAGCCGGAGACTTGATCCACGAGCTTTTGAATCGGCGCCCGACTACGTTGTGCTTCCGCCACCATGTGAACAATCTGAGATAGGACTGTTTCCGATCCGACTTTCTCAACCCGCATCGCGAAGCTGCCGGTTTGGTTTACCGTTGCACCGATCACTCGATCCCCCGCCTTTTTTTCAACCGGAATCGGCTCTCCGCTAATCATTGATTCATCGATTAGGCTTGATCCCTCCTGAATAGTTCCATCGACTGGAATCTTTTCACCAGGACGCACGCGAACAAAATCTCCCGGCTGTAACTCATCAACGGGGATTTCTTCCTCGTTACCGGTGGCATTCAGACGGTGAGCGGACTTAGCGGCGAGTCCGAGCAGAGAGTGTATGGCCTTCCCGGTTTGACTCCGCGCTCGTAGCTCGAGCCACTGACCAAATAGAACGAGCACCGTGATGACCGCCGCAGATTCGAAGTAGAGATCGATCTCTCCGTGGTGCTTAAAGGAGTGGGGAAACAGGTTCGGGAAAATCGCCGCAATCGCGCTGTAAAGATATGCCGCACCCACGCCGACAGCGATCAAAGTGAACATGTTGAGACTTCGATTGATGATCGAACGCCAAGCCCGGACAAAAAAGAGATCACCACACCAGAAGACGATGACGGTTGCCAGGACCAGTTGGATCCACGGGTTCATCCCAACGGACCCCCAATGATCAACGCTCAAACCTGGAACCATCTTGCCAAGCGCCAGGATAAGGACCGGGATTGCCAATACCAGGCTGACCCAGAATCTTGTCGCCAGAGATCTGACCTCACGATCCTCTTCTTGCTCGTCCGCAATGCCGGTCTTTGGCTCGAGCCGCATTCCACAGATCGGGCAATCACCAGGGTGGTCTTGCTGGAACTGAGGATGCATTGGACAGGTGTAGATTGTCTTACCGACTGGCAAACCGGGATTGCGTTCCAACCGCATACCGCACTTCGGGCAATCCCCGGGCTTATCCGATTCCACTCCGGGACACATCGGACAGAAGTAGGCCTTGCTTGGGGTCACCGCAGAATGAACCGAATGCGGGCTGTGATCGTGGTCCGGGCCATGACCGCTCTGTCCGCATTGATGAGAATGCTCAGGTTTAGCCATAATTCCCTCCGTCAACGCAGGAACCGCGATAAAACATGCTGCACTTCAGCGAGCAGCTCCTCGGATTTCATGGGTCGAGCTTTAGGATGAATGCTGCCTTTATCGCCGCCGACGACACATGATTCCAGGTGGCTCGTTAGCAACTCCACCCCAAGCGCGTCCAAGGCGGAGCGGACGGCCGAAATCTGATTTAGGATATCAACGCAATAGCGATCTTCCTCGATCATTCGTTGAATTCCAGCGACCTGGCCATGGATCCGCTTGACCCGGCCCAGCAGCTTGCCACGAATCTCATTTTTCACGCCATATACATATACCCTGTATAGGTATATGTCAAATCAAACGCCAGATCGGAAGGGTGAGCATCATCGCCCGACAGCTTCGGCACGCCCTGGCGCTGAGTTTGGCCAACACCCTTGCGCTTGGCCGCGGGTTTTGCGCAGTCGGAACGCGATCCCTCCCCACATTGGGTGTCGCGTGATCCGCGGCGGGAAGATGGGCAGGCGGGTCTAAACCAAAGGCTACGCCCGACCTTTAATCTTGTTCAACCACCAACGGACACCCACAAACAAAAAACGCCAGTCCTTGAAAAACTCCGGTGACTTACCCTCCACCGCGTGGCCGGCAAACTGGAAGACTAAACCAAGCGTAAAGAGCGATAGCGGAATCTTCCAGAAGCCTCGAATTAATGGAGCGACAAGGAAGAGTGGTAGCGAAATAGCAATCATCGGGATGCCCAACGTATGCAATGTGCGGTTGATTGGATGCTTATGACTTTGCTCATACCGGTCGATCCATTCCTTCAGCGGCCTATCGCCGAAAATGAAGCGGGAGTCGCTCATGCTTGAATTGGCGCCGGCGATGATAGGGCTTCTGCCACATTGGTTGGTGATGTTGCCTGCATCTTTCTGGTTGTGGGCCGCGGCGTCCAACAAATTCTTCCGCCACGGCTTCGGCATACTTTGATCTCCGGCCGAAATCTCCAGCCATCCAAGTCGAAACCGTCTGGCTACCCGGCAACAGAAAGCTTTTGAGCACCTGAAATGTCTGTGGCTTTTCTCCATAGTTCTCCTCAAGCTGTCGCATCGATTCGTTGAGAAGCGATAGAGCCCAGCGCGCGTCAAAGGTCTGCTCGGCTGACAATGGATCCGCTGATTCGACGCGATAACGGCCCTCCGCGTCTGCCACATTCAAAGAAAGCAGCTCCTGACCCCCTCCTCGCTTGATCGCATTATCGCGCCGGTGTGCGACCGCGAGAAACTTATTGAGCGAAGCACGCAAGAATGATCGGAATTTCCCTTTTCGAGAGTCGACCTGCGCCAAGGCTTCATGCTCGATCAATTGCAGAAAAAAACTCTGGGTCAGACCCTTGGCGTCCTCCGGGTCATATCCGCGCCTGCGGACGTGCGCATAGAGTGGATACCAATAGACCTGGCAGAGCTCAGCGAATGCTGTCCAGCTTTCTGGCGCTTGATTCTGACATGCCGCCGCCAGCACCAGGCTCCCATGGGTCGTATGGAAATTGGCTTCACGACCGTCGTTCTGCATGCGCTCAGCGTTCACGCGGTATCTCCAGCCGGGAAAATGGTAGAGCCAAGCGCGGAGAGGTCAATTATTTTCGACAACTTCAACACCAGCCTTTTTCACGGCTCTTTTCCGACGAGACGATTGTATTTACCAAGCACCTCGCGCAAACGATCGTGCGGCAGAGCGAAAAAGGTATTGTCGTTAACTCCGCGCATTGTCTTGGCTGCGACGAGAGAATTGATGATAGCCTCCTCTGTTGCCTCGACGGTGGCTGCAAGCAACGGATCTAAGTCATCATTTTTCAAAGTGGACCAATGCTCACGACCGTCGATAGACGCTGGCGCCGCAGTAGAGAAGGCAATGAACAAGTCGCCCGATGAATTTGTGCTGACCGCTCCGGTACGCGCTACTCCCAATGCCGCGCGCTTGGCCAGTCGTTTCAATTGATTGGGTAACAGGGGTGCATCGGTGGCAATGACCACCAGAATGGATCCCTCTCTTTCTGGATCACGGTGAATAACCGGTTGCAGATCGGTTATCTCTTTTCCTACCGGAACGCCGGCTACCACCAGGTTCTCGCGACTGCCCATATTCGCCTGTACCAAGACACCGACACAAAAAGCGGTGTCGCTCTTTGCCACCATGCGCGAGGCGGTACCAATTCCTGCCTTAAATCCAAAAGCTCGCATTCCCGTCCCACCGCCAACATTGCCTTCGGCCACTGCTCCCCCTTTGGCCTCGTCGAGGGCGCGAAAAACATCGTCCTTTTTTACATGAAAGCCGTTGATATCGTTGAGTCCGCCGTCCCAGGTTTCACCCACCACCGGAAGACTGAAATCTCTGGTGTGAGGAAACTTCCTCGTGCCCCACTCGATGACCGCGTCCCGTACTACACCCACACTGTGCGTATTGGTAAGCAGCACCGGTCCTTCCAAGAAGCCTGATTCCTCAACCCATTCGCTGCCCGTCATTTCGCCGTTACCGTTAAAGGAAAATACCGCCGCGGGTACCGGGGTATCGCTATTATTTTTCCCTAATGGCAGAATCGCGGTAACACCGGTGCGGACCGGACCCTTGCCGACAATCAGTTTGCCTTCGCCTTCAATCAATGTCGTATGGCCGATCTCGACCCGTCGCACATCGGTGATCGTGTTGAGTTCACCGGGCACACCGTCGAACGGAATTCCTAAGTCGCGCGCTCGTACTGCTCCAGTGGCGACGTAGGCGACCGCGGTAACAGCATGAAAATAGAGGAAAGTGAGAACTACCGCCTTTTGAGCAAAGATATTTGCCGATCCAACTCTCATCCGAGGGATGTAGACCAAGTCGTCATTAGTATCCACAGTGGTCGCCATTCTAGCCGGCGCCTAAAGTAAATAACATGGAAAAGCCAAAACCAAGACGGTGCTCGGAATAGCGCGCAGAAGCCCGGCCGCTTCCCGATAACCCCAGGCGAAGCAGTGTGTGCGAGAAGATCCGAAATGGCTCAGGCCGATTCGGCTTAGACCGAATCAGGCCCGCCCGCAACGCTTTCGCGTAGCGAATGCGGGCGTGGCTTTCGCCCTTGTACCTTGCCTTCACCAACACTTTTCCCTTTTTAAGCCGCCCGAAAGGGCGGAACTCAGGAGCTGAAGAACTTGGCCGAGGAACGTGCGAACCTCCTTCGCTCCACCTCGGCTTCGCTCTAGAGTTTGATAAAAAATGACTCGAAAGGTTGAGCGTACTTACGTTCCTTAGATGAACCCTATAGGATCGCACAATGAGTGACGACGATCATCGAGAACATGATAAGGATCACCACCATCGTCATGGCGGTTTGGCACACAGTCATGCGGCAGTTGGTTTTGGACGCGCATTCGCGATCGGGACGGCGTTGAACGTTGGCTACGTCATCGTTCAGGTTTTTTTCGGCATTGCCGCGCATTCGTTAGCGTTGGTTGCCGATGCCGGGCACAATCTCGGTGACGTTCTGGGTTTGATCTTGGCGTGGTGGGCCAGCTACTTGACCAAGCGGCCGGCGACTAATCAGCGGACTTACGGAATGCGCCGGTCCTCAATTCTGGCGGCGTTAGCGAATGCCATTTTTCTGTTGATCGCGGTCGGCGGGATCAGCTGGGAAGCGATTCGTCGATTTGGTGACAAAAGTGCAGTGGCTGGATGGACGGTGATCTGGGTAGCTGCTATCGGGGTAGTTATTAATCTGGGAACGGCATTGCTGTTCCAGGCTGGACGCGACCGAGATTTGAATATTCGAGGGGCATTCTTGCACATGGCCGCTGATGCAGCGGTTTCTTTCGGCGTGGTCCTAGCCGGAGCGATTATTGTATTCACCGGCTGGCATTGGTTGGATCCAGCAGTGAGCCTGCTCATCAACGCAATCATTGTTTACGGCACCTGGGGCCTACTGCGTGACTCGTTTAACCTGGCGATGGACGCCGTGCCACCGGGAGTAAACGTCGCCGAAGTGCGGCATTATCTGCAGACTATCCCCACAATCACTGATGCGCATCATCTGCATATCTGGGCATTGAGCACCACCGAAACCGCTCTCACGGTTCATCTGGTGAAGCCAGATCCATCCGATGATGATGGGTTGTTGCAGAGAATCAATCACGAGCTGACCGAGCGCTTTGGGATTGGACATGCGACGATTCAGTTCGAGCGCGAAAATCTCCAGCAATGCCAATCTGATCGCGACGAGTTCGGCGATTAGAAACATCGTTCTGGGAATTTGCAAGGCTGTTGAAAAAACTTTCTTGCTAAGCCTTCGATCGATAAGGGTCTAAGCTGGGACCTACGGTATCAGCAAATCTGATGGATCATCAAAACAAGTGATTATGAGTCCTTCTCGCCCGTGTCATGGTCCGCCGAACCAATGAAAGCGAGAACTGGGACACAACCGATACGCGTAATAATTGCGGATGATCACCCGGCCATTCGGGAAGGGTTGGCTGCCGTCTTCAGATCGCAAAATGACATTAAAGTAGTGGCCGAAGCTGCTGATGGTGAAGAAGCCTGCCAGCTATATGATCAGCTTTCTCCCGACGTGCTCGTGCTCGATCTGCAAATGCCGAAGAAAGATGCGCTACAAGTTGTCATTGAACTGATGTCGAGCCCTCGAGCGCCGAAACCCCGGATCATCGTGATGGCAACCTATGAGGAAGAGGAAGATATTCATCGCACATTAAGTGCTGGAGCTAGAGGTTACGTCCTAAAGGCCGCACCTCCCGAATATATCCGCCAAGCGGTTCGGACAGCCGCTGGAGGAGAAAGCCTGCTTTCCATTGGAAACTGCGTCGAAACTTGTTTGGTCGCATGATACCGGCCTGGTCACCAAACGAGCGGGCAAGGGGCATCGTAGCGCGTCGATTTTCGGCAACCGCTTACAAGTCTCGGAGAGCTTTCGCCCTAAGCTGGTGATAACTTTTACGCAATTCTGCAACTTCCATTGTTTCGATTTCCAGCATCACTGGAAAGACTCCGCTACCTTTTAGAACCCTTCGTGAAATTTTCGCGCTAAGCGGTTTTCTGCGCAGAGGCTTCAGTCTTCTTGGGCAGTCCGAAGGCTTGCTCAAGCAGGTCTACGGCTACGGAAAGCCCGTTAGCATCCGCAATCGCTTTCTGAAGTTTACGTGCATTATTGCGATGGATCGAATTGTTCGTTACCTCATCCAGAAGTGTTGAGAGATGGTCCGGTGGAGAATAAGGAATGCATGCAAATCGGCGTAGACAGTTTCGTAGCGGCACCCGTTTGACGGCGTCTCGGCAGTCGACCCCGCGAGACATCTCAGCGAACTCCTTGAAGCAATCACGCTGGCTGACGAAGTCGGTCTGGATGTGTTTGGCATCGGCGAACACCACCGGCGTGAGTTCCTCGACTCCGCGCCGACTGTGATCCTCGCAGCCGCCGCCGTCCGGACGCGCCGCATCCGACTAACGAGCGCCGTCACTGTGCTTAGCGCCGCCGACCCCGTGCGGGTGTTTCAGGAGTTCGCGACGCTTGATCTACTTTCGAACGGGCGAGCGGAGATCGTCGTCGGGCGCGGCTCATTCATCGAAGCATTCCCGCTCTTTGGCTTCGAGCTCGAGGACTACGATTCGCTCTTCGCCGAGAAGCTCGACCTGCTTCTGAACATTCGCGAGAACATGCATGTTCACTGGTCGGGCAAGCACCGCGCGGCACTCACCGGGCAGGGAGTCTACCCGCGCCCACTCCAGAACCCGCTGCCGGTTTGGCTCGGTGTCGGCGGCACGCCGAGTTCCTTCACTCGCGCCGGCGTACTCGGGCTGCCGCTGATGGTCGCGATCATCGGAGGCGAGCCGCACCGGTTTCGGCCGTTGATCGATCGTTACCGCCAGGCCGGTCTGCGCGCTGAGCATTCTCCGGATCAGCTCAAGGTGGGCATCCATTCGTTAGGTTACGTCGCCGAGAATGCGGCACAGGCGGCAGACGACTTCTTTCCCGGTTACGCACGAAGCTTTTCTGAGATTGGCAAGGAACGTGGCTGGCCGCCAGTCACCCGCGCACACTTCGACGCCCTGCTCGGACCCACCGGAGCGCTCATCGTCGGGGACCCCGAAATCGTCGCGGAGAAAATCCTGCGCGTGAACGAGTCGTTAGGGGGAATATCCCGCCTCACGTTCCAAATGAGCGTCGCGGCGTTGCCGCACGCCAAACTGATGCGTGCGATCGAGTTGCTGGGGACGCGCGTTGCTCCTCTCGTGCGAACCAAGCTCGCGTCGGGCTGAGGATCAACGCCCTGCTTTTGACCAACAGTAAACAGTGAAAGTCTCTGACAGGAAAGGAATAGCAAACCAGGATGGCCCGAGTCATGCGAATCGCGAGGTGCGAGACGAAGCGTTGACAGAAGATTTCTGACTCGGCGCCGGCTACCTAAAGCTCTTAAACCTGTCTAATCGAAATATCCTTCTTCCAAGATACCGTTTTCCGATCATAACCTTCCGATCGGCGGATTCGGCGTGCGGAGACTTGTCGGTAGCTGCGAACTGCCCGTCAGGTAAATGTCAATATAGCGCGCGACGTCGCGCCCTTCGCCGATGGCCCAAACGACAATGGATTGACCTCGATTGGCATCGCCTGCAGCGAAGACGCCCGGAACGGTTGTCCTCATGTTGCGGTCGGTCCTAATCGTGCCGCGGGAGGTGGTCTCGATTCCGGTGTGCACGAATGGTCCGCACTCCGGCCCCTGAAAGCCGATGGCAATTAACACGAGATCGGCCGGGATTTTGCGACCTGGTTCGATGACTTGCCGTTCATTGCGCGCAGGGCGGCCGTTCCTTTTTTCATAGGTCCATTCCACACGATCGACGGCGAGGAAGTCGACGCGCCCGTCACCGTTATCGTCGATGAATGCAGTCGCATCGACACTAAACTCTTCGACGCCACCTTCCTCGATTGCGTAGGTCTTCCGGTAGATGAGCGGCCATTCAGGCCAGGTGTTGTCTGACGGCCGGTCAAGCACTTTCGGATTGATGCTGATCTGCACGACTTGCTTGGCACCTTGCCGATGCGCGGTTGCAACACAATCTGCCCCGGTGTCGCCGCCGCCAAGAACGACAACGTTCTTGCCGCGGGCGTCTATCATTTCGCCAACCCTGCGTCCAGCCTGACGGCGGTTTTCTTTGGTTAAATACTCCATTGCCAAAACGATCCCCTCGAGCTCCCGGCCCGGTAGCGGCACCTCGCGAGGTTGCTGTGCTCCGATCGCGAGGCATACCGCATCAAACTTTTCCCTTATCTCTTGAAACGCGATGTTCACGCCAATATTTGCGTTCGCTGCAAAGACGATGCCTTCTTGCCGCAGCTGATCGACGCGACGGGCAACTTGATATTTGGCGATCTTGAAGTCGGGAATCCCGTACACCATCAGTCCGCCCATCTCGTCGTCGCGCTCGAATACAGTAACCGCGTGTCCAGCGCGATTCAATTGCTGCGCGGCAGCAAGGCCGGCCGGCCCGCTACCGACAATTGCGACGCGTTTTTCGGTCCTTTTGTTTGGCAGTTGCGGAACGATCCAGCCTTCGGCCCAGCCACGATCTACAATCGCTCGTTCAATGCTTTTGATCGTCACCGGCTCGGCGTTGAGAGTCAGGACGCAAGCTGGTTCGCACGGAGCAGGACAGGTGTATCCGGTGAACTCGGGAAAATTGTTTGTCGCATGTAAGCGATCGAGCGCGGCGCGCCAGTCTCCGCGCGAAACCAGATCGTTGAAATCGGGGATAATGTTCCCGATTGGACAGCCGCCCATGCACGTCGGCACGCCGCAGTCCATGCAGCGCATACCCTGTTCACGCAGATGCGTTTCATCCCAGACCGGCGCATAGATCTCCTGATAATCGTCCGTACGCACACCCGGATCTCGGTAGCCAATCGGCTTGCGCGCGAATTTCAAATACCCGTTTGGATGATCGTCTGCCATGGAATTTACGCGGCCTTTCTTTCTTCTGCCGGAGGTGGCGGTGCGAGCCGCACATCTTTACCTTCGGCCAAGTGACGCTCGATGACCTCGGCGTAAGCTGCCGGAATCACTTTGACAAACTTCGGAGTGTTCTCTCTCCATTGCTCGAGAATCCGTCTCGCCTTCGAGCTGTTCGTGTAGGCGACATGATTCTCCAGCATCCGCTTTACCAGCTGCTGGTCGCGTTCATCGGCAAACGACTCGATACGCACCATTGCCGGATTAACCTTACTGGCAAGATTCGTGTCCTCCTCGAAAATAAAGGCCTCCCCGCCGCTCATGCCCGCTCCAAAGTTTTTGCCGGTGCTGCCAAGGATAACGACGACACCGCCAGTCATGTATTCGCAGCCGTGATCGCCCACGCCCTCAACAACCGCCATCGCACCGGAATTACGCACCGCAAACCGCTCGCCGGCCATTCCGTTGAAATAGGCTTCGCCGCTGGTAGCTCCATAAAGCGCCACATTACCCACAATAATGTTTTGTGACGCCACAAACGCCGCGTCCCTTGGAGTGTCGACTGTGATCTTGCCACCCGATAGGCCTTTTCCAACGTAATCGTTCGCGTCGCCTTGCAAATGCAGGCTGATCCCGCGGGCGAGAAATGCGCCAAAGCTCTGGCCGGCCGAGCCAGTAAATCGGATCTTGATTGTATCTGGCGGGAGTCCATTCGCGCCGACTTCTTTCGCGATCACCGAACTTAGCATTGTGCCGGTTGTGCGGTCGGAATTCTTAATTGGCGTTGTGATGCAAACCGGTTCACCGCGGTCGATTGCAGGGCGTGCCAGCTCAATCAGAAGGTGATCAAGCTTTTGGTCGAGCTTGTGATCTTGATCGCGCATCTTGCGCGGCGCGTCGTGTGAGGGCTGCTGATACAGCAACTGCAAAAGATTAATGCGCGCGCCTTTTGGGTGGCGGATATCGCGTGGACGCAGTTTATCAACTCGTCCTATCATTTCATCCATTGTGCGAAACCCGAGCGCAGCCATGAGCGCCCGAACTTCGCTTGCAATGAAACGCATGTAATTGATCACGTGCTCCGGTTTCCCCGGAAACTTCGCACGTAGCCGCGGATCCTGAGTAGCGATTCCGACCGAGCAGGTGTTACAATGGCATTTGCGCAGCATGATGCAACCGAGAGCCACAAGTGGTGCTGTCCCGAAACCGAATTCCTCAGCGCCAAGCAACGCGGCGATGACGACGTCGCGCCCGGTTTTTAGGCCGCCGTCGGCACGCACCCGGATCCGCGACCGTAAGTTGTTCGCTAACAGAACTTGTTGCGTCTCGGCCAAGCCGAGCTCCCAAGGCGCGCCTCCAGATTTGATCGAGGTCTTGATCGCCGCTCCAGTGCCGCCCGAATCGCCCGCGATGAGCACCGCGTCCGCCCGCGCCTTGGCCACGCCGGCTGCAATCGTGCCCACGCCGGCAACGGATACGAGCTTCACGTGAATCTCCGCTTCCGGATTCGCGCACTTCAAATCGTGGATCAGCTGCGCCAGATCCTCGATGGAATAGATGTCGTGATGCGGCGGTGGCGAGATCAACCCAACACCGGGAGTCGTGAACCGCACCGACGCGATATCTTCGTTGACTTTCGGTCCGGGCAGCTCCCCGCCTTCCCCCGGCTTTGCTCCCTGCGCCATTTTGATTTCGATCTGCTTCGCGTGAGCGAGGTAATTGATTGTTACTCCGAATCGTCCACTTGCGACCTGTTTCATTGAGCATGCCCGCTCAGTTCCGAATCGTGCCACTTGCTCACCGCCTTCGCCGGTCCCCGCCTTTCCGCCGATGCGGTTCATTGCGATGGCGAGCGTCTCATGCGCTTCTGTGCTCAAGGCACCGAGTGACATCGAGCCGGTTGAGAAACGCTTGCATATTTCTTCAACCGGTTCGACCTCTTCGATTGGCACCTGCTCGTCGGTCTCGAAATCGAGTAGGCCACGAATCGTCTGCAGCCGTTCTTCCTGGTCGTTCAGAAAGCTCGCAAACTCCTGATAGGCTTCGAAGCTGCCGGCGCGCACCGCGTGTTGCAGTCGGCCAACGGTTAGCGGATTCCATTGATGCAGTTCGCCGTCGCGCCGCCAATAGAGTTCGCCACCCGGGTCGAGCGGAAGATTGCCTGCGATTTTTTCTCCAAACGCCACCTCATGTTGTTCCAGTAATTCGGTCTCAATTTGCTCTAGGTCGACGCCTTCAAGGTAAGCAGTCGTCCCGGTAAAATATTCCTGAACCAAATCGAAGTTTAGCCCGACCGCCTGAAACCCTTGCGCACCCTTGTAGCTTTCGAGCGTCGAAATTCCCATCTTCGACATCACCTTGAGAATGCCGCCTTCGACCGCCTTTTTGAATTTCTGTACGGCCTCGCCTGCATCCCCAGCGAACCAGCCTTCCCGAGCCAGCTGCACGATGCTCTGATATGCGAGCCACGGGTAGATTGCATCCGCTCCGTAACCGATCAGCGTGCAAAAATGATGCACCGTGCAGGGCTGACCTGACTCCAGCACAAGTCCGGCCCGCGTCCGTAGACCTTCGCGAATTAAGTGATGATGTAGCGCGCCGACAGCCAGCAAGCTCGGTATGGCTACGCGCTCCGGGCCAATGTTTCTGTCCGAAACAACGAGAATCTCCCAGCCATCTTTGATCGCTTGCGCAGCGCGCCAACGAAGGTCGCGGACTGCTGCTTCGAGTGGCGTGCCTTGCGTGTAGGTGAAGTCAATGAGACACGATCGGATTCCGTTTCGATTGAGGTTCTTGATTGCCGTGGCATCCGCATGCGTGAGAATCGGTGAGTCCAGGAAAAGCTGCCGGCAATGCTCGGGTGTTTCCTCGAGCATGTTGTGCTGCCGACCAATATGACTTTCTAGCGAGGTCACAAGTTCTTCGCGCAAATAGTCAAGCGGCGGATTGGAGACCTGCGCGAAAAGCTGGAGAAAATACTGGAACAGCGGCTTGTGCCGAGTCGAGAGCACAGCCAGCGGTGTGTCATTGCCCATCGAGCCGATTGGATCTTTGGCTTCTTCGGCCATCGGTTGGACGAGGCAGCGCAATGATTCCAAGGTGTAGCCAAAGGCGCGCTGATAGGGCGTAACCTCGGCGACCTCGTCGGGCGATGTGTCCGGTTGGGCGATGTCTTTCAGCCGCACGCGGTTCTGCGTCAGCCATCCCGCGTAATCCCGCTTTGTCAGCGTATCGAAAATCTCCTGTTCCGGGACAATGCGCTTCTGCAGCGTATCAACGAGGAACATCTCACCCGGTTTGAGTCGGCCTTGGAAATTAATCTCGTGCGCGGGCGTTTCCAGGACCCCAGTTTCACTGGCCATGATGAGGATGTTGCTCCTCGTTACGCGATAACGGCATGGCCGCAATCCGTTCCGGTCGAGTACTGCAGCGACTCGGTAGCCATCCGTCGCGGCGATCAGCGCCGGGCCATCCCACGGCTCAACTATCGTCGAACAAAAGTCATAAAACGCACGCCGCTTCGTGTCCATTAGCTTGTCTTTATTCCACGCTTCCGGCACCAGCATCCGCAATGCGTGCGGCAGACTGCGGCCCGATTCGAGCAGAAGTTCGAGAACGTTATCCAAAACGGCCGTGTCGCTCAGGCCTTCGGACGTGACCGGTTTGATGCTTTCGATATCCGTGTCGAAAATCGTGCAGCCCAGCTCAACCTCACGCGTTTTCATCCGGTTCAAATTGCCGCGCAGCGTATTTATCTCACCGTTGTGAACGGTGTTGCGATACGGATGAGCTAGCTCCCAGGCGCCGAGCGTGTTTGTGCCAAAACGAGAGTGCACCAACACGATGCTCGTTTTGACGCGCTCATCTGAAAGATCGGGATAATAAAGCTGCAACTGCTTGCAGGTAAGCAGTCCCTTGTAAACGATCTTTCGGCGATCTAGCGAGCAGATATAAAATAGATCCTCGCCGCAGATACCGCATTCTTTGACCTCCTTCTCGATCAGGCGTCGTAGCACGTACAACTTGGTATCCAGTTGCCCCGGAGCTAGACGTTCAACTGGTTCGACGAACAATTGCCTTACCGCCGGCTCGGATTGCAGTGCCGTCCGGCCGAGGTCGGAGTTCTCAGTGGGCACCTCGCGCCAAGCAATGACTCGAAACGCTGCTTCACGGCAGACCGCGTTGATCAGTTTCTTAAGTGCAATCTGTTTCCATTGATCCTTTGGAATGAAGAGCTGCCCAACCCCGTAAGAATCAAACTCACCTAGAGCCAGGATCTCCGACCGGAAAAACTCATGCGGTTTTTGCAGCAGCATGCCCGCCCCGTCGCCCGTCTTCTCTTCTGCACCACGGGCGCCGCGATGATCGAGGTTGCACAGAATCCGCAAGCCATCTTCGACCAACTGATGGGTCTTGTTGGCGTTCAAGTCAACGAGCACCCCGACACCGCATGCGCCGCGGGTCGCCCCTGGGCTGAGCAAGCCAAAATCTGCTTTCATCATAGAGGGAGGTGCCTTCGTATGGCGGGGCCGAAAGTCGAAGCACAACGGCAAGGCGGCCACAGATCATGGACAATAGACCACCGCTGGCGGGCCGTTCGAGCAGAATTGTACCGCTGACCCAGGTTGCTCATCGACGTCTGCGAGCTTTTCGGACCTTTGTTAGCATTTGGCGTTCCGGAATTCGCTTAACATTCAGAGTGCATCAGCCGATTCGCTCCGAAAGGATCGTTCGACAGCAGCCTCGCGATTCATGGCCGGGACAGCTATTCCGCCTCGTCGGGACGATCGCCGGACGCTTTCAATTTGGCCAGTTGCGGTCCTCGATCCGGTCAGTTTTTGCTGCACCTTGGCGTTTTTTGACCACGCCACACCGATCCGACTCGCGCGTTAGGAGAAGACGCCCGTGCTATTCCTCTCCTCAGACCTAAGGAAAGTCACTCTAGACCTCGGCGTGGGCATCGAGCGTGCTCCACCGAAGTGTTGGTTTTCTTGACTGAATGACGGACTTGTCAACGATCGCAGAAGCACGATCCGGAGGGCCTCGTTTGCTAAGCAAGGGCATTCCTGCCGCTGACCAATCGACTCTGCCGAACGCGAATTTGATTCAACATATCAATTTGAAGTTGGCCGCGCTGGGTTGTCCGACGCTCGAAGTTAAGGACACTACCGAGTTCGAGGAGATGGATGCTTTGCTCGCCCATCAGCGCGAGATTAATCGTCTGCTGGCAAATTATCTTTGCCCGGCCGACAATCGTATCCAAACGTTTCTTTACGATTACCTGCAGGAAGCTCCGCTAGCGAAGCTACCTGCACGGACATTCGCCCTGGACCGCTACGGTCTGGCTCGGGTCCTTTCGCTGCCGCCAACCCGCGACGAATTCGCGTCGGATATCGTCAATTCGTATCGCGTCAAGCAAGGTGTGCTGCACAACCCGAAAAACGATCGCCGGACGACGGTAGGCTTTTTCCACGTCGCCGAGGGAGGATCGCCGGTGCCCGACGACAAGGTCAGCGTGGCAAAGCGAGTGGCCGGCTGGATGCTCCAGCTCGCGTTGGAGCCACCACCGGAGCTGTTGCGCCTGCCGTTCACCTCTGCGCAAAGCAGGCAAGCGGGTTGTTTCGTTTCGCTGCTCTTGCGGCCGATTGTCTGTCCAGAAGTGCCGGGCTTTACTCCAGAAAGATCGATGGAGATCCGGTTCTTGGCACCAGGCAGCCTAGTTAGCAACCTTGACTTCGTAGAGAGCATCTTCGGGAATGCCGGCAACCCATTCCTGCCGGAGAATGATGCTGGTTTGGACCCGGAAAATTGGACCGGCCACACTGGCTGCGTCATCTTAGCGCCTCACCTGATAAGGGTGAAAAAGAAAGAAGTGGGGTTGCCGCAGTGGGACTTCGCCAGCCAGCGACAACGCCGAGACGGCATGTGCTGGAAACACGAAGAGGAACTCTATAACGACGGGCGCGCCTTCAAACTCACCTTCCGCGACGAGATTGGTGTGATCGTAACGGTCATCGCGGACAACTACTACGGCTATTGTAAGAAGGAAGTCAAAACCCAGATCAGCTATTCGGCCAATCTACTCGGGCTTTGCGAAGAGGAACATGCCGGTGGCGCCCTTGTTTTCCCCAGTTACGATCTCGGCGAAGAGTTCAGTGCAGAGCCGCGCGACCGGGGACTGGAGCACACGTTCGCCGAAATGATGTCCATGTACGGCGACCTCATGGATATTTGTCCGGAAGGTTATGCTGTCGATAAGCGATTCCCGGAAATAGTCTATGTGCCCGAAGACGTGCGCTTTGATTTGCACCAGCAGACGGCGAGCTGGCTGCGCGACGGCATCGAGCGGAAGATCAAACTCCTAGCCGGGCGCACCTTCGTCAGTCCGTCCGGCTATAAGGTCCACATGCTGAAACCGGCCGGCGGCCGGGCCTGGCGGCTAATCGGGACGGTGGCAGAGGGCACGCTTTGTCACAAGCCTTCTACGGTGTCCGGCGGCGGAAAATCGGAGATCTCCAAGCCGATTACCGACGCGATTATCCAGGGACCGGTGTACGTAGCTGACTTCAAAAGGGACTTCGATCTCGTCGAAGAGCTTATCAACCGCGACTATGCAGGCCGGTTTCGCGACGGACGAATTACGCGGGTCAGCCGGACCATTCTTAGCCCCGGACGTTCACTCGGCTCGGTCATCAAATTGCTCACGCCAGCTCCGGACCAATACACAGACGACTATTCGGCCTGGCTTGACTCGATTCCGCAGTATCTACGAGAACTCGTCTTCGTCGTAAAACGTTTCTACAAACCTACGTGGGGCGAGAGCTGGCGCGAACATTTTAGCGTGGACACTATCAACGGCGTCCCCGCTCACGAACTCAAATGCGACAACCGTAGGCTGGTGACTAACTATCTCCGCGTCGGATACGATCAGGACGGCTCGTGGAGGACCTTCGGCTTGCGTAAAGATTTTCATCCGGCCGCAAAGCTCGCGTTCGAAGACGACATCACGGCTTCCATCACGGTGCCAACAAGGCTTTTGGAAAACCTCGGCCCGAAGCGTCAGCAGCCGTCGGTAAAGTTCGTGATGAACTGCGAGAAGCGTCTGTTCCAGAGACCGGACGACGCTGTTCATCCAGGTTACGACAAGCAGACTGAATCCGATTTCGCCCGGCCGGGCAATTTTTTCTCCAATTACGAAGCTCTAGCGGCGGTACACGCCGTAGCGTTAATCGAGGATGCAATCGGCTTCGACAAGTTTACCCAACCACTGCAACAACTCATCCGCGAGGCGGCGACCGGTAGCAACGGAACGTATTTTGTCTGTTCCGCTCATCCCCGCATTGTCGACGGTCAGCCTTCGACGAATACACGTTACCTCCAGCTCCGGAGCGATCTCGCTAACCCGCGTGACGCTTACCTAGCGGAGATCGGCACACGCCTTCACCGGCGGATTCCGCTCGGTAAGCCAGTCCTTAGGCCCGTCGACGCAGTTCTACCCGGTCGCCGCAACAATCCGCCTGAGGGCGCGATCCGGCCGCTGGCAGTTTTTAATCCTGTTCATTACTTTGAGTTGCCGGAGCTGTTCATGGAATTCATTTGCAGCATGACCGGAAAATCCCCTTCAACCACCGGTGCCGGATCCGAGGGCGCGCTGACCAAAGGACCCTTTAACGCGTTGCCACCTATCGTCGACCTTAACGCCGCGCTCGTCTCGTATCTGCTCACCGGCGGAGCTGTTTTTATCACCGCGACGGGATTCGTTGGTCCCCATTTTCGTGTCGATCACGACATTAGCCTGCTCGTACCGGAGATCTGGTCTCGCATTTCGATGTCCGAGCGCGATCCCCAATATCTCATCGCGGAAGGTTACTTAGAGAAATGTTTCGACTTCGAGCACAACGGTCGCCAGGTCCTGGCGAGCCGCCTCGGTTACCGGATCACCAAACGATTCGTCCTCGCGTTCTTCGGCCTGATGTTCAATCATCCTGCCGCCTTGTTCACCGACCAGATGCTTCGACCGGAGCTGCAGGACATGGAAATCTTCATTGATGGTCTAGACAATATTATCTCTACCCAAAAACGGATCGCGCAACAGTACTTTAATGACGGCAGCGTCGAGCTGGCTTGTCCACCTCTGCGCGCACTTCTCCACATCATGTCCTACGATCACTTTGAGGGGAGGGGCCTCGAACATTCAGAGATTCGTGCGCTCTTTACCCGCGAAAACATGCTCTCCAGCGATTGGTATGCCGAACGGCTGGCCGCGAAGCAGAACGTCGATATTCGCCAATGGGATCGGCATGTTCGGACGCTGAAGACGTTCCTGGCCAAGGACAATTACGCGGAGGAAGCCGCGCGGCTTGGCATATCAGACCGGCTGGCACGCGCTCAGAAAAATCTCCAGACCGTTCGGTCAACCGACTACCTGCAGCAGCTGCACGGCACTATCGGAGCGCAACCTTGGTAGCAGGGCAAAAATTTATTTGAGCCGCCTGGCAGCGTCCGGCGGATAGTCGTCGCTCAAACATCCGTCTTAAACAAATGTTTTACTTGACTGTTTCAAACACTTGTTTGAATATGGACTCGTGGTAACCAAAGAACGACGCGCCCGAATCGAAACGCCCGAACAGAGCGAGGAAAATACCCGCGATAAAATCCTCAATGCCGCCGGTGAGGTCTTTGCCGAATACGGCTTCGAGGGCGCCACCATTCGCTCAATCACTGAGCGGGCCGAGGTTAATGTGGCCGCGGTGAACTACCATTTCCGGGATAAAGCCGAACTGTACAACCGCGTCGTCGTGGACGCCTGCTCCGCTCGAGCGGCCTGGCGCGACGCTGTGGCTAAGCCAACCGATTCGCCGGAAGAAAGATTGCGCACTCTGATCTCCCATTTTCTGGAGTATATGCTCGGCCCGGATCGCCCTGCTTGGAAACGGCGCTTGATGGCGCGGGAGATGGCTAACCCAACCACCGCGCTCGACGAGTTAGTCGAAGAAAATATTCGGCCATTGCGAGACGAATTCCTGATACCGACACTACGTGAATTGACGGGCGACCGTTTTAGTCGCCGGCAACTCTCTTTCATCGGCTCCAGTGTGATGGGCCAATGCCTCTATTTCCACCAATCCCGCCCGATTATCGAGCGTCTAAATCCTGATTTTAAGATCGGCAAAGCGGAGATCGAAGAGATCGCCGACCACATCACCCGCTTTTCGCTGGCGGCGATCGCAGAACTCAGCCGGCAGGCAGGCCGGTCCTAACTCAAAACTCGAAGCTTCCAATGAGTGTTACCTTGGCTACGACATCACCCACTCACCGCAAAACCAGCAATTCGGATCGACCGGCTGCACCGGTTGAAGTCGCTACGACCAGCACGGCGAATCCCAAACCAAAGCGATCACGTCGCCGCCTCGTTATTCTTTTCGGTCTCGGCGTGCTCCTACTGGCTAGCGGCACTTTCTGGTACCTGAATAACGTCGGCTACGAAACGACCGATGATGCGGCCATCGAAGGGCACGTGATCCAGGTAAGCCCAAAGCTTTCGGCCCATGTCAAAGCCGTTTACTTTGATGATAATTACCAAGTCAAAAAGGGCGATCTGTTAATCGAATTGGACCCGCGCGATTACGAAGTCGCGCTGGCCAGCAGCGTGGCCAATCTGGCCTCGGCCCAAAGCAAGCTCACGGAAGCCGAAGCCCAACAGAACGTCGCGCAAGCGGGTCTTGGTCAGGCCATGGCGGATCTAGTGAGTGCTCAGGCCACGGCCGACAACGCCAAGTCTGACCTCGGCCGAAATGAACACCTTTTTCAGACCCATGTGATCGACCGACGCGAGTATGATGCTTCGGTGGCGCAAGCGAAAAGCGCCATCGCCAATGAGGAGTCCGCCAGCAAGAAAGTCGCTTCCCAGGAAGCGCAGGTTCGATTGGCCTCAGCCCAATCTATAACGGCTTCGGCTGGAGAAAAACAGGCGGAAGCTCAACTACAACAGGCGCAGTTACAATTATCGTACACCAAAATCTTTGCCCCTTTTGCTGGGCGCGTAACCAAAAAGAGTATTGAACCAGGCAACTATGTTCAACCAGGCCAGACCCTCTTTTCACTGGTTCCACCCGAGGTGTGGGTAGTCGCCAATTTCAAGGAGACTCAGCTGAAACAAATGAAAGTTGGTCAACCGGTTTCCGTACGGGTTGACGCGATCCCAGGCCGTGATTTTAGCGCCCATGTCGAAAGCTTCCAGGTTGGAACTGGCGGCCGGTTCACTTTGTTGCCACCAGAAAATGCGACTGGCAATTTCGTGAAAGTGGTACAGCGCGTTCCGGTGAAAATCGTCTTCGACGAACCCATCGCCAGTCTCGAACGGCTGTGGCCGGGAGAATCGGTTGAACCCAAGGTCGCTGTCCACGAAAATCCCGCCGAACGGCGATACCGAGCCGAGCCGCTTCCGCCGGCCATCCTCGGCGCCACCAGCGATTTAGTAACCATCGCTGAGCAATGAGCCGGATCGGGTCAACCCAGTCTGGACCGAAGCCATTCGTCAAACGCACTCATGAGTCACGTAATCACACCAAGCGGACGGGCAGTGAATCCATGGTGGATCGGATTAACATTGACTATCGCGACCTTCATGGAGTTGCTCGACACCAGCATTGCGAACGTCTCGCTCCCCCACATCGCAGGCGGCCTCGGAACCAGTCTCGACGAAGCAACCTGGGTATTGACCAGTTATCTGGTAGCCAATGCGGTAGTTCTTCCACTCAGCGCCTGGTTGAGCCGCGTTTTCGGACGCAAGAACTACTACATGACTTGCGTCGCTTTGTTCACACTCAGCTCGTTTCTGTGCGGGGTGGCTCCGAACCTGGGAAGCTTGATTTTTTTTCGGGTGCTGCAAGGCATTGCCGGTGGGGGCCTGGCTCCTTCGGAGCAATCGATGCTGGTCGATGCCTTCCCGCCAGCCAAACGCGCAGCGGCCTTTGGGCTCTACAGTATGGCGATCGTACTCGCTCCAGCACTCGGACCAACTTTAGGCGGGTGGATAACCGATAATTCTACTTGGCGTTGGATTTTTTTCATCAATATCCCGGTTGGCTTCTTGTCGCTATTCTTGACTAGTCGGCTAGTCACCGACCCACCCGCATTTACCGAAGAGCGTCGCCGGATCAAAGCTTCCGGTAATGCCAAGATCGATTACGTTGGAATTCTGTTGTTTGCGGTTGGTTTCGGCTGTCTAGAGGTTGTCCTCGATAAGGGCCAAGAGGATGATTGGTTCGGCAGTCCCTTCATCACAGCATTCACAGTCATCAGCGTGATCGCATTGGTGATCGTTATCATTTGGGAACTACACCAAAAGGATCCAGTGGTCGACTTGACGTTATTGGGAAACCGGAACTTCGCACTGGCTTGCGCGCTCTTTTTCCTTTTCGGATTCATTCTATTTAGCAGCACGGTGCTGATGCCTCAACTGCTGCAAACGCTCGACAAATACGACGCTACCACGGCTGGGATGGCGCTCACTCCGGGAGCTCTGGTGATTGTATTCATGGCCCCATTCATCGTGCGACTTACTCCGATCGTCGGAGCGAAACGGTTGATTTTCATTGGGTTCTTCTTTTTAGCGGTGGCAGTGTGGCACATTAGTCAGCTTAATTTGGCCGCTGACTACGCTACGTTCGCCCAAGCGCGGATGCTGCAAGGATTCGGACTAGGGTTTTTGATTGTTCCCATTAGTCAGGTTGCCTATTCGTATCTTCCTCTGGAGAAGAATAATAAGGCTAGTAGTCTCACCAATTTATTTCGCAACGAAGGCGGCAGTTTTGGTATCACGTTTGCCAACACGATGTTGGCCCAGCGCGGCCAGTTTCATCAAAGTGTACTTGCGCAGCATTTAACTCCCGACAACTCAATCTATCGCGATTGGCTGCGACACGTGACTGACGAATTTATCCAAGCTGGATATTCGGCAATTGAGGCGGCCAAGCGGGCAGAAGGCCAACTGTATAGCATTTTAAATCAGCAAGCTTCGCTTCTCTCTTATCTCGATTGCTTTACTGGCCTGATCGTCGCGGCCGGCGCAGGGGTCGCTTTGGCACTGGTAATAAAGAAATTCGGGCCGCCGGGGAAGCCAACCGAGGCTCATTGAAGCGGCTATTGGTAGGGCTGCCAATCGTCCGCCGTTCGCGCTACCCGTAACTGGCTTACACGTCCAATCTCGCTTTCGCTCAATGACGTGTCGCGCCCCGCCGATCAAGAACGACCGTCGCCTACCCGAAATTCACAATCAGAGTCTTACGCTCGGTCATTTCCTCCATCGCATATTTTACGCCTTCGCGGCCAAAGCCACTTAGCTTGACCCCGCCATAAGGCATATTCTCCACTCGAAAGGTGGGTACCTGATTAATGAGCACGGCCGCGACATCGAGCGATTCGAATGCCTGGTGCGCACGTTTCAGATCGCGCGTAAATACCCCGGTTTGCATTCCCCATTGTGAATGATTCACTTTCGCGATCGCGTCTGAGAAATTGTCGTACGGTTCAAGTACGACAACCGGCGCAAATGCTTCCTCGCAGCTGATTGGTTGATCTTCCGGCACCTCCTCCAGCACGATTGATCCTACACACTGGCCGTCGATCGACTTTCCCGTAACCAGTTTTGCGCCGGCGGCAACCGCTTGATCAACCCATTGGGCAACCTTTTGTACCGCTTCCGGTGCAATCATTGGACCAATCACCGTCTCTCGGTCGCGCGGGTCCCCGGTTTTGACTTTGTCTTTTACATAACTGAGGAAAGCGTCACGAAACGCTCCGTAGATCCGCCGCTGCACATAAACCCTCTGTATGCTGATGCATGATTGGCCGGCGTATCCGAAAGCGCCGTTGGCGATTGGCGCAATCTTGTTTTCCCATTCCGCGTCATCATGAACTATGGCAGCAGCATTACCTCCTAATTCCAGGCAAACTTTTTTGGTGTTGCATTTTTCTTTGATTTTCCAGCCGACGGCGGCGCTACCGGTGAATGAAATCATTTTGACGCGTTCGTCATTGTAGTAGCGCTCCATCAAGCCGACATCGAATGGCACGATATTAACCAAACCGTCCGGTACGCCCGCTTCTTGTAACGATTCTGCCAGGAGCAGCGCGGTAAGCGCCGTCCGCGGAGACGGTTTGATGACGATCGCGTTTCCCAAGGCTAGAGCCGGAGCCACTTTGTGAGCTACGAGATTGAGCGGAAAATTAAACGGCGTAATTCCAAAAATCACTCCAATCGGTAAACGGCATACCGTACCGCTGTGATTTTTGCCCCACTCGCTTCCGTCTAGTGCGATGAGCTCGCCCCGAGGTTGCCGGCACTCCGAGGACGCAAAAAGAAAGGTAGATTTGAGCGCGCGCGACTTCGGTTTCGGCCTGGGTCACCGGTTTTCCGGCTTCGCGAATCAACAGATCTACCAATTCCTGGCTCCGGCGTTTAATGACTGTCGCTACCTCACTGAGAAACAAAGCCCGCGCCGCAGGAGTTAGTTCGCGGTTGCGGAGAAACGCTTCATGAGCGGATTGAAATGCCTGTTCCACTTGCTCGGCACCCGCCTGAAAATAGCTGCCGACCAACTCGTGGGTATACGGATTTTTGATTTCCGATGTTTGGTCGGAACTCAGCCAATCACCACCGATAAAAAATGCCTTAGGTGTCATAATTACGGTCTTTCTATTTGTCCTTCTCTTCCAAACCCTCTGCCACTCGGTGTTCGAGTTCGCTCATCGGCCCGGAATCTCGTTTGGCGATCAGATCGAGTTCTACCGCCAGTTCGTCCAATTCCTCGCCGCCCGCCATCATCTGCAACAATTTTTCGCGATGCGTATCCGCCTTACGGAAAGTGCCGTAACTCCGCCCGCGATTCAAAACGGTAAAGGTATCCCCGACCGCCCAAGCGTGATGAACATTATGGGTGATGAAGATGACACCAATTCCTTTCGCTTTGGATTGCACCACATATTTTAAGACGACCGCAGCCTCCTTTACTCCAAGCGCCGAAGTTGGTTCATCCAGAATCAGCACCTTTGCGCCAAAATAAACTGCCCGCGCGATCGCTACCGCCTGCCTCTCACCTCCGGAGAGAGTGCCGACCGCTTGATCAGGGTCGCGCAAGCGGATTCCTATCTTCTTTAGCTCCTCAGTGGTGGTCCTTTCTGCGCTCGCCGAATCAAAGATTTTGATCGGCCCGAAGTTTTTCTTCGGTTCACGACCAAGGAAAAAGTTTCGGGTGATGCTCATGAGCGGCAGCATTGCCAAGTCCTGGAACACCGTGGCAATTCCAAGATCGAGCGCTTGCCGGGGGGAGTCCAATTCTACTGGGGCGTTCAAAAAACGGAACTCGCCTCGAGTTGGCCGATGGACACCCGAAAGTATCTTGATCAAGGTCGACTTGCCCGCGCCGTTATCGCCAAGTAAACAGTGCACTTCGCTTGGAAATAACTTGAACGAAATATCCTGCAGCGCCGTTACCTTGCCAAAAACTTTGTCGACACCTTGCAGCTCGATGATCGGTTCCATTCGCTTCTCCGTTGTTTGTGAATTGGCCATAAGCACACTCCTTAACGCGAACGCAATGCCTGATGTCGTAGATAGTTATTTAGTAAAACCGCCGCTAATAACATGCCACCGAGCACCGCTCTGAACCAATCGGTGTTGATCCCAGTGTAGAAAATGCCTTGTTGAACCATACCAAGGATCAACGCCCCGATAGTCGCTCCCAAAACCGAACCATAACCGCCGGTCAGAAGGCATCCGCCGATTACCGCGGAAGCGATCGCCTCCAGTTCCTTTTGCTCGCCTCGCAGCACGTCGGCCGAACCGGTGTTTAGCACTTGAATTACCGCCAGGAGGGTTGCGGTGGCAGCGGTCAACATAAAAAGCGAGATCTTCACCCGCGCAACCGGCACTCCTACATTGCGAGCGGCCAACGAGTCTCCTCCCGCCGCAAAAATCCAATTTCCATACGGCGTTTTGAATAGGATCCAACCCAATATTATGGTGAGGACGGCCCACCACCAGATGGAAACCGGCAAGCCGAGCGGACGCCCGGCAAAAATCGCAGCTAACAGATCGCCTTCGATATAGCCGCGCAGGCCGGATACTCGAGTAAAGTTAGTAATCAAAAGCGTGAAACCGATCGTCAATCCCCGTAGCAGGTAAAGCGAAGCCAAAGTAATGATAAACGACGGAAGCCGAGTTCGCACCACCAGCCAGCCGTTAATATAGCCAATTGCCGCCGAGAATAGGAATCCCACGATAATTCCCAACCAAAGCGGCCAACCAAAGAGACTGACCGGAATAGCAATGACCATGCCGGCCGCTCCAATCATCGAGCCAACCGAAAGATCAAACTCGCCCGCGATCATCAACAACGATACGGCGGTCGCCAAAATTCCGAGCTGCGCGGAAACCTCCAGATAGTTGATCGTGCCTTGTGCCGACAAGAATCCTTGCCGGCCGGCCACAACCGCAAAAAGAATGAAGATCCCGACCGCGGCAATAAATGCGCCGAGTTCAGGTCTAACCAGTAGTTTTCGCAGGTTCACAAGTGCTCCCGAACGGACCGAAGACGTCTGGATACGCAGCGAAGTGGTGATCAGTAATCGGTGTTCAGTGTTCGCTGTTAAGTAGCAGCGAAGTCATTCTCGTTACCGACGACTGTTTACCGATTAATCGATCACCAACGATTCGCCCAGCACCGACTTATTAGCGGATCCCTTTCTTACTCAGATCAATTACCTGTTTGGCGGTTTCCGCGGTTACAAAGCCAGGACCGGTTAATACAACATCGTTAGCGGGCAGGAGCCCGTACTTGATGTAGTTGGCCATGATCATCACCGACAAGTAACCTTGGAGGTACTGCTGTTGATCGATCGCAAATTCCATCTGCTTTTTGTCAATCGCTTGCAGAACAGTTGGGGACAAATCGAAAGTTCCAAATTTGATTTTCCCAACTTTACCGGATTCCTCGATTGCTTGCAGCGCCGGTTCAGCACCAGCAGGGCCGAGTGCGAGAATTCCCTCGACGTCAGGATTTTTCTGAAGGTAACCCGCGATCGCGTTTCGAGCCGAAGTGAAATCCATTGTCACTGCGACTACTTCCGCATTAGCGCCAAGTCCTTCCGAGAATCCTTTCGCGCGCAGGTCAAGTGCAACATTTCCTACCTCTTGGTTAATCACCGCTGCTTTCTTGACACCCTCTGCCTTCATACGTTCCCCCGCTCTTTGACCGGCGAGTTCTTCTTCTTGTCCGACGTGGAGTAGACAACCCAGCTTCTTGGAAACATCCGAGCCGGAATTAATCGAAATCACCGGGATCTTGGCAGCGACCGCCGCCTGGATTGATTTACTCAAGGCAGACGCATCCGGGATCGACACGATCAAACCGTCAGGTTTCGAGGCAACCCCGGCATCGATTAATTGCGACAAGGCAACCATGTCGAATTTTTCCGGTGCCCGATATTCGACAGTACTGTTTGTCTCCTTGGCCGCCGCCTCGACGCCGTTTTTCACTACGACCCAAAAGGAGTCGGAGACTTGGCCATGGGTAACGACTATTATGTGTGGTTTTTTCTGGGCGTGTGCCGAGAATGGAATCGCCGAGACGGCGAGGGCAAATACTGCGAATAAACGCAGTTTAGTTAGTTTTATCATTGTGTTCTGTTGGGGGTTAGACTGGTGATGGAATGAGCTGCGGCTAGACAGCCTCGGCCAAAGAGGCTTCCGACGATTGACCGGAATCAGAACCGGCCAGGCGATAAGGAATCCCTCTTTCCGTAAAAGTCTTCACGAAATGGACGGGGATATCTGGATCCGTAATGATCAGCGCAACTTCATCAAGTCGCGCGTAGGTAGCCAGACAAGCGTGTCCGAATTTCGACGCATCGGTTAGCACATAAGCCTCGTCAGCAGAGCGGATCATCGCGCGCTTGACCTCTGCATCCAATGGATTCGGCGTGCTGTGCCCATGGGTCATCGTGGTACCGGAAGATCCCAAAAAAGCTCGGTCCGCGTGGTAACATTCTAATGTTCGAACGGCCGCTTCGCCGATGAGCGCTAGGCTGTAATTGCGAACCTGTCCGCCCACGAGCAGCAACTCGTAGCCAGCCCGAGTCAACTCCAGTGCAGCCGGGACCGAGCTGGTAATGACGTAGAGCGACTGGAATTTGCCAACCAAGGCCGACGCCAAAGAAAGGGTGGTGCTGCCGGCGTCGAGAATGATCGTGTCACCCTCATGAATGTACTCCAGTGCGGTTCGAGCGATCGCTTCTTTTTGGGCCGCCTGCAAATTCACCTTTTCGATGAAGGAGATGTTAAATCGACTTCGGTGCGAAAAAACCGCGCCTCCATACGTCCGCTGCAAAAGCCCCTGTTGCTCCAGATCGCTCAGATCCTTACGGATTGTAACCTGGCTAACCATGAAGCGATCGGAAAGCTCTTCGACCTTGACTGTTCCTGCTTCCTCCAGCAGTTGCAGGATCTTTCGACGTCTCGCTTCAGCCGTCATCGCTAATTCGTCCACAGTTATCGCGCAGAACCGCTACTTAGCTCCGATCGGAACGGTGATTGGGTTGCCGGTCCAATTTGTTGCGATCCAATCGTATTCCGGGTCGTTTACGGCCGAGATAAGTCGAACATCACCGGCCAAAAAATTAAGATAGTAGGCATTGGTGCCCGGAGCCTTGACCACCGGATGGTAGCCTTCGTGAATTAATACGAGGTCGCCATCTTGCACCGGTAGCGCAACATCAAGCTCGGTATCCCGGGTATAGATCCGCTGGATGGCAAACCCGTTCTTTGGTTGAAATCGGTAATAATAAGTTTCTTCGTGGTAAGACGAGCGATCGCGAGTGTCGTGTCGATGCGGTGGGAAGCTCGACCAATTGCCGCTCGGAGTGTGAATCTCATAAACGGTTAGTCTTTCGGTCAGCTGATCCGAATCCGCCAGTGCGCTAACGCTGCGTTTAACGTTAGCGTCACCGCGGACGCCGACCGAAATTTCGGAGCGGCGAATCACCCGAGCTGGTAGCCGACCTTCTGCCGGCGCACCGCCGATCGCCAACTCCGCTGGTTCGTTCGCTTTGATTGTGTACGGAGTCTTGGGCGGCAAATAGAAAATATCAGTGGGTCCGGCGAAAACGCTGCTCCGCTGGAATGGATGGTCCTGATCTGCAAAAGAACAGATTCCCTTTCCGGATAATGGCACAACCACCACCTCGTTGGCCCCGGTATCGAGTTCTTCGCTGCCCTCGGCATCGAGGGCCACTACTCGAAAGGAGAGATACTTCCAACCAGCCGTTTCCGGAGTGATCTCAATTCGGGTTCGGTTGCCTAGGCCGGGTCGATAGTGGCGTTTCATGCAGTAATCTCCGAAAGCTTCACTGGACGCTTTTCTCGCCAACTGCGCGTGGCCGCGACTGCCAATCGCAACGTTTCCAATGCTTCTTCCGCGCCGGGAGTCGGAATCTGACCATTCTGCAGCGCCTTGAAAAATGCTTCCAGCTCGAGCCGGTACCCGGCCGCGAACCGATCGGGAAAGTTCTCGAAGTGGTCAAAAGTCCCCGCGAAATTGCGGGAAAAAATTACCGGAGTCTTCTGCACACCTTCGACTACTACTTTTCCTTCCGCTCCCGCGACCTCCGTCCGGATATCGTAGCCCCAATTAGAACGGCGGGACGTTTCCACCACTCCAAAGGCTCCATTGACAAAACGTAAGAATGCTACGGCAGTGTCGGCATCATCCGCCTCAGCAAACCGTGAGTCGATTAACACCGTGCCCCAGGCATGGACTTCCTCTACTTCGCCAACCAGAAAACGAGCCAGATCAAGATCGTGAACCGCCATATCGAGAAAGAGTCCGCCGCTCTGTCGAAGAAATTTGAGACTCGGCGGATAAGTATCTCGACTAAGCGCTCGAAACGTTTCGATCCGACCGAGTTCTCCGGCATCGATTCGTTGTTTGGCCGAAATGTAACCCGGATCATACCGGCGCATAAACCCGAGTTGAACCTGCGCCCCTGATTGGCCAATAAGGTCGACCACTCTCTTGGTTTCGGTGAGATCCAAAGCGATTGGCTTTTCGCTAAAGACTGCTTTACCGGCTCGTATCGCCAGTTCGATTAACCGGGCATGTGTATCGGTTGGAGTTACAATTACAACGGCGTCGACCGAAGGATGATTGATGGCCTGTTCAATGTCAGTGGTGGCGATTTCCGCTCCAGAAAGCCGCTTACCATATTCGGCCGATTGCAAATTTGCATCAGCAACGACGATTACTTGAACGTCGGACAAACCACCCAAATTGCGAAGGTGGGTTTCGCCCATGCGACCAACGCCAAGGAATGCCACACCGATGGTGGAACTAGTTTTCATTCAGTGTGTTCCTTTGTACATCGAAGCGGATCTAATCGTCCTCCTCCTCGAAAGTGAGTATTCGCGGGGCGGTAGGCCGTGTCGTGGGTTGCCTAGACCCGTTTCCGATCGTGACTGGGCATTCTTCATTCCCATTATCTCTAATCAATCTCTTCGAGTTTCACGACTCGCCCGAGCTTTTGGCTTCTGGTAGCGGCCAACCCGATCCGCAAAGCGCCCAACGCATCCGGCGCGCCGGGAGTAGGTTTTTTTCGTTCTAACACCGCGGTAAAAAAAGCCTCCAGCTCTGCGCGAAACGCATCGCGGAAACGATCCATAAAGAAATGATGATGATCTTGTTCCGAACCACCTTCCCGAAAAAAGCGCAGCGGAGTTTTTCGTTCCGCTTGCACGACCAGCTTGCCCGCTTCGCCGAACACCTCGGTGACGATGTCGTATCCGTAAACGGCACGCCGCGAATTCTCGATGACTCCGAGCGCCCCATTTTCAAAACTCAAAATCGTCGTTGCGGTATCAACATCTCCCAATTCCGCCGCATCCTGACTAAAGCGAACAACTCCGGCCGCGAATACCGACTGCACTTCTCCAACCAGAAATCGGGCGAGATCGAACTCGTGAATCGCCTGGTCCAGGAAAAGCCCACCGCTCTTTGCTAGGTACTCTTTGGGCGGTGGATCTGGATCGCGACCGACTGCCCGAAACTGATCAATGCGACCCAACAATCCTTGGCTAATTCTTTTCCGAGCTTCCGCATAGCCGGAATCAAATCGTCGCTGGAATCCGATTTGAAATGGGACACCGCTTTCCTCAACAACCTGGAGGGCCTGTTTCGTGCGTTGCAAATCAAGAGCGACCGGTTTTTCGCAGAAGACAGCTTTATGGGCGTGAGCTCCCTCTTCGATCAGCTCCGCGTGAGTGTCGGTCGGAGTACAAATGATGATCGCGTCCACTCCGCCGGAAGATAAAATCTCCCGACTCTCATCGGTCGCAGTCGCTCCCGGGATCGTGGCGGCCATCTGCCGCGCCACTCCTAACCGCGGATCGCATACTGCGACCACTTGCACTCGCGGGTCGGCAATCAAAGTTCGACTATGTTCTTGACCGATTCGGCCGGCACCAAGCAAAGCCACACGAAGTTTAACGTCACTCATCGTATCTGCTTTCGTTTCGAAACGATTTGTTCCGCAACTCGCCGAGCGGACAATCGATATTTGTCGAGCAAAAAGTCATTCGGCGCAGACTCTCCCCATTCATCTTGGAGCCCGAGACGCACTACGCGTCGCGGCGAATGCTCCGAAAGTATTTCGGTAACCAATCCGCCGAGGCCGCCGAGGCGGCTATGCTCCTCCACCGTGAATACCAGATCAAACTTCTCGCAAAAACTTAAGAGATCCCGTGGCTGGACCGGTTTGATCGTAGGGACATGGAGAACGGCAGCCGAAATCCCCTCTTTTTTCAGCTCCTGTGCCGCTTCCACGCACCGAGGAGACTGGGTTCCAGTTGAGATCATTAACAAATCGGACCCTTCGTGCAGCTGGTGCACCGACCCGGGTACAAAATGGTAGTCTGGTCCGAAAACGGCTGGGCCTGGATCGCGCGTCAAACGCAGATAAACTGGTCCGACATACTCGGTGGCCCACCGGATCATTGCCGCGCATTCGAATTCGTCCGCCGGGGCAAGCACTGTCATTCCGGGCATCGCGCGCATGATGGCAAGATCCTCCACATCCTGGTGGGTCTTCCCGGTGTACCCGGTCAATAAACCGGAATAAGCGGCACCGATCTTTACGTTCGCGTGTGTCTGCGCGACCAACATTCGTACCGGGTCAAGCGCTCGATGCGTGAAAAAAATGGTGAACGAAGAAAGCCAGGGAACAAATCCAAGGGCCGCCATTCCAACGGCAGTGCCCACCATGTTCTGTTCCGCTATTCCCATTTCCAAAAAACGGTCGGGATGTGCTTGCGCAAATTTGTCGGCTTTCGTCGAGTTAGCCAAATCCGCATCCAGAACCACAATGGAAGGGTTTTGCCGAGCGAGCTCGCTCAGGGTATCACCAAATACGTCGCGCAGCGCTTTCACTTTGCGACCTCCTCTATTTCAAGCTCGCGTCGAGCGATCTCGAGTTCGTTGCTTCCGGCTACCTTGGCGTGCCATTCAAATTTTCCCTCGGTGAATGAGAGTCCTTTCCCCTTCACCGTACGAGCGAGAATGATGGTTGGCTGCCCGATCCGGTCTCGAGCCTTTGTTGACTGCAGTGCTGGGATGATTTCTCCAAAATCGTGACCATTGATTTCGACTACGCGCCAACCCAGGCCGCGCAGGACCGCCGGAAGGTCGACTCCGAACCACGGATCCCGCCGATCTCCCCGCCCAGTTGCGCCCGCCTCGTGCAGCCAACCAAACTGTTGCAATCCATTCCAATCGAGAATGGCAGTCAGGTTAGCAACTTGGTATCGTGGGGCGACGTGCAATGCTTCCCAGATCATTCCTTCCTGTAGCTCGCCATCGCCAATCAGGACGAACGTTTGAAAACCCAAACCTTTTCTTTGAGCACCAATCGCGAACCCGAGTCCAACCGATAATCCCATTCCGAGTGATCCGGTTGAAGTCTCCACGCCGGGTAGTTTGGTCATATCGGGATGACCCTGGAGCCGCGAATTTCCTTTATCGAATGTCTTTAATTCTTCGACCGGGAAAAAGCCGCGAAGCGCCATTGCGGTGTAGAGACCGATCGCCGCGTGACCCTTCGACATAATGAATCGATCCCGATCGGGCCAGTGCGGTTCTTCTGGCCGAACCGCCATAACTCGAAAAAAGAGAGCAATCAGTAAGTCCATCGCCGACATCGGACCGCCGACATGACCCGCTCCGCTGGCAGACACGGTTTGCAGGACATGCCAGCGACCTCGCCGGGCTAATGATGTCAGTTCAGCAAAATCAGTAGAGTCGGTCATATGAATAGTTTGTTGGATTTCGGTTCGCTTACCGGTTCGAGTCCGAATGCTCCGCGGTGACGCCACCTTGGACATCAGGGGGGAGTTGGGCCAGCAAGCCCTCGAGATATTCTCGGTTCTTTCGCGCCGTTTCGGTTGGATCGACGGAAGTCGTATCCTGCTCGATCACCAGCCAGCCGTCGTAATCAGCCAATCTCAATTTTTCAACTACCTCTGGGATTCGAGCAGCTCCCTGACCCAGCGGCGCAAAAATGTACGACTGCAAAGCTTGGGCGAAGCTCCAACCATGGGTTTTCGCTTGCTCCAAGATCGATTGGTCCAAGTCTTTGATATGTACGTAACCAATGCGGTTACCATAGCGCTCGAGCATCTCTAAGTTGTCACCCCCGCCGTAGGCCAGATGCCCACAATCAAAACACCAGCTTACCAGTTGCGGATCGGTCTCATCCAACAGCCGGGCGGTTTCGTCCTGGGTTTCTACGTAAGTACCAACGTGGTTATGGAAAACAACCTTCACTCCCTCCGGAGCAAGGCGATTTCCCAATTCATTTAAACCGTCGCCGAGCGAGCGCCATTGCTCATCGTTTAGCTCGCCGGCTGGATTTACGTGACCCGCCTCCGACCGACGCCGCGGATCACCCGAGTCCGCCACGATCAGATAGGTTGCTCCGATATCGCGGAAGAAAGTGGCTAGCTCGATTCCACGCTGAACTTCAGCGGCACTCTTATCGGGATTCCGCAACTCGAGACCAACGAAGCCGCCGAGCGGTCTCAGATTCCGAGCATGCAAATCGTCGCGTAAACGAGCCGCATTTTTCTCCATATTCATTCCCCATTCCGTGGCCGTATATCCGGCGGCAACCATTTCATCGAGCAGTGCCGGATAAGGAGTCCAGGGCCGATAGTCAGTGACGTCGGCGTTATTCCAATTGACCGGAGCGGTGGCGATTCTCATGCGATCACCGGACGCTGATTCCTGGCTGCCGCTTCGTACAGCTCCCGTTTCTTGCGCGTTCCTTCTTCCGCGCTGACCTCGGCCACCGGCACATCCCACCAGGTTCCCAGGCCAGGCATGCGGGACTCCGGATCAACCGGCACAACAACGACGGCGATGCGATCGGATTGACGGGCCTGGGCGAGCGCTTCCTTCACTTCGGCCGCGGTCGTCGCAAAGAACGCTTGAGCGCCCATCGATTCAGCATGCTTTTGAAAATCAACCGGAACATAGGACCCAGTGGGAGCAGCCTCTCCGTTACCGCGGAATCGCAACTCGTTGCCGAAATCAGCTACGCCGACAGCTCGCTGCAAGCCGAGAATGCACTGGTACCCGTGATTATCTACCAGCACGATGGTTAGCCGAATACCTTCAGCGACCGCGGTCACAATCTCGGAGTTCATCATGAGATAGGAGCCGTCTCCCACCATTACCACCACCTCGCGTTCCGGATCAGCCAGCTTGACGCCGAGACCTCCGGCGATCTCGTAACCCATGCAAGAATAACCGTATTCCAGATGATAGGCTTTGGGATCTTCTGGGCGCCATAGCCGCAAAAGCTCTCCCGGTAATCCCCCGGCCGCACAGACAACCGTAGCTTTTCCGCCGAAGCTCTCATTCACTAGCCCAATCACTGCGGTCTCGGCCAGCTTACCGGGAGCATCGGCTTCAACCGTGCGCAGATCAGTTACCAAAGCATCCCACTCCCGTTTCTGGGCGTTGACCTGGTCTCGATAGTCTTGAGCCGAACCCCGATATCCGCTCTCCTTCAGAGCTGCATGCAACGCAGTCAGCGCGCGTTTCACGTCGGCCACGAGCGGAAGGGCTTGCAGTTTATGCACGTCCATCGAGGCGACATTGATTCCGATGAATCGGACGGAAGGATTTTGGAATGCGGATTTCGAGGCCGTCGTAAAATCACTCAGCCGGGTGCCCAGGTTGATAATCAGATCCGCCTCATGCGCCAATCGATTGGCCGCGGTAGAACCGTTCGATCCGATAGGACCGGCGTTCATTGGATGATTCCAGTTTAGAACTCCTTTCCCTGCCTGAGTCTCGGTAACCGGAATTCCAAATTCTTCGACGAAACGTCGCAGCTCTTCAGTCGCTTCCGAGTAAATGGTACCGCCGCCAGAAATAATCAGCGGTTTTTTGGCACCGGCGATCAATCGCACCGCTGCCTCAACCAGTTCCGGTTCTGGCAATGGACGGCGCAGGTGCCAGGTGCGTTCTTCAAAAAGCGCGGATGGATAATCGTATGCTTCGGTTTGCACATCTTCGGGCAGCGCAATGGTCACCGCACCGGTCTCCGCCGGATCGGTCAGGATTCGAAAAGCTTCCGGCAAACTAGCAATCAATTGTTCCGGGCGACTGATTCGATCGAAAAAGCGCGAAACTGGCCGAAAAGCATCGTTCACACTGACATCGTGTTCCGAGGGATGCTCAAGTTGCTGCAATACCGGATCGGGAATGCGATTGGCGAAGTAGTCGCTCGGCAATAGCAAAACCGGCAACCGATTTACTGTAGCAGCGGCAGCTCCGGTCAACAGATTGGTTGCGCCAGGTCCGATCGAAGTGGTGCAGGCGAAGGTTGCTCGACGGTTGCGTTGTTTGGCGTACGCGGCTGCGACGTGCACCATGGCCTGCTCATTTTGCGGCCGGTAGAATTTAAAACCCTCTGCGCTGGCTAATTCCGCCAGGCCCTGGCCTAAGCCGCCGACGTTTCCATGGCCAAAGATGCCCCAGAAGGCTTGAATGAAACGGTGGCGTTTGCCATCGCATTCGAGGTATTGATTGGCGAGGAAACGGACGAGCGCCTGGCCGGTGGTAAACCGAGTTACACGATCCATAGGGCGACCTCCTTGGAATAGAGCATGAGCAGAGGCTGTGGTAAGTTGTGCCGAGAGCAGCAATGGCTCGGTGGTGGGAACGAGCGGGAGAAACTCATGATGGAACGCCTTTCGTTTGCTTTCGTTCTGATATAGAAACGAAACAGACGCAGTCAAGCGATTTTCGGAAAAAATCTTCCTCGTTTCTCGGGAAAGGAAGGAAGTTTCCCTCACCAATCGGCTTCAACTTTTGGTCCGAAAGCAATGCGGGTGCATGAGCCGCACGTCAGTTCGGAGATTCGTAGCCTGATCCTCCTGGGAGACTGCGGATCTGAGTTTGCCAGCCATCAACAAGACGTTCCCCCAGGCAGCAGCATTGCGTCCGTGGGGCTGAAGCATCGCCTCTTATTAGACTTCCACGCTCTCACCCGACGCCAGAACGTGGATCTTCGCCCCTTTCCCTTCCGCCAGACGCGCAAATTCTTTCGGGTCACCAAAAAGCGGGGGGAAAGTCCCGTAGTGAATCGGCACTACAGCTTTCGGGTGCAGGAACTCTACGGCTTTTGCGGCATCCTTTGGTCCCATTACGAAATGTTCGCCTATCGGCAAAAACGCGAGGTCAATGGGGACATCGTCGCCGATCAAACGTAGATCAGAAAATAGTGCGGTATCACCGGCGTGAAAAATACACTTGCCGTTCGCCTCTATGATTACGCCGGCGGGCTCTCCTAAATAAATCGGTATGCCGTCTTCACCAATAAAAGACGAACTGTGAAACGCCGGAGTGAATTTTATCCGTCCGAAGGGATACTTGCACCAGCCACCGTGATTTTGCGGCGAGACCTTGGCACCCTGTTTTCCCAGCCAGGTGCCAAGTTCAAAGGTGGCGATCACCGTAGATCCGCATCTTTTCGCGATTCCCAAAGTGTCACCCACATGATCGCTGTGACCGTGGGTCAAAACGATATATTCAGGGGAGATCTGCTCGGCCTTCAGGGCCGCTTTTGGATTGCCGGTCAAAAATGGATCGATTGCAATACGGATGTTTTCAAATTCCAGGTAGACCGCCGCGTGTCCGAGGAAGGTGGCTCTCATAAGCCTCACCTAAGCCAAATAAGCAATGGAGCAAGCCGGAGATCATTCGGTTCCTGGCTGGACACGTCACTAGGCGATCTGTTACCCAGGAGAGCGATGGACATCAGAGGAACGATGAACATAAAAAAACAATGAAAACGATCCTACCCCTGTTGGTTGCTCTCATTGCAACGTCAGCTTCCGCCTATTCAGTTCGACAGGCGCAACGACCGGTCAGCCATGGATTCTCTGTTTTCGCTGAAGCGAAAAAATCGAAAATTGCGGTAGATGCGAACGGAGTCGCAATCCAAGGCTACGATCCCGTCGCCTACTTTAAGCAAAATAAACCGGTAAAAGGTTCGCCGAAATACCAGAGCGTCTACCAAGGCGCCAAGTTCTACTTTGCGTCCGCTGATGACAAAAAAGAATTCGACAAAAGCCCGAGCAAATACGCGCCTACTTACGGCGGCTACTGCGCCAATAGTCTGAGAAAAGGCAAGTTAAAGAATGGCGATCCCAACGTATTCTATATTTATAAAGGGAAGCTCTATTTTTGCAGCACCATGGCCGCGAAGGAAGAGTTCACAAAGGACATTGATAAGCATCTGCTCGAAACCGACGATAACTGGCGTCAGTTGTTTGGCTCGTAATCGGTCGATACTTTAGAGGCGGTTAGCCAATCGAGCGATGGCCGCGTTTCGAACCCCTTGTGCGGCCACGCTTATCGCAGACGAACACGGACGATGCTTGTCCAACGCTCGGAGGGCGCGCCGCTTGCGGCGCCCGGGAATGATCCAGGGCATCAGGGTGGTTCCATCCGGAGGATTTCGGCCGGAAAATGCGCGTTCTTTCAGCGACCACTTGCAAACGACTGCGCCAACTCCACGAAAGGCTGCATCGCATTAAAGTTGCCGACTGCTTCCTTACTGACTGCCCGATCAAGCGGAAGGCCCTGGAACAGGCGCTTCACGGGAACCTCGAGTTTCTTCCCATTCAGGGTGTGAGGAATCTCGGTCACGGCGAATATTTCATCCGGAACGTACCTTGGTGATAAATCTTGTCGAATCCGGTCCTTTATTTTTTGGCGGAGAGAATCATCAAATTGATAAGCTTCCCGCAAGACAACGAATAGCAATAGCTTATCGGGGCAACTACTCTCCCCTACTTTATATCCGGTCGTGTCGATAACCAATGATTCCACTATCTCCGGCACAGCTTCGACCACGCGATAGAATTCGCTGGTTCCCATTCGCACGCCTCCACGATTGAGGGTGGAATCCGATCGGCCATAGATGACGCACTGGCCGTCAGCGCCGCAGATCTCGATCCAATCCCCATGTCTCCAAATACCTGGATAGTGATCAAAGTAGCTCGACCTAAAACGGTTTCCGTCGTGGTCATTCCAAAAAAAGACCGGGAGGCAAGGGAAGGGCGCGGTAATCACTAATTCGCCAACCGCATCGGAAATGGAACGACCACCGTCGTCCCAAGCTTCAATCTTCGCACCTAGTCCGCGGCATTGGAGCTTACCTCTTCGCACCGGTAACCAAGGATTGGAGAGGATAAAAGCAGTGCAGGCATCTGTGCCGCCGCTTGCCGATCCGAGGCAAACATCCGGCTTCACTTGCTGGTATACCCAATCAAAACCTTCTGGCGGTAGTGGCGCGCCGGTCGAACCGATCCCGCGGAGTTTTGATAATTTGAATTGTTGTCCAGGGCGCAAACCAGCCTTGGCACAGGCCAACAGGAAAGGAGCGCTGGTTCCGAAGTAGTCGATTGCTTCTTCGTCGACAAAGCGCCAGAGAACCGAAAGATCGGGATACTTCGGACTTCCGTCATAAAGAACGATACAAGTCTGCAAGGCTACTCCGGAGATGAGGAAATTCCACATCATCCAGCCAGCGGTGGTGAACCAGAAATATTTGTCACCTTTCCGTAGATCGAGATGGAGCGACAATGCTTTGAGATGTTCCAACAGCATTCCTCCGTGCCCATGCACAATCGGCTTCGGAATTCCGGTAGTTCCCGAGGAGTAGAGAATCCAGAGCGGATGTTCAAACGGAACCGGTTCGAAAACGATAGCTGGCTCGGGCTCCGCTACTTTGAGCCAATCGGCCCAATCCTCCGCTGGAATCGGCAGTTTAGACAAATCGAATTCTCGTTCCGCTCCGATCGAAATGACCCGCTCGAGGGAAGGCAGTTGATGAACGATTTCGCTGATCGTTTCTCGACGATCAAAGTATTTCCCTCCGTAGTAATAACCGGTGGTGGCCAGTAGCAGTTTCGGCTCGATCTGTCGAAGTCTCTCAACTACTCCATTACTCGCTAACTCGGGTGGCGAATTGGACCAAATCGCGCCGACACTGGCGCAAGCCAGGCAGGCGATCACGGTCTCGGGCCGATTGGAGAGAAAGCCAGCGATGCGATCGCCCTTCCGCACGCCGGCGGCACGGAGAGCATTGGCCGCTCTGGCTACTGCCTTAACCACGTCTGTTCCCGTGAGCTCTTGCCGTTCGAACCCACTCTGGGATTCACCACGAAAGAGGATGGCCGGACTCGAACCCGTTCTCTTTAGTCCGTCGACCAGCCGTTCCGCGTAGTTGAGCGTCGCTCCGGGAAACCACTTCGCTCCATAAGGACTATTACCGACCAGTAGATCGTCGGGTTCAGTATGAAACTTCACCTCAAAAAAGTCGGCAATCGAACGCCAAAATAGTCCGAGATCGGTTATCGACCAGCGATAGAGATCGTCGTAAGTCGGAAAAATACGACCAGAGCTTTCCGCTAGCCAGGTTTGGTACCGAAGCAGGTTGCTAGTGAGCCGGAGAGCTTCCGGGGCTTGCCATAGTACGTCCGAGGGAGTAGCCGGATTCATGAGAATGTATCGCGCAGGTTGGTGACGTCTTCAGCGGACAGCCTAATCGAACCGTCGTGGGAATTCCAGGCAAGCACGTGCAAACGAGATCGGACCCGAAGGTATAGGTTTTTCTTTCGGCGTTCCTCGGTCAGCTCCTTCGAGTACGATCTCACAAGCCTCGTCTTCCATTCCGGCACGCTCTAGCAAAGCTCGCAGGGACACACCGGTCCACTTGGCATTACCGACCGCGCCGAGTTCCCACTGTGCTCCTTCGACCGCTTTTCTGCTCCAACCTAAGGTCGGAAGAACTGCCTTGTAACGTCGTTTGTTATGAAGACCTATCACGTATCGTGATAGTGAATGCACCTAACGCTCCGAATTTTTTGCATTGCGATTTGGTGGGGATACGGCTTGTCCGGTCCTGAAGCTCAACCCCGGCGTGCATTGGTGTGAAATCTGTGTATCTTATTACTTGGCCGCAGAATCGGCCTTACCAAAAACAGGATACAAAAATGAAAGACGAATTCAGGAGCGGTGCGCATCCGCTCGGCAAGATGCCTTTCCCAACGGAGCTGGAAGGCACAGTTTCGCAATACCTCCTCAACCCACGCGGCGAAGTCGACGGCTTTTTGCTGGACGGCCGTATGGTGATCAAATTCCCGCCGCATCTCGCGCGAGAGCTGATCCAGGTGATTAAGCCGAAGGAACGTGTTCGGGCCAATGGCTATCTCGAAGCAGACAAATTGCTCAAAGGCCATGTGATCGCGAATCCAGTGACAGGGCGCGCGATCCGTGAGATCAAACCGACCCCGCCCGAACGGGCCGGTGCCATTGGCGCGCTTCAGCCTCTGAGCGTTGTGGGCACAATCCGAGTAATCAAACGGAATCCGCACGGTGAGATTGACGGAGTCATCTTCGAGGATGGCACCATTCTCCATTTTCCACCGCACGCGGGCCGGCAGTTCGCACGGCTCCTTCGAGAAGGCCAACTGCTCGCAGCGGTCGGCTTCGGAACAGCAAACGATTTCGGGCAAGCGATCGCCGCAGCGATGATTGGTCCCTCAGCCGACGCGCTTGCTCTAGTCGAGCCGCCTCCGGTAAAACCGAAACGGCATCCGGAAGACAGAAGGGTTCGCGAGGAAGAGTCCTAGTCGGCGATCTTCTCGCGCCGACTTCTATCGTCCGTTGTCACCGACGACTGCATTCGGACCGCGCGAAAATCAGCCATCTGCTCTATGCAGGTTGCTTATCCAAGCATCTCGCTGACCAGTAATCCGATCCAAAATTTAAAAAGTTATTTTTCTATGTTTCTTGGTCTATTACCCGCTCCTCTGGTGACCTGGACCATCGCCGCGTCGACCGTTGCCGCGATGTTCGCCAGGCCGAGGCGAATCCCAGAAGCCGTTTGGGCCTGCTTGGGTGCGAGCTTGCTGCTTGCCTTGCGTCTGGTGTCCGTTACCGAAGCGTTAGGCGCTGTCACAAAAGGATACGATGTATATCTGTTTCTTACGGGAATGATGATTCTCGCAGAGCTGGCCCGGCGGGAAGGCGTCTTCGATTGGCTCGCCAGCATCGCTTTGCGAGCTGCCGCGGGATCTCGCAGGCGACTCTTCGTTTTGATCTATCTGATAGGAATCGTGGTAACCACGGTTTTATCGAACGATGCGACCGCCGTGGTACTGACCCCGGCCGTTTATGCGGTAGTAAAGCGGACGAAAGGGAATCCTTTACCCTATCTGTTCGCTTGCGCTTTCATCGCGAACGCCGCGAGCTTCGTATTACCGATTTCAAATCCGGCTAATCTCGTTGTATTCGGCAATAACCTTCCGGCATTGGTTCCTTGGTTGCGAATATTTCTTCTTCCGGCCGGTGCCGCGATTCTCGGGACTTACCTCGCTCTCCGCAGTCTTTTCCGGAAGGAACTTCAAGGCGAGATCCCTAATGTTCTCGAAGATATTCGGCTTTCGGTCGCCGGTAAGTCGACTGTGCTCGGTATCATTACAACCGCCGGAGTGCTCTTGTTCTGCTCGGCCACCGATAAATCTCTTGGGATACCAACGTGCCTCACGGCGCTGGCCATTACTCTGTTCATCGCGCTATGGGACCGCCAGGCGCCACTCGCGGTAGGACGCGGCGTGTCATGGAGCGTATTGCCGCTGGTAGCGGGTCTGTTCGTAATCGTCGATGCGTTGGATTCGGCCGGTGGTCTTCATCTTGCCCGAAACCTTCTCGACCAGCTGGCGGAATGGCCACCACTTGCGGCGAATCTCGCGACGGCTTTTGGCTTTGCCGCAGTCTCGAATCTCCTTAACAACCTTCCAGTCGGTCTTATCGGAGCCAGCGCGCTCCATACCTCTGTTGGGATCAGCAAGCTGGCCTACGCGATGCTGATTGGGATCGATCTTGGTCCAAACCTCTCGGTGACCGGATCCTTGGCAACGATTCTCTGGCTCATCGCCCTGCGACGGGAGAACCTGAGAGTCAGCGGGTGGGCTTTTTTGAAGGCGGGCATCTTCGTCATGCCGGTTGCGCTTTTCCTTGCCGGTCTCGTACTCTGGTTTACTTCGCGATAGGATCGAACGTTTGCACGCCTTCTAAAGTCGGTCGATCATCTGACCGGCCTTGCGATCTTGAAATGTTGTCCGAAAAACCGCTCAAAATTCCGCTATTTCCAATGGCTAGCGGACGTGGCGAGGTTGACCAGCTTCTGGGAATCTCCATCGAGCAACT
>JBEEIB010000190.1:0-35960 GCA_041167675.1 Verrucomicrobiota bacterium
TGACTCTGGATCACTTTGTCATGGTTCGAATCCATGCGAGGCAGTTTGCTCAGACTGAGTGACTTATGCGAGAATTTGGATCAATCCTCAATTAATGTGCTTGGACACTTTTACCATTCACGATTGAACCTTTTTGAGCCGCCGCTTGTCATACGAAACGCTCAGTAACACTCTACAATCCTCCCCCGACCGCATCATTTCTCGACCTTGTAACACAAGCTGGACCCATGGCCCGCTCCCGACCGTTACGCTCAGTTCTCTCCTGTCCAGGTCGCACGCGTGCGGCTCGGTCACACATGGGCTCTCGCGCGGGCCGCAGATCCCGCTCCTGCTTCAAGTCTGGCACCACGCCGCGCCGGGAAAAGTCCGCATCTTCCTGTGCGCAAAGTCTGCAATCGAGCCGCTGACATCTGACGCGGACCTTAGCGCCATGGTTTTGAAAATGTGGTAGATAAATACCAAGCAGTCCGAACCCCTCAACTTCACCTGTCAAGCCCGCCCAAGCAGAGGTATTTTACTTCCAAGAATTCCTCGATGCCGTAGTGGGAACCTTCACGACCGAGCCCCGACTGTTTCACGCCGCCAAACGGTGCAACTTCGTTCGAGATTAAGCCCGTATTGATGCCTACCATGCCGCATTCAAGGCCCTCTGCCGCCCGCCAGATGCGGCCGATATCGCGACTGTAAAAGTAACTCGCGAGACCAAACTCTGTATCGTTGGCCATCTGTATTGCTTGCTCGTCGGTCTGGAAACGAAAAAGGGGCGCTACGGGACCGAACGTTTCTTCTCTAGCGACTTTCATTTTCGGAGTAACATCCCCCAACACGGTCGGTTCGAAGAAGGTTTGCCCAAGAGCATGCCGCTTGCCCCCAAGAAGAACGCGGGCCCCTTGTGAGACGGCGTCTTGAATGTGTTCCTCCACCTTCTCCACCGCGGCCTCGTCGATCAAAGGACCTTGGAGTACTCCCGACTCGAAACCGTTGCCGACTTTAAGTTTTTTTACCGCGGCGACCAGTTTCTGAGCAAAGGCATCATAAACGCCGGCTTGGACGTAAAGCCTGTTTGCGCAAACGCAAGTTTGACCGGCATTGCGGTATTTGGAAATAATGGCCCCTTCAACTGCAGCATCCAGATCGGCATCGTCGAACACGATAAAAGGCGCATTGCCTCCCAGTTCCAGCGAAAGCTTTTTGATAGTATCAGCGCTCTGCTTCATGAGCAAGCGACCCACCTCAGTCGAGCCGGTAAAGGTGACTTTGCGCACGTCCGAGTTGGAGGTCATTTCACCACCAATCGCTTTCGAGCTGCCGGTTAACACATTAAATACCCCAGCGGGAATACCAGCGCGTTCGGCCAAGACCGCTAGTGCCAAGGCCGAAAACGGGGTAGCACTTGCGGGTTTTGCAACCATGGTACAACCCGAAGCCAACGCCGGTCCGGCTTTTCGTGTGATCATTGCGGCTGGAAAATTCCAAGGAGTCATGGCGGCACAGACCCCGATGGGTTGTTTAATCACAACCAGCCGGCGATCATTCCAGGGCGATGGAATGGTGTCTCCGTAAACCCGCTTGGCCTCCTCCGCGAACCACTCAATAAAGGAAGCGGCATAGGTTACCTCGCCCTTTGCTTCTGCCACCGGTTTACCTTGTTCCGCCGTCATCAGCGCCCCCAGGTCCTCGACGTTCGCCATGATCAAATCATGCCACCGACGGAGAAGAATACTTCGTTCCTTGGCAGGTTTGCGGCGCCAGTCAACAAAAGCGTCCTTCGCCGCCTCGATTGCACGCCTCGTTTCGTTGGCGCCCATCATGGGCACCGTTCCCAAAACCTCACCGGTTGCGGGATTGTTGACATCTAACGTCCCGCCACTGTCAGCATCACACCAATGCCCACCAATGTAGGCTTGGCGGCGAAAAAGGTCCTGATCTTGCAAAGAGAATGTTGTCATTTTAATAAGAGGGGTTTTTGGACATAACGGGTTATTGATTTGTGTTTGGACCCGACGATTCGGTCAAGCGGTTGATAAAATCCACTCGTGAGCCGGGTCGTTGTGAAAGTGCCAGACGCGTTTGGGACCTGCCATAACGTTGAAGTAATAGGACTGATAGCCGTGCGGGACGACGACCGGATGGTAGCCACGAGGTACGAGGACGACATCGCGGTCCTCGACAGCCATCGACTGGTCAATGTCGCGCGAGTCGCTGTAGACGCGTTGGAAAACGAAGCCCTGCGGCGGATCGATGCGATGGTAGTAGGTTTCCTCGAGCAGACTCTCTGCCGGAATGTTGTCCACGTCGTGTTTGTGCGGAGGATAGCTTGAAGAGTTTCCGCTTGGGGTTTTGACCTCGACGACAAGGAGGGATTCAGCGGGCTGATCCTGGGGCAGGATATCGCAGACGTAGCGCGTATTGGCGCCTCTTCCGCGAGCGCTGCGGCGCATGGCGGCGGGCTCGATGAGCCGGGCGGGAAGTTCACCTTTTGCGGGGGAGCCAGCCACCGCGAGTTCAGCTCCGGTCTTGGCGGTAATATTGAGTTTTGTGCGCGGGGGCACGTAGACTGCATATGGGGCAGCGTCTTCAAAAACGCTCTCGCGCCCCCCGATCTCCTTCCACTCAAGGGCGCTGGTCTTGGCGGAAACCTTCCCGCTCAAAACGACCGCGCATTGCTCGTTGGCATCGTCAGAAAGAGTAAGCGACTCTCCGGGGGCCAATTGGTGGGCAGAAAAACTGACATAACGCCAACCTGCCGATTGAGGAGTTACGGAGACGATTTCTTGGGAGTTCTTTTTGGGTTTAACGAGCAGATTCATGAAGTTCTCCTCATTTAGCGTTTCTGATTTTCCTTTCCGCGCAAGTAAACCGCGCGCGCTTGGCGGACAGATTCGCCAGGAGATTCCTCGGGGACTGCGACTTCCCACCACCAGCCGCCTTCCTTGGTGGTGCGGGTGTCATCGGTGTCGATGCAGATAAGGTAGGTACGATTGGCCGCGCGAGCCCGCTGGAGGGCAGCCTCCAACTCAGCGATATTGGCCACCTTCTCAGAAAGGGCGCCCAGGGAGGCCGCATTAGCGGCGAAATCAATATCGGGCGCGCCCTCGCCAAACTGCAGGCAATCCTCCAACATGTTGTTGAAGGGCTTCCCTCCACAGCTCTGCTGAAGGCGGTTGATGCAACCGTAGCCACGATTGTCGAGCAGCACGATAATGAGCTTCTTGTCGAGCATCACCGAAGTGGCGATCTCGTTATTGAGCATGAGGTAGCTGCCGTCACCCACCATCACGATGATCTCGCGATCGGGCCGGGCCATCTTGACTCCCAGACCTCCGGCGATTTCATAGCCCATGCATGAATAGCCGTATTCCATGTGATAGCCCCCGGGCGTCGAAGTGCGCCAGAGCTTGTGCAATTCGGCCGGAAGTGTGCCAGCGGCGCATACGACGATGTCGTCCGTAGTAGACTTCGGGCTCGAGCGCTGGACGGCTCCTATCACCTCGCCATCATACGGCAATTCTCCCGCGTTCAGATCGCGGTGCTGAGTGATACGATCCACCGTCGAGCGCCACGCTGCGGCCTCGGCTTTGGCCCGTTCGCTCCAGGCGGGCTCGGCCTGCCAGTGCGGCAGCGCTCTATTCAGAGCCTCCAAGCCGAGGCGTGCATCAGCCTGGAGTGGGATACCGCGCGCTTTGGTCGCGTCAAAGGGATTCACATTAAGAGAGACCAGCCGGGCCTTGGGGAATAGCGAATTTGATCCGGTAGTAAAGTCCTGCAGCCGGGTGCCCACGGCGAGGATCAAATCGGCCTCGCTGGCAAGCGCATTGGCCGCGGGAGAGCCAGTTACGCCCACCGAGCCAAGCTGAAGAGGATGGTCCCACGGCAGAGAGCTCTTACCCGCCTGCGTCTCGCAGACCGGGACCCCGTGGCGCTCGGCAAACCCGCGCAGCGCCTCGCAGGCGCCTCCGTAAAGCACGCCTCCCCCGGCAATGATCACAGGGCGCTTGGCCGCCATCACCGCACGCACCGCCCCGGCCAGATCCCCCTCGCTGGGAGCTGCGGCCCGAAACTCGACGACCCCGGTCTCAAAAAACTCAACAGGACAATCAAAAGCTGCAGCCTGCACGTCCTGTGGCAGGGCAAGAGTGGCCGGCCCGCACAGCACGGGATCAGTCAAGGTGAGCACAGCGCGCGGAAGCGATGTGATCAATTGGGAGGGTTGGAGGATCCGATCGAAATAGCGCGAAACTGGCCGGAAACAGTCGTTGGCCGAAATATTGCCGTCACTGAAATCCTCGACTTGCTGAAGCACAGGGTCAGGATCCCTGGAAATGAAGATGTCTCCGGGAAGGAAGAGAACAGGCAAACGATTGACATGAGCAAGTGCGGCGGCCGTAAGAAGGTTCGTCGCCCCGGGGCCTATGGAAGTCGTGCACGCCATCAACCGCCGACGGAAGTGCGCCTTCGAGTACGCGATCGCTGCATGGGCCATGGCCTGTTCGTTCTGCGCCCGATACGTAGGCAACTGGTCGCGATACTGATACAGGGCCTCCCCGACGCCTGCGACGTTTCCGTGACCGAAGATTGCGAAGACTCCGCCAAAAAGCGGCACGATTTCTTCGCCCTGCGGACCTTCAACCCGTGTGCGCAAACCAGAAAGGTAGCGCACAAGGGCCTGTGCAGTCGTCAGCCGCACGGTCCCGCGTTTGGCAATGCTTGGGTTCTCTGGAAGGGTTATCGTTTCATTCATTCTGGGTATACCGATTGGCGAATCATTTTTCATCAAGTCGTTGAACCTACGAATTTGGGCCGGCAGCTTTTACTTCTGGACTCACTCCCTTTTCATAGGCCGCAAAGTTCTTGGTAAAAAGACTGGCTAGCTTCTTCGCCGTCGCCTCGTAGGCGGCTTTGTCTGACCAAACATTGCGGGGAATCAGAATTTCGCTCGGGACGTGAGGACATTGGGTTACTACATCCAAGCCAAACACAGGGTCGCGTTCGGTCTTCTTCTTTGCCAGGGCGCCGCTATGGATGGCATCGACTATTGCGCGGGTATTTGCGAGCTTGATGCGCTTGCCTGTGCCATACGCGCCGCCGCTCCAACCAGTGTTTACCAGCCAGACACGAGTGCCGTGCTGTTTCATTTTCGCGGCGAGCAGTTCAGCATATTTGTTGGGATGCCAGACGAGGAACGGCCCCCCGAAACAGGGCGAGAACGTCGCAGATGGTTCCTTCACTCCCACCTCGGTCCCGGCAACTTTCGCCGTGTAGCCGCTGATGAAGTGATACCTCGCTTGGGCCGGCGAAAGCGAACTCACCGGCGGGAGCACCCCGAATGCGTCGCAGGTCAGAAAAATAATATCAGTCGGGTGGCCCGCAACGCACGGAATCTTCGCATTGTGGATGAATTCGATCGGATATGCGCCGCGGGTGTTTTCGGTGATGCTGATATTGCTGTAGTCTACCAGGCGGTCTTCATCGAGCACGACGTTCTCGAGCACTGCGCCGAAGCGGAGCGCTTGGAAAATATCCGGTTCGTTCTCTGGCGTTAGATTAACGGCCTTCGCGTAGCAGCCACCTTCGATGTTGAAGATGCCTTCGTCGCTCCAGCAATGCTCGTCATCTCCGATGAGAAGACGTTTCGGGTCAGCTGAGAGCGTGGTTTTGCCGGTACCGCTCAACCCAAAAAGAAGCGAGGAACGTTCTGATTCTTTGTCCGCAGTCGCCGAGCAGTGCATTGAGAGCACACCGGTTTTTGGTGCGAAGTAATTGACTACGGTGAACACGCCTTTCTTCATTTCGCCGGCGTATTCGGTGCCAAGGATAACGAGTTCCTTGTCTTCGAGGCTAAGATCGACGCTGGTCTTGGAACCCATGCCCTCGGTGAGGCGGTTCGCGGGGAACGCGCCGGCGTTGTAGATAACGAAATCAGGCGCACCGAAGTTATCCAGTTCCTCCTTCTTGGGCCGGATAAGCATAGTATGCATGAAAAGCGCGTGATACGGCCGCGAACAGATGACACGGATCTTAATTCGATACTCTGGGTCCCACCCGGCGAATCCGTCGAAACAATAGAGGCGCTCGCGGGTGTTAAGGTAATCGCGAGCGCGCTCCCGGTTTATCGCAAATGCGCGCGGATCGAGCGGGATGTTGACCGTCCCCCACCAAACCTCGTCCTCCGAAGGGCTTTGTTTCACAACGCGTTTGTCTTTGGGCGAACGCCCGGTTTTGACGCCAGAGTAGGCTACGAGCGCGCCGTTCTCGGCAATATGGGCATCCTTCTCGTAGAGGATAGCATGCTCGTAGAAGGCGCTGGGAGCAAGGTTGCGGTGGATTTCCTCAACCGCGATTTCGTGTTGCTTCAGGTTAAATGAGCTCATCTTTGCGAGGGTTTTGATGAATTTGCAGGCAACTTGTTTTAACGATGTTGTGTAGCCTCTTTCCCTCTGTCTCACGCGCTCGTGGCGCGCAACCAACCGGAGAAATTACGCCAATGCGTCGTACAGAATTTCTGCGGGATGATGCGCGATCCGCCCTACGCCGTCTTTGATTTGGTGCCGGCAGCTCGTGCCCGGTGCAGCGATGATCGTATCGGCCGGAGCCGAGCGCACCGCTGGCAGGAGTACGAGTCCGCCTATCTTCATTGATATGTCGAAATGTTCCTTTTCGTAACCGAACGATCCGGCCATGCCGCAGCATCCCGATGGAATGACTTGAACCTCGTAGTTAAAGGGCAGTTCAAGCGCCTTGACTGTGGGAGTCAGTGACGCCAGCGACTTTTGGTGGCAGTGACCGTGGAGTTTGATTTTGCGACTCTCTTTTGTGAATGCCTCGCGCCGAATTCGGCCCTGGTCAGCTTCGCGCGCAATGAACTCGTCGATCAAAAGCGCATGCTTCGCCAGCGCATTGGCTGCTTCAACCAGACGATCAGGAACGAGATCCGGTACTTCGTCCCGGAAACCCAGGATGGCCGAGGGCTCGATTCCCACGATAGAAGTTTCAGGGGCAACAACATCCTTCAGCAATTCCACATTGCGGATCGCTAACCTTCGCGCATCGCGCAGCAGCCCTTTGGAAATTTGCGCGCGGCCGCTGTCGAAGTGCTTTGGAATGACCACCTCGTAGCCAAGCCGGTTGAGCAACTGCACGGCCTTGATGCCGACAGCTTCGTCATTGAAGTTCGTAAACTCGTCGCAAAAGAGAAAGACGCGTCCGTTCCTAAACGGGCCATTTTTATTTGCGTGAATTTGGTGCCACCGGCGCAGCGGAATCTTATTGAGCTTAGGCATCGAACGCTCCTGAGCAAAACCCGCAAACTTCTTAAACAGACTGGCAGTCGCCGTATTTGTCACCAAAAAATTAAACACTCCGGGCGCGATCGAAGCTAAACCCATGGCGCGCGAGAAGCCGCCAATAAGGCGCGCGCGCATCGGAACACCGAGCGCATCGTAGCGTTGCTGAAGCCATTCTGCTTTAAGCCAAGCCACGTCGACGTTGGACGGGCACTCTGACTTGCAACCCTTGCACGAAAGACAGAGATCCATGACGGGGCCGATCTCAGCACTGTCGAAAGGATTGGCCTTCGTTGAATGGGTAAGGACCTCGCGCAAGATATTTGCGCGGGCGCGCGTCGTATCTCGTTCGTTGCGCGTGGCCATGTAGCTTGGACACATTGTGCCGCCCATGAGATGGGACTTGCGGCAGTCGCCCGATCCGTTGCACTGCTCTGCGGCGCGCAAGATACCCCGAGCTTCGGAGAATCTCAGGACCGTTTTAAATTCCCGCACAGCCTGGTTCGGTTCGTAGCGCAAGCTTACGTCCATCGGCGGCGTGTCGGTGATTTTGCCCGGATTGAAGATACCTGAGGGATCCCATGCGCGTTTGATCGCGCAGAAGAGAGCATAGTTCTTCTCGCCGACCATTAAGGGCAGAAATTCGCCGCGCAGGCGACCATCGCCGTGTTCGCCACTTAGTGAACCGCCATAGCGCTTCACCAACTGTGCGATCTCGGTCCCAACTACGCGAAAGAGCCTGCGATGTTCTTGATCCTTTAGGTTCAGGATAGGCCGCAAATGCAATTCCCCCGAACCGGCGTGAGCATAATGCACGGCGGAGAGGCCATGGCCACTCAGAATTTTATCGAACTCCTGCACAAACGCCGGAAGATCTGTCGGATCGATCGCGGTATCCTCTATGACGGCGACAGGTTTGGCGTCTCCCGGTATGTTCGAAAGCAGACCCAATGCGGCTTTGCGCAAGTTCCATACACGGTTTTGGTCCGGACCCCAGACAACCGGATAGTGATAACCAAGGCCGGCAGCACGTAATTCGGTTTCAAGCCGGGCGGCTACGGCGGCGACTCCTTCACGTGTGGGTGCAGCTAGCTCCACTGCGAGGATGGCGCCGGGATCCCCTTGGACAAAGAAGCGATTCTGTCGCTGCTCGAGATTTGCCTTGGTGCACTCAAGGATATTGTGGTCCATCAACTCGCAAGCACGCGGCGCATGGCGTAGCGCCACAAGATTCACCCGCAAAGCCTCGTCAATCGTCGCACAATGGACGCACACGAGCGCGCTTACCCGTGGGGGGAGCGGTTCGCACGCCAATGTGATTTCGGTTAAAAACGCCAATGTCCCTTCGGAGCCGGCCAACAGTCGGCAGAAATTAAAAGGAGGGCCATCCGAGGTAAACGGCGCACAATCTGCGAGCAAGTCTACGGCATAGCCCGTATTACGACGGTGGATTGATTTTTTCGGGAATTCGCGCGCGATCTCCGCGCGATTCCCGGCGTCACCGAGCAGTTTCTTTGTCTCGCGATAGATCGAAGCCTCAAGCGTATCGCCGGAACATTTCGCTTCGAATTCCTCCGGCAACAACGGGCCAAATTCGGCGATCGAACCGTCACTTAGCACGGCGCGCGCTGATACGAGGTGCTCGCGCGTACTGCCATAGACAACGGAGTTCGCCCCACAGGCATTGTTGCCGACCATACCGCCGATCATGCAACGGTTCTGTGTGGAGGTTTCGGGTGCAAAGAAAACTCCGTGTGGAGCAAGCGCGAGGTTAAGCTCATTGCGCACGACACCGGGTTGCACCCGTACGCGGCGCCCCGTCGCGTCGATCTCTAGAATGCGAGTTAAGTGACGCGACACATCCACTACAATGCCCGCTCCGACGACTTGACCGGCCAGCGAGGTGCCAGCTGTCCTGGGGTATGAGCGATGTGCCGCGTTCACGTGCAAAGCGGACGAGCTTGCGGATATCGCCCTCAGTCTCGGGCAGTACGACAGCTTGTGGCATCTCGCGATAAACGGATGCATCGGTCGCATAAAGCGTCCGCATCGTTGCATCGAAATGAAGCGCGCCTTCGAGTTCACCGGCGAGGTGTTGGAGATCGGTGAGACTTGGTGACATCATCCATCAATGCGATCGAGCCGGTTGTTCCAGTCATGGCAATTATGCAACTAACTTTTGGATTCGCTCGCTTAACCGCGGTGGGGACATCTTAAACGCTTCGAGCAGGTAATCGTTTGGCGCCGACTCACCCCAACGATCCTCGATCCCAAAACGCATTACCCGCCGCGGCGACGCTTCGGACAGAATTTCCGCAACCAGGCTGCCCAGCCCACCATAGATCGAATGCTCTTCCACTGTGACCACCACCTTGGCCTTCTCGGCTGCGTTCACGATCTCCTCTTTGTTCACCGGCTTGATCGACGGTACATGGAGAACTCCGGCGGAAATCCCTTGCCCCTGGAGCAGCTCGGCAGCTTGCAGACAGCGGGCACTTTGCGGACCGGTCGAAATCAGCAATACGTCCCCTCCTTCTTTGAGTGATATTGTCCTCCCAGGCACAAAGCGGTACTCCTGATCAAAAACATTCGGGCACGCATCCCGCGCCAGACGTACAAACACCGGACCGTCATATTCAGTGGCCCAGCGAATGATCGCTTCACCTTCGATCGCGTCTGCCGGAGCAAGCACCGTCATGTCAGGCATCGCCCGCATGATCGCCAGATCCTGAACGTCCTGGTGCGTCTTGCCCGTAAGTCCGGTCATCAATCCGGCATACGCCGCGCCGATCTTCACATTCGCGTGGGTCTGGGCGACTAACATCCGGATTGGATCAATCGCCCGATGGGTAAAAAAGACTGTGAAGCTGGACAGCCAAGGTACAAACCCCATTGAAGCTAAGCCGACGGCAACGCCGACAAAGTTTTGCTCCGCGATTCCCATTTGCAGAAATCTTCCCGGATACGCCATCGCAAACTTATCTGCCTTGGTCGAATTCGCCAAATCTGCGTCTAAGACGACGACATTCGGATTGCTGGAACCCAGGGAAACCAGCGTATCGCCAAATACATCTCGTAATGCCTTCATACTCCTGCCTCGACAATGCCAAGTTCCGCAGCGACAATTTTAAGTTCCTCTTTGGTCGCGACCTTGGAATGCCATTCATGTTTGCCCTCCGTGAAGTGCACTCCCTTGCCTTTGATCGTGTGGGCGATGATCATCGTTGGCTGATCGGAATCTCCCGACGCCTTCGCGCTTTCCAAGGCCGGGATAATCTGCAAGAAGTCGTGACCGTTGATCTCGAGGCAACGCCAGCCAAGCTTCTCAAATACGCCCCGCAAATCGATCCCCGACCACGGATCACGGCGGTCGCCACGATGCTGTTCGTTGATGGCAAGCACCCAACCGAACTGCTGCAGGCCATTCCAATCCAGAATGGCGGTAAGATTTCCTAACTTGTATCTGGGAGCGACATGCAAGGCTTCCCAAATCATTCCCTCCTGCAGTTCACCGTCGCCGATCATCACAAAGGTGTGAAGCTTCTGCCCTCGCATCCGGGCGCCTAGGGCAATGCCCAGCCCAACCGACAACCCCTGCCCCAGCGACCCGGTCGACGTCTCCAGGCCAGGAAGCCTCGTGACATCCGGGTGCCCCTGCAGCCGCGACCCACCTTTATCGAAGGTCTTGAGCTCTTCGATCGGTAGAAAGCCTCGCAGCGCCATGACCGCATACAGCCCGATCGAAGAATGCCCTTTGGAAAGAATAAATCGGTCACGCTCCGGCCACTTCGGCTCTTCTGGCCTGATCTTCATAACGCGAAAGTAAAGCGCCACCATAATGTCCATCGCAGAGAATGGCCCGCCAACGTGCCCGGCACCGCTTCCCGCAACGGTACTAATGGTAAGCCACCGTCCCTTTCGAGCTAGTTCTTCCAGCTCCTGATGATCTGTCGTGCTACTCATAACGCTTCTTGGGTTAAACATTCTTTCGAGAAAGATTCGGCTCGGCGGTCAGTCACTAACCAACCTCCATAACAACTAGCTTTGAGCGCCATGACGACATCCGATACCGCCACTCTCACTTGTCCCAAAGTGCTAAAAATCAGGCAATCCCATGCACGCGGAAAACATAGGAGAGTGATTATTACTTGCTGCCGCGGTGCTTGAGCTGGTCGATAATAACTGCACCAACAATAATACAACCCTTGATAATCTGCTGCCAATAGGCCGACACGTTCATCAGGTCTAGAATATTGTTCAACACACCGATAATCAGCGCACCAACAACCGTTCCTGCGACTGTCCCGATTCCGCCAGCCGAAAGGGAACTGCCACCGATGACCGCGGCCGCGATGGCATCAAGTTCGTAGCCGACGCCAAGCCCCGGTTGCCCCGAACCAATCCGGGAAGAAACTACCAATCCGGCCAATCCCGCCAGGAAACCTGCATACACGTAAATAAGCATCTTGTACTTGGATGCATCGATGCCTGAAAGCCGCGCCGCCTGTTCGTTACCGCCAATAGCGTAGATATATTTCCCGAATTTGGTATGAGCATAGAGGATGTGAGTGACCACCGCCATGATCACCAGAATAATAATCGGGACTGGAAGCCCAAACACATCTCCCTGACCAATGAAGTTGTATGCGTCTGTCAAATCGGAAATTGGACGACCGCCGGTGTAGAGCAACGCTACGCCGCGAATCGCAGTAAAGGTGCCCAAAGTAGCGATAAACGGTGGAATGCGGGTTTTCGCAACGAGGCTACCATTGATCAAACCCACCAACGCACCTACCGCACAAGCCGCTAACACCGGGACGATTAAGGGAACGTGAAGACCGGGATAAAAGGGGGTTGAGAACTCGGGGTCCTGAGCCAAGCTGGCTGCAACGACCGCAGTCAAACCAACTACGGAGCCGGACGAAAGATCGATGCCGGCGCTGACAATAACCCCGGTAACACCCAGCGCGATCAGGCCGACGACGGACATCTGTCGCACAATATTGATGAGATTGGTACTGCTCAGGAATGCCGGTGACAGCATCGAGGCCGCCAAAACCATGATGGCAAAAATCAGGAAGATTCCATATTTACTAAAGATGCTCGCAAGCAGTTGAGCAGCCTGTTGCCCATTTCCAGGCTTGGTTGCGGTAATGACTGCAGGATTTTTCACGACGCTCCTCCTTATGCAGTTAAACTTAGCCCGGTCGCCAGATGAAGGATCTTTTCCTGGGTTGCATCTGCCCGCGAAAGCTCACCTGCCTTGTCACCTTCGTGCATGACCATGATTCGATCACTCATCCCCAGGATCTCCGGCAATTCCGACGAGATCATAATGATCGCCTTGCCGGAGCGAACAAATTCGGTCATCAGCCGGTAGATTTCCGACTTGGCGCCGACATCGATCCCTCGCGTTGGCTCGTCCAAGATGAGTAGATCTGGCTCGGTCAATAACCAACGGGAAATTAATACCTTTTGTTGATTGCCACCGGACAGGTACTTAACAATTTGCATCAGACTAGGTGTCTTGATGCGCATTAAATCCCGCATCGTCGCGCAATCCTTCTCGATTTTCCTGAACCGGATGAATGGTCCCAACAGGTAGTTTTTTATGTTCGCTATGAACATGTTCTCGCGAACGCTGGCGTTCAGGTACAAACCGCTCAATTTCCGGTCTTCGGTCAACAATGCCATGCCACATCGAATCGCATCGGCCGGTGACCTAATTGCGATCTCCTTTCCATTAACCTTGATGGTTCCCCCGTGGGGTCGGGTGACTCCAAAAACCCCTTCCATAAGTTCGGTGCGCCCTGCCCCGATCAGGCCCGCAACGCCGAGAATCTCGCCACGCCTGACCTGGAAACTGACGTTGCGAAATCCTTTCCCGCTTAAGTTTTGAACATCAAGGAAAACCGAACCGACATCTACTGTCTCTTTGTGAAACATATCGGTAAGCGTCCGACCAACCATCTTTTCGATGAGCATGCCGTGGGTCAAACCAGCGGTTGCATCAGTCCCGATATATTGACCATCACGGAAGACCGTGACCTCATCGGTTATCTTAAAGATTTCGTCCATTTTATGGCTGATATAGATGATCGCGCGCCCCTGGGCCTTCAATGATCTGATGATTTCAAAGAGTCCTTCCACTTCCGCCTCCATGATAGCCGAGGTCGGCTCGTCCATTATGATCAAGTCAGAGTCATAGGAAACCGCTTTGGCGATTTCAACGAGCTGAGTATTAGCAATACTGAGCTCGGACATTTTAGCGGTCGGTCTGATCTTGATGCGAAGCCGATTTAACAGCTCTGTGGTCATGCGGTTCATTTTGCGCATGTCAACCAGCCCATACCAGGTCGTAGGTTCGCGGCCCAGATAGATGTTCTCAGCGACACTCATCTGGGGAATCGGGCTCAGTTCCTGGTGAATCATCGAAATACCCTTGGATAGGGCATAGTGAGTATTGGTTACATGCAGTCGTTCCCCTTTGAAGGTTATAGTGCCCGAGTCTGGCGCATAGATGCCGATCAAACATTTCATCAGCGTCGATTTGCCCGCACCGTTTTCGCCCATCAGCGCATGCACCGTACCCTTGCGGGTGCGGAGTTGGACGTTGCTGAGGGCTCGGACACCTGGGAACTGCTTGGAGATACCCTCCATATGGAGCACGTATTCGTTTTCCATAGCTGGCTCCTCCTTTGTTCAATGACCACTGTCTTCCCAGCCCAGGTAGACAGTGGTCAATCGAGGACTCATTTCATGAATGACTTGTAGTTCTCCTTGGTGATTTTTTGGTAAGGAATCCAGATGTTCCCGTCCACCACTTTCGGATTGGATTCCTTCTTGACCAACAGATAGGCAGCATTGATAGCCTCCTCACCTTGGCCAACGGGATCTTGGAACACGGTGTTGTTCAGTTCATTCTTGTCCATTGACTCCAAAGCGTCATGGCTGCCATCCGTGCCACCAACGGGGACCTTGCCGAGTTTTCCGGCAGCCCTGATGGCTTGCAATGCACCCAGCGCCATCTCGTCGTTGTTTGAGGCGACGCCATTGATTTCCTGGCCCGAAGCCAGCCAGTTCTCCATAATAGTCTTGCCCTGCTCGCGCTTCCAGTTGCCGCTCTGTTCGCGGACAATTTTGATATCCGGGAACTTTTCCTTAACGACTTTCTTGATTCCATCAGTGCGGCCGATGGCGGCTTCATTGCTCAACTCACCCATCAAGATGACCACATTTCCCTTGCTGCCCATGGCTTTACCAAGTTCCTCCATGTTCATGATTCCGGCCTCAATGGAGTTGGAACCACAATACACCACACCCTTCGGCAGGTTCGAAGGCTTGCGGTTAACGTAGACCAAAGGCTTGCCGGCCTTGACCACGGCCTTGGTCATCGGTCCGGTTGCAGCGGTATCCACTGGAAGAATGACCACGCCATCCATTCCCTGAGCCAGGAAGTTTTCAACTTGGCCGACCTGCTTGGCGGTGTCGTTGCTCGCGTCAACAATCGTAAGGTCGACATCTGGGTGATTACTAGCCCATTTTGTCATGGCATTTCGGACCAGGGTCAGCCACACATCGTCGAACAGGGCCATCGTAACTCCGATTTTGGTCTTTGATTCGGCGGCCGGAGCGGGAATGCCGCCTAAAGCCATTATCATTATGGCAATCGCTGGGAGGAAAATTTTTGCGAACTTCATTTCCTTTCTCCGATATACCATCGCGATGGCAGCCCGCTTGCAGCCGGTTTTCGGACGCACTCGGTGGGTATGGGACTGATTAGGGACTGTGCTTTGAATGGACATGGTCTGCTGTTGAGTTTGAGTTTAGGGGGAATATGCAAAAACTAACTACGGTCGGAAAATTCGATCAAAAAAAGCGGGACACCTGCTGGAACGCTCTCACTGAACTCCTTTGGGAGATGCGATGACAGAACGAAGAGCGAAATTGGAACCGGCAGCGCAACCATGGCGGAAGGAAGGGGGGTTCGTTTGGTTTCGAATCGATTACAGAATGAAACTTTAGAGTCAAGCGCAATTGTTCTCGCTAGTGATTTTTTTTGCCATGTTTGCGGCAATCTCTCTCGAGAACTTCCTTTGTAGAAGCAGATTTTGGATCGCAGAAACCAAAAGGCTAAAGGTTTCGAATCGAAACCGGGACGCCTCTGGTACTGCTGGAGCGGCGCTTGCGCGCCGGGTTCGGCTATGAAACCGGCGGGGGCTAGGCGCAGGTGGCGACCAGCGGAGCGAGGATTTGCCATGTACAGGAATGCTTTCAAATGAATCCTTACCCCCGATCCAGTTCACGCGCAGATACCCAGATACCCGACTTGGTCGATTTATCCATCGCTTCGAGAATTTCCTGGTTCCGTGCGCCGAACTCAAAATCCGGAAAACACTTCTCATCCCGCCCGATAGCTTGAACCAGGTCGTGCACCTCCAATACCTTCATGTCAAAGTAGCCCAGTCCGCCGCCGGCGAAATCAAAGCCAAAGAAGGCTGAATATTGCGGAACTTGCGATCCACAATAGATGGTGGTGAAACCGCGATCTCGCTTCGCTTCTCGCATGCGAAAGACCTGAAGTTCATTGAATCTTTCGCCGTTGTTCGCAATGGTGCCTTCCGTGCCGGAGATCTCCCAAAAGACCCCAAAGACGCGACCGGCGCAGATGCGCGAAGCCTCGATAACACCCGCGGCGCCGGAGGAGAATCTCACCAGAGCTTGAACTTGATCCTCGTTTTCGACCGCTCGTCTTTTGGCGTCAGCCGCTACTTTGCTTCCGTAACCGGCATCGAATTCGGGTACCGGACGTTCTTTGAAAATCGTCTGCGCCTGCGCGGAAACTGCTGCCACATCGCCCATAAGAAATTGCGCTACCGAAACGGCATGCGCTCCGAGATCACCCAGGGCGCCAGTGCCCGCTAATTCCCTGGAGCAGCGCCATGACCAGGGCAAAGAAGGGTCATTAAAAAAACCTTGATCAAACCTGCCTCGGAAGCGCACCAATTCACCGATTTCTCCGCGCTCGATGATTTGCTTGGCTACGAGTGCCGCTGGAGTTTTGATGTTGTTAAAGGCTACCAACGTCTTAACACCTGCCTTCCTGGCTCTTGCTGCCATGCTTTGCGCATCTGCAAGTTTTACCGCCATCGGCTTCTCACAATAAACATGCTTCCCGGCCTCGAGGGCAGCCAAAGCCGGTTCCACATGCAAATGATTGGGTGTGGTGATGTCGACAACATCTACTTCTGGGTCTTCGATTAACCGGCGCCAATCACCGTAAGCTTTAGCAAAGCCCAGCCTGGCCTTGGCCTGTTCCGCCAGCGCTTCGTTCTGATCCGCGATAGCGTACAACTCCGGCTTGCGAGGCAGGTTTCGATACAGAATCCCAGCTCGCCGGTAGGCATCCGCATGGGCCTGGCCCATGAACCCAGAGCCGATTAAACCAATATTTAATGCCTTTGACATGTGTTTACTTTCTGGCGTCCGGCTTGGATAGAAGCTCCGTGACGTACTGATAGGCCTTTTCCGCGTACAATCTTGGCGGTGCTTTAGCAGGGTCTTGCTCAGCTTCTACCACAATCCAACCGCGATACCCTGACGTCCGGAGGAACTCTCCGATTGCCGAAAAATCGACGTCCCCGTCACCGGGAACTGTAAACATCCCTTCCCTGACCGCGGAATTGAAGGACCAATCGTTTTTGCGAGCGCGTTCCAGAGTGGTGCGGCGGACATCTTTCAGGTGGATGTGCACAACTCTCGGTCCGAACTTTCGGATTATCTCCGCGTAATCGGCGCCGGCGGCATAAGCGTGGCCGGTGTCGAGGAGAAGCCCCACTTCCTCCCGTGTAGATTCGCAGAGAGCGTCAATCTCTGCCGCTCTCTCCACTAACATTTTCAAATGATGATGGTAGGCTAAGGTAATCCCCGTTTCCTTCAGCCTGATTGCAAATTCGCCAAGTTTGCGTGCGTACGCGGAAAACTCGCTCGCTTTCAGAACCGGACGCTTGCTCAGCGGTTCGTCCCAGGGTGAGGCCTCAGTCATCAATCCACATTCGCCGTAAACGAGTACCTGGCTGCCGCAGTCCTTCAGCAGTCGGACATGATCGGCGGCCGCTTTCCACTCCTCTTCCACTGAACGTTCAGTGAGAAACCCCGAATGCCAGCCACCCACTAGCCGAAGCCCATAACTTGAGAGGATCGAGGAGAGTTTCTGTCCATCCTTGGGGAATTTTCTTCCCAATTCGACTCCCGCGTATCCTACTTCCGCGGCATCTTTGAGGCAGGTTTCCAGTGGAATATCGCCCCCTAGCTCAGTTAACACGTCGTTAGTCCAACTTAGTGGACTAACTCCCAAGTGAATCCCCGGTAATAAATTATCCATGGCCATATTAGCAGCCTATCTAGCAATGTAGATTCGTTGCGCTGTCTTTATTGACTCGGTTGCCTTGTCGGCGATCAGCTGAGCTTTTAAACCGTCTTCAAGGGAAGGGCTCGGCGGCGTACCCTGTTCTACCGACTTCAGGAAAGCGTCGATCGCGTCGTAGTAACTATGTTCGATGCGCTCGAACCAGCCCGGATGAAGCCCGTCCTTAAGGATTTGACGCCCTTTGTAAAGGACGAGTCCCCTTGAGTTTTGCCGTGCGGATTCCACCATTCCTTCGGAACCAAAGACCTCAATCCTTTCGTCGTACCCATAGGCGGCACGCCGCGAACTGTCGATTTGGCACAGCGCTCCGGATGCCATGCGCAGCGACACAATCGACGTATCGACATCGCCTGCCTGCCCGATTGCCGGATCAACCAAAGCGGCGCCGATTGCGTATACCTCAACCGGTTCATCATTTGTCAGCCATCGCAGCAAATCGAAAAAATGAATCGTTTGATCGCGGAGTTGGCCTCCCGAAACCTTGACATACGAAATCGGTGGCGGATTGGGGCCGCGGCTCGTGAGCTGGACAATTTCCACTTTGCCGACGTCGCCTTGGTCTATTGCCTCTTTTACAGCAGCGTGGCTCGCATCGAATCGGCGGTTAAATCCAAGCATGACTGGAACATCGGCCGCACGAACCGCCTGCACAGCTTTTTCTGCTTCCTCGTAATCCAATCCAATCGGCTTCTCGCAATATATCGCCTTTCCAGCAGCAGCCGCACGTTTGAGATATTCCACATGCGTATCAGTAGGCGTGGCAATTAAGACGGCCTGGATAGCTTGATCGCTAAATACTTCCGCAATATCACTTACCACTCGCGCGCCCGTGGTCGCCGCGACCTTCTTGGCAAATTCAATGTTAGCGTCGCTCACAGCCACTAGTTCTGCACCGGGATGTCGCGCAATATTTTTCGCGTGGACCGACCCAATAAAGCCAGTTCCAATGACAGCTATTTTCAGCATCTATTGCTCCTTTTGATCTTTCGCTCTCAAACCTAGACTCCGAGATTCCGGTGCAATTTCAGATTTTGGGTTAAGCCGCCTCGACCTGCTTCCATGCGCCGCCTGCCGCGTAGGAGCGCATGGCACTTTCCACAAAGGCTACCCCACGTGCTCCGTCCGTGACGTCTGGAAAACCGAGATCACCTTTTACCCATGCTTTGCCCTCCGACTTAGCCAAAAGAGCGTCCGCGACTTCTGCATAGAGATTGGCAAACGCTTCAAAAAATCCTTCCGGATGCCCAAGCCCCACGCGCGTCCAACGTCGTGCATCTGGGGACAGCCAGTCCGCGCCCTGCGCCAGTATCTGCGGCGCACGATCGATCGGGCAATAACGCAGGTGATGCGGATCCTCATGGTGCCAGGCCAAGCTGCCTCGATCCCCGTAAACGCGAATCCGAAGGCCGTGCTCATTGCCGGCGGCCGCCATCGATGCCCAGAGTGTTCCCCGCGCGCCATTGGAAAACCGGAGCAGTACATTGGCATTGTCCTTGATCGCTCTGCCTTCAACGATTTGGTTCATTTCTGCAGCTACCTCCGCAACCTCGAGTCCGGTCACAAAACGGCTTAGCTGGTGTGCATGGGTGCCGAGATCGTATAATACGCTGGCATCACCGAGAACCTCTGGATCGGTTCTCCATGCTGCTTGTGGATGACCCTCTTTTTCCAATAGCTTGATTGCCCAGCCAGACGCGTGCTCGGCTTGCACAACTTTCACCTTCCCAATATCGCCATTCCTGACCATGCGAGCGGCATGTCTAACCATCGCGTACCCTGAATAATTATGGGTTAGGCAAAAGATCAGTCCGTTTTTCTCGACGAGTTTCTTAAGCTCCTTAGCTTCCGCTAGCTTTAGGCATAACGGCTTATCGCAAACAACGTTGATTCCATTCTCCAGAAATTTCCGCGCGATCTCATAGTGACTAGCGGTTTGAGTTACAATAACAACCGCATCAATCCTCTTATCCTTTCGTGCCGATTCCGCCTCTGCCATCGCGACATAGTCCGAGTAAATTCTGTCCTCGGGAATGTACAATTTCTTTGCCGCACTCAGCGATTTCTCACGGTCACGGGAAAACACGCCTGCCACGATTACGTACCTGTCGTCGAGCCGCATCGCCGTCCGATGAGTCTCGGCAATTCCGGCGCCAGGACCACCACCAACCATTCCTACCCTGACTTTTCTCTCTTCTTCTGTTGCCATAAATTTTCCAGTCAACGCGTTCTCTTACTCAGGATAGGCTCCGGCAACATTCTGATCATAATCTACCAAAGCCCCAGTCATGACTCCGGACTCCGGGCTCAACATGTAAGCGACGAGTCCCGCCACCTCCTCTGGCTTAACGAGTTGCCCCATGGGCTGAGCCGCCTCGGCTTTACCCAACCAATCTTCGCTCGCGCCATGGAATTTCTTCTGGGTCACGCTCTCACCAGGAGTATCCATCCAGCCGAGCAGGATGCCGTTGCATCGTATGCGTCTGGCCGCATACGCATTGGCAGCATTTTTGGTGAGGGTTGCCAACGCCCCTTTCGAAGCCGAGTACGCTGTCAGATAAGACTGCCCGCAGTTAGCCGCCATCGAGATAATATTAACAATGCTGCCCGGCCTGCCGGTTTCGACTAAGTGTTTGATCAGCCGCTGCATCGTCAGGAAGGGACCGCGTACATTCGTGTCGAAGTGCCGGTTCCAGAGCTCAAGGCTAGTGTCCAGAAGCGTGCCGCGATCTGTCGCGGCTGCCGAATTAACTAGGCTATTAACGCTGCCGAAGCGCTCCAGAGTGGAGTCGACGAGTCTGAAGCAGTCATCGGCGATCGAAACGTCGGCCTTGACAAACAGGCAATCGGTCCCCAGTAGGCGAACACTTTCGGCAGCACTTTGCCCTTTGTCCGAGTTTCGACCGCTAATGGCTATCCCACGAGCACCTTCTTGTGCCAGCCTTTTGGCGATTGCCAGTCCAAGGCCTTGTGTGCCTCCGGTGATCATCGCGATAGTGGTTCGGTTTCTCAGGAAAGAGTCGTCGCTCATGTCCAAGTCACCTCGCAGTTAGCTTTGAGTTCGATGGCCCTCCCCGTTTGGAGAGAGGCTGCAGCCGCCTCTGCCAGATAAGCGGTTCGGAGGCCGTCAATAACATTTACCGGGAACGGCCTGCCCTCGACGACTCCGCGGAGGAAAGTTTCAATCTCCAGGCGATAGCTATCGCCATAACGTTCCATGTAAAATGCGCGAAAGCGGTCCGGCGCCCCAAAGCTCTGGCTGGAATACCGCGTTACCCCCGTGGCCTTCGGATTGTCTGAAATGAGCATACCGACCGAACCGAAGGCTTCGATCCGCTGGTCGTATCCATATGCGGCTCGTCGTGAATTCAAGATCACGGCCTGCTTGCCACTTGGTGTGACCATGCTGACACAAGCTGTGTCGATGTCGCCAAGCCTGCCAATTTCGGGGTCGACCAGACAGCTGCCACAACTGTGAATACTCACCGGTTCTTCGCCTAATATCCAGCGAGCCATGTCAAAGTCATGGATCATCATGTCGCGAAAGAGCCCGCCTGAATTGGGAATGTAGTCGAGCGGCGGCGGATGTGGGTCGCGACTAGTAATTGTCAGTTGTTCCAGATTGCCGATCTCGCCCGCCTCAATTGCTTTTTTCAGTGCTGCGTGGCCTGGATCGAAGCGTCGGTTGAAGCCCAAAAAGACATTGCCTGCCTTGGCACCCAGAACATCGATGCAGCGTTGTGCCTCTGATAGGCTCGGTGCCAGCGGCTTCTCGCACATGACCGCCTTTCCGGCCTTGGACGCCTGGATAATACAATTGACGTGTGTGTCCGACGAGGTCGCCACCAGCACAGCCGCAACTCGGGGATGATGCAACGCCTCTTCGATGCTGCCCGATACAGATGCGCCGGTTTCTGTAGCAAGCGACGCAGCCGCCTTCTCAACAACATCGAAAACTGTGACGAGTTTTCCTCCGGCCGCCCCAATTCCCTTAGCATGCACTCGCGCCATGCGACCGGCGCCCAGCAATGCAATTCCGATCATAGTTCTCCACTCGTTGGCAATGAGTAATCGCTCGGTTCCTCGATTAACGCGCTTTTCAGCAGATCAACCGATCGCCGCATTCCTTCCATGCGGGAGAGAACGATGTCTTCGTGCTCGATTGACAGCCAGCCGTCGTAACTGTTGAGGCGAAGCCGGTAGCAAAACTGCCGCCACCATTGCTCGCCGTGTCCGTACCCCAGCGTGATATAATTCCAGGCGCGGTCCTTGACATGCTCGTGTCCAATAGTTTCCAACCGGCCAGTCAGGTTTAGTGCTCGCTCGTTTAAAGCTGTGTCCTTTGCGTGTACATGATGGATCGCATCGCCCAGGGAATCGATCGCCGCTAAGGGGTCGGCGCCCATCCAAAACAAATGACTCGGATCGAGATTTGCGCCCACAATCTTTCCGACCTGCTTTCTCAGCCTCAATAAGGTAGGCACGTTATAGACCAACTGATGGCCGTGCAGTTCGATGCAAAGTTTGGTTACACCACAGTTTTGGGCGAATGCGGCTAGCTTTTCCCAGTAGGGCAAAAGTTTTGCCTCCCATTGCCAGTCGAGAATTTCCCTATTCTCCGATGGCCATGCGCACGTGACCCAGTTTGGTCTCAGGTCGCTCGGTCCGCCAGCTGGCAAACCTGACATCAACACAATCGTCTGAACGCCTAGCAATTCGGCAACCCGGACCGTATCGTAAACGACTTTACTTTGACGTTCTCCGTCGACGGGATGAAGCTGATTCCCGCTACAGTTGAGAGCCGCTAGTGATAAGCCGTTTTGCTTAAACACGGACAAAAACTCATGCCGCTTATCCTTGCTCTCCAAAAGAGCGTTCAGGTCGGCATGAGGAGCGGCACACCAGTTGCCCATTCCGATTTCCAAGGCGGCAAGACCGAGGTCCGCTGACGCTTTCGCAGCCTCTTTAAAGGACAAATGCCCTAAACTTTCAGATACGGCGCACAGTTTCATTCGCGCATCACGATCTTCGAATTGTCGGTTAGCAAACTCGGTTCTTTTCAGGAGATCTTGCCCTTGTAAGCCTTTCGATCAGGTAGACAAGGCTAGCTTGGTTCTCGTTTTCGGGGGTGGACCTGCTTCTTCCATTGTTGCAAAATCCGCTCAGGTATCTATCTGCACCGAACATCAAAATCAATCACCACATCTTCGGTAGAGACTTATCTTTTTAAGAGAAATGTTGGAGGTTGCACTTCGAAAATCGGTTCCAATCGAAACGAAATTGAACTGCGGGGGCACGTCTCTTGAGCGATTACGACGCATATAACACAAACTAAGCGCAAGAGTATGCGTCTTTTTAGATCACGTCAAATGATTTTATATGATCTTTTTTGAGATGCTAGGCTGCCGCCGAGCCCTGTAGTGGCTTCGCACTTTGGATACAACCAGACCGGCGGAATTCCGGCGGCTATCGATGACGGGAAGTTTTTAAGGTGTGTGTGTGTGTGTGTGTGTGCCTCTACTTATTGGCAGCGCCCGGAAATAGAGTAAATTCCGAATCCACTTGAATTGGCAGATAATTCAGCTCACGAACCGAACCGTTGTTCCTGCTCAAATCGATCAATACCTGCCTGCTCATGCGAACCAGCGATTCGATGTTTTGCGAAATCAGAAAATCGATGACCCCTGTTCGCAGCAGCGGTTCAGTAACCTCGTTGACTTCGTGGGCAATATAGATGGGACCCCGGTCCAGACCCGCTTCGTCAACTGCTCTTGCCAGCCCGAAGTTTCCACCTGCCACATTATAGATGCCAGCGATGTCGCGGCGATTTTTAAGCAGGCGAAGCGCGGCTGTGTAAGTCCCCTCTCGCGAGTCGTCTCCCTTGATGACTTCCACGATTTCTATTTGTGGGAAGCGTTGCCGCAAAAGGGATCGAAAACCGATTTCCCGGTCTTCCTGGCATAAATACGAGAAATAGCCCACGACAACCGCAACTTTCGCTTCTGCCACTCGCTCTAGGCACCTACCCAGGATGAAAGCTGCAAGCTGGCCGGCTGCCCGGTTATCGATTCCCACATAGGCATTCCGGACTGCCGCATCCAGATCTGAGACCAAGGCGACAACGTTTTTGCCGGCGCCTCGCAACTCTTTAAGCGCGGATTTAATCGGCTCGACGTTCTTGCTTACAAGGGCGATTCCGTCCAGGTCTCGGCCAATCGTCTGGACGAGTTCGATCGTCTCCTCATCGGATCGGCTGGCAGCGGCCTGCAAGTTTGCTGCGCCACTCTCCGTCTCCGTGACCTTTTGGACCATGTCCAACACCGACCGCGTGAACGTCTCACCAGCTTGAACCACGATCCCGAATCGATAGGAATCGCGCTTCTCCAAGACGAAGGGCTCCCTCCACGGCTGCCCGTCGTTTTCCAAACGAGCGAGCACCCGGAGCACGTGGGCCTGAGTTCGTGGATGGACCCCCGAGCGTTTGTTCAACACACGATCGACCGTTGCCCGACTCAGGCCGGTTGCCGCGACAATTTCAGTTATACTTATGCGTCGCTGAACATTCATAATACTTATTGGCAAGTCCGCACCGGCAGAACGCAATGCAGCTGAGCGCCATTATCAATTAAATTCGACTCGCTCTATCTAATCGGATCAAGAGTACTGTTCGAACGCTGAGTCTTTCACCTGCAGGTTTTGAACTAACCTACATCTCAAAATAGATCATGTAAATCAGCGTTTCATGAGCGATTATGATAAATTGGCCTCGAAAAAATGCCTCGCCGCTTCGTTTGCGACATCTTGATCTAGTTAAAGGCGCCTTGACCTCCCGCCGGGTCGTCCTAATATTAAATGGTTTACGCGATGCCTCTGGGCGGCTCACGAACTCTGCCGTGGAAGGCGTCGGAGTCCGATCCAGTTGGCAAAAACAACCCCCCTGAGCGTTTTGCAGGCCTTTCTTAGAGTATGGAAATTGATACCCGCTTCCCAACCAAACTCCATACCACTTCCGACGCGCCGGAACCATTTCGCAGCGCATTGACAGAAAGTTTGCCGTCGGAAGATCCAGTCCGTTTACTTGTACACGCTCCGGCTTTTACAACCGGGGACCGAAGATCGCCGGCGACCGTGCTTGCGGTGACGAACCATGGCTGGCTCATAGCTTCGGAGACCGAAGAAGGGAGCGCCACCCTGGAAAAATCCGATTTTAATAACACCCTGTTTCTTGAACTCACGTCTATTTTTCTCGTTGGCCAGCTAAAAATCTCCTTTGCCGCGGTAAGCACATCGTACTCCGTAACGATTACGTTCGAGACAGTCGAGGACGAGGTTTATCGCGAAGCCATCGATCTGATACTCGCCGGCATCGATCCGGCACTCACTGGAGTAGCCATGACGGATCGGAGCGAGGCTTCGATGTTCCAAGCCTGGTCCATGAAAATCCGGAATGAGGCCCATCGTTTTTCGCCCAGAGGACAGCGGCTTTTGGCCGCTGTACAGTGGCCGGCCATTTTCGGCGGAGCCCATCAGCAACTTGCTCCCGCTGGTGCGCTGTTGATCGCCGAACGCGAGCTTGTGGTGATTTCGGAGGAGAAAAACGCTTCGGTCGAATCCTCATCGGCAGAGGATCTCAAAGAAAAATTTGGGGGAGTCATCACATTTGTTCCTCGTGTTAGGCTGGCCGACTTTCATGTGAGCCATCAGGAAAGCTTCGACGTTCTTGCTCTCGAGCTACGCGCAGCGCACGGGGGACAAAAACTGGAGATCACCTTTCCGTCCGATGAGGAAAGGGCGGTCCGGAAGGCGATGGAGCAGATGTTGCTTTCTCATGGCCCCGCAAACCAGATTATTAGGAAAAATTAGCGCGGGCCACACTGGGTTAGAGGATGTTTGAAAAGTCTCGAGCCGCCGCAAGGGGTCAAGAATAAGGCGTGTTGCGCAGACTCGCTCATGGTTTCCCTGCTGATTTCAACTGTCGAGATATACCGCTATAGCGGTTATCGAAAAAGATGACACGCAGGACTTCGTCCCATGTCGCGTCGTCGAGTTGCTCGGATACGCATGAACCCAAATTAAATGGACTATTAAACACCGATAAAGCGCACGTGTCGAAGTTCCATGGCGCCGAGAATTATAGCCATTCGCATCCAATAAAAACACAAAGCAGTTTCTAGCCCGCTTCGAATGATCTATCTTCTTCCATGACGCAATTACTTATCCTCTGTTGCTGTGGCGGAGGACATTCCCTTTCGTCGTGCCGGTAATCGATTGCATGCTAGCCGGCCAACGCCAACCCGGCAGGTCTAAGCCCTCGAAAACGAGCTTGGGTTGCAGCTCTTGGAGCGTGATCGCCGCCGCTTTATTTGGCGTCCCGAGAGGAAAAGTCTCACGGCGCCTCCCATGAGCAATCTCCATTGCCGAATTCTTTGCCACCAGGGCTTCCCATGCGCGTGTAGGTTTGTCGGAACATTGTTCGCTGCCAATAGCCAATGCCCGTTTTTCCAAAGTGTCCAAGCATATCGACATCTTGGACACTTTTTTGCTTCATCCCTGACCTCTTGTGACCCGCCGTGAGCTAAGGCCACAAACGATAAAACAACTTATGGAGCCTCTCCAAGGGCCACTTTGCAGGTCATAACCGGTCACATCGGATCATGTCCGCTCCTCCCCCATAACAGACTCTGGATCACTTTGTCATGGTTCGAATCCATGCGAGGCAGCCACCTCATAGTGAGGCACTTATGAAGAATCAACGGCAGTGAGAAAATCGCAGATTTCTCAGTTTTTTCTCACTTTCACGAGCCAACTTTAGCCTCCTAATGAAACGCAACTCACCCTCAGACCAACAGTGAGCCATTGGCAATCATCCTCTATGAGCATTGCTAGCCTTTTGCTCACCTTGATTTCAGTCGTGTTGCTCGTTTACCTCAGTTTCTTCCGTAAACCAAATCTGCAGGTAAGGCTCTATTACACTCCTCAATTACTTCTTCCCGATCCGAACCGGAAGCCTAACTATCCGACATTAAGGGTGATTAACCGAGGGCCATGGGAAATCAGAGTCGAAAGAGTGAAGGCTAGAATACGCCCGGCTTTTTGCTGGTTGTTCGGCAAACAAACTCTCACGACCGTAACACCCTTAAGGTGGAATGAGATTCCCTGTCCGCTCGCTGTAACAGACGCGATGGCGGTTGATCTTCCCGCTAACGATTGTGTACTTGACTGCCAACCCCTACGGATCGGAGTTGAAGATTGGTCCGGCCGAAAGCATTGGGCACCGAAGGAAGATTTAGAAGAGGCACAACGCAATTACGCACGATTTAAGAGATTTTTAGCTGAAGCGCAGTCCAAGCCCCCCGAACCATGAAACCCGACTCAGCCCCAGAACCACAACGCCAACGTAATACGGCAAAGAAGACTGGGAAAACGATTGATGGCGACTCGATCCAACCGGAGATGCGCGAAGCATTCACGGCCGGCTGGAACGCTTTTTTGAATACGCATAGCGGGCTTTTGATTGCGCATGGCATCAAAGATTTCCGAATCGGTTTCGAAGCAGCGTGGGCCAAGTATTGGCAGAGCCGGAAAGAAAAATGAATCTCTGAAGTGATGGAGAACTTGATCGAGTTTTGGAAATCCAAAACGGCGAAATGAAAGCAGCCGTGATCCGCTATCCGCTCTGCGTCCTAGTATCTTCAATAGGGTGGTGCGGCTTCCTAGCTGACATTAACTATCATGTGGCCCTTTTGCTAGGGCTTCTCTCCTCTTCCGAACTACTATGAGAATAGTTTCGGGTTATTCCGGTACGCAGGAATTACGTTTAGCACCCTGTTGCCCGGGTTTCTATCAGCAGCCGTTGCGGTGACAGCGTGGCATTTCAGAAAGCGCCCTTAGGAGGGCCGACCAGGCCGATCTCGGGAAAAGACCGGGTTGTCAGGATAGCCGAGCCCTCATCAAACGCGGTCTGGCGCCAACCTGAGAAGCTTTTCTTGTTGTCCCGTTTCGGCTTGAGCTCCCGACCTCAAGCACGTGTACGCTCAAGCCAAGCTTTCAGGATTGGTTTTCATGCTTAATACTCCCAGCTCACCTCGCCATTGCTCTTAATATGGCCATGATGATACCAACCGCACGGATCGAACCCATCGACGTAGAAGCTTCCCGGATAGGTAATGACGGTCCAATCGCCTTGAGGCGTATGGACTTGGCTAATGCCAGCATGGGCCAGTTGGGGACAGATGATGGCGATCAGGACTAAAAGCGCGGCAATAGCCGCCTTGTAGGAGGTAGGGATTTTCATGGCTAAATAGGTCCTTATCCAAGAGCTCGCCGAGCGAGCCGGCTCTGGTACAATACCGTCATTTTTGCGTTTTGTTCAGGCCGGAAAAGAAGTGCCAGAAGGGTCGAGTCTATACAAGCGATTGTGCTGAAGAACCCGGGTAATCGCCGCTAAGATCGAATAAGAAAAGGGACGTCCTGACTAGAGCAGGAAAATGGATTTGATTTCAGCCGAAGCGCGCAGAAAAAGCGTCGGATCATGTAAACGACGTTTCTGAAGTGTAAGAGGTGGATATTAGAGCCGATTTTGGTCTCTGCCACGATCCGTCACCATCGTTTAACGTTGCAGGCAGTACCAATGAAGAGATTTTGCAGTTCCACTTTAGCGAAGCCGCGATAACGGCTTCTGCGTAAACCGTGAGCGCGCGCCAGTTCGCTGATAGTGCCTTCGATCGCGTTGCGTTGCTACCTCCGTTCTTTGAATTGTTCAGTTTGCTGGTCGCGGCGCCGCTGCTGCAAAAGGTCGTGATACTGACCTACCACGATGGTGTGATGAGACTGTCCGGTGGGCACACACTCCGAGCGCAGTGGACAGCCCCGACAATGGTAACTCCATTCGAAGCGAAAACTCACTTTCTGACGCTTGGCTTCTTCGAGCCGACTGCACTGGGTACTTTCATATCCTCCGGGACACCGAGCAGTGCGCTTGGCGATGTCAATGTTGAAGGCCTCAATCCGATAGGCGCTGCGTAGCCCAGATCGATTGGCACTAGGTTGCGCTGGCCCGATCAGCTCCCAGCCTTGATCCTTGGCCTCTTGGAGTCGTGCGGCCGACACGTAAGCCCCGTCCACGTAGAGTTCAGTTGGTCGATCCAAGCCGCTGGCAGCTTGATCTCGCAGTGTCTCATCCAGCCCGGATCGTCGCTGGCTATGGCCTTCTGCGTGACGATTGAAGTAATAAAGCGGGTTTGGTTCAGCGAGTCTTTTTCCGGTAGGCTCTCGGCCACCTGCACTTTATCGCCCATCCAGCTTTTCTTCTCTTTTGCCTTGGCCCTTGGCCGACCATTGGGCGTCGGGATCAGGAGAATTACGGATTACCCCGGGAGCATGTTCTTTGACCGCTTCTGCCTGCCCGACTTTGACTAAATACTGCGGAGCGAAAACTTCGCGCAGTAACTCCACCTGCTGGCCATAGCGTAGTTCCGCGGCCATCGGTTCAAGCCACTCGAACAAGCGCAGGCAATCCTCACCAGCTTGGCCATGCTGGTTTTTGAGCACCTCAACCCCGCTCTTGTAATCGAGCTGGCTCTCGATGTAGCGTTCCCGAAACAACTCCCAAAAATCGGGCCGCTCGGATTTTGCCAGCCCTCGCCCTAGTTCTTCCAACGCCAAACGCAGCGTCGCGCGCACACATTCCAAAGCGCTTAAATCGCTTACCGCGCTCAAAACCTGGGTCGAATCCAGTCTTTGTTTGGATCGTTTCGCAATCAGCCCTTCTTTCTGTAATGCCGCCAGTACGGCTGGCATCGCCACATCGGCTTTGGCGTGTTCAATGAGTCGTTGGCGAAAGTAAACCAACGTCGTCGGGTGAAAGCCTCCTTCGCTCAGCTTCAAAGTTCAATGCTCGCTTCCAGCCCAAGTGGTACTTCACCAGCTCCACCGCTTGGCGCTCAGGCACTCGTTCCAAAAACTGGAAAATCAATACCCCAAGTAACACGACCGGTTCCACTCCAGGTCGTCCATTGTCGGCTTGATAGCATTCCGCCAGTTGCTCGCGGCTCTGCGCCAGCACTGGCCAAACTTTCTTGGCGAAGAGCTTGTACTTATCGTTATCGGCAAATAACTCCGGCCCGATTGCTCCCAAACTCTCGAACAACGATCCTTGCACATCGAACTGAGGCAGACTCATCCTTGATGCTCGCTATCTTAGCAGACCTCCCTGGCCCCTGCCGATCATAACTTGCAACAATTTTGGTTTTTCAGCAGAATCTACAATACACATAACACTTCTAATCCCTAGTTTGGAACGGCATCACGTACTGAATCGAGGAATTGAGAAACGAACGATCTTCCGCTCCCGCCGCTGCAACGCGAAGCAATCAGTGTAATGTATAGACTCGACCCTTTTCAGCGCCTCGCCACTGACACCCTAGTAAAATCCGACAGCGATGCAACAGCGCACCTATAGCTCCTGCTAAGCACACAAAGCGCCATCGAAATTGGACCTGAATGGGACTAAGATGAGCGCACTACTTTCCATCGCCTTACTCATTGCGGTCATTTGCGCATTCGCCAAGCGGATTCGCTCTGAGCATGTGCCGAGCGAGTCCAACGAAGCCTACCGCACAGAAAACAAGTCGCCGTTCTCTCAGCGCTGGTTGGACAGCAGGGCAATCAAGACCTGGGAAAGCTACCCTTATTGAGATGAAGGGACCCGAGGTTGACCGCTTCCTACTTTGGGTTAACGATGGCGAGCCACTCGGCAAGCTGTCCCGTGGGCAAGTTAAGACCTGGGAAGGCGCTCAGCAAGCTTTCGCTCCGGACGGGTCCCTGCATGGAGAGCTCTACGTCTGGGCGCAGAGCCGCCGGAACCCACTCCCGCTTCGCGGTGGCAGCCATATCTGATCCTGGCGACAAGGAATCAGCAAAAGCTGCAGTCCGCGAATCGCGAAGAAGCCACTAGCCCATAGCCGCTCCCTGTCTAAGCCGTTCAAGCTCCAGATTAGCAAAAAGGAAAGGCCAGCGCAATTGCTGGCCCTCTTTGTTTTGTGGATTGCCTTGTTGTATCTAAATACTCAGATGCTGGCAATGCTCTAGCCTATCCTGATAGGAGCTTCCAACCGGCTCTTGGTCCGAAGGTAGCTTAGCGTCCACGTTCTCCGATTCGTCTGCGAGTTTCTCTGCCCTACCGTAATTAACCTATTATTAATTTGTTATTATAATTCTTAGTTACATTGTAACACGAACATTTCGTCGCCTAACCTTTTCGAGGAGGCTGATATATTATCAGAATATCCGATTACCCCCGTAAGGGTGTCTGACCGTATAGTTTTCCACACAGGAAAACGCTTTAGACTTTATGCAAGGAAATCTGGGACTACTTACAACTCTACACGTCATTATGACCCTTGCTCTGGTGGGTTCGGTACCTTTTATTTTCCGTCGCCTCGAGGCTCTACGACGGCAGCAATCTTTGATAACCACCCTTGTCTATCGTTTAATGGATAATCAACGTTTAGACAAAGGTAGCGCGGATGATCTCCCCCAGAAGAAATAGCCGTCGTAAATACCCCAGATAAATTTTATGCGTGGAAAGAATGAAAATAATGACGTTAAGCAGTCGACAATACAGCTATTAGTCTTATTACTGGTAAACCATTGTAAAACACAACCCGTTGATCGATTGGTGAAATATGATGAAATAAAGGACATTATATACTTTGACCCTCTTGAAACTAAAGAGGGTAGAGCCATCATGCGTCAGGCTCTTAAGGATCTGTTAAAGGATGGATTCGTTTTCCTCGTGAAGCGTGGCTATGGTATCTACCTGGCTAAGGGCATACAATACCGCATTAGTGGGTCATAGGTCTTCTTTATCAGCGATCTTACGTAAGCGTCTTGTTAACCCCATCTGGCGGATGGCGCCAGGATTTGGGAAGAGTTGAGGGTGCAAGAGAACGAAGGCACCGAAGTCGGAATTCGGCGGAAACGCCGCAGCCGAGAGGAGATTGCAGAGTGGGTGCGGGAGTTTAGATCCAGTGGGCTAACCCAGCGCAAGTTTAGCGAGAATCGCGGGATCGCACTAAGCGAATCTGAAGATCGTGCGTCGGGCGAGCGAGGCTCAGGCTACCGGATTAAAATTGGAGCGGGATTTTGTTCTACGACCTTGCGCCGGCTACTAGAGGTGTTGAGGTAGTTGCTCCAAAGGGATGATGGGTTTTGGATCAGCGACGCGAGTTTACGTGGCGATCGGAGCCACCGACATGCGCAAAGGCTTTGAGGGCTTGTTCGGATCGTGCGTGACCGCCTGATGATCGATCCCTTGAGTGGGCACGTTTTTGTATTCTGTAACGCACGAAAGAATCGGCTCAAGATTCTTTACTGGGATGGGAGCGGATTATGGATTTGCAGCAAGCGATTGGAAAAAGGGCGTTTTAGCTGACCGACACAAGGAGATGAAAATGGTAAGGTGCATTTAAGTCAGGAACAGTTAACCATGCTCATCGGTGGGGTTGAACTCAAACAAACTCGACGCAAAGATTGGTACCGGAAAGAAATAGTGGAAGCTGGAGTAGAAAAACCTGGCGATTAACACAGAGTTTTGCTTAGTTATGGGCCGTGCCGAGTTCAGGTTCAATTACGCCACTTCCGCTTGATCCAGAGCTGCTTGAGGAGTTGGTCGAGAAGCTTCCGGCCGGAGTTATTGAACAACTTACTCACAACTGGCAAAACCAGACCGAGGCGCTAGCGCGGAGCGAAAAAGAGAATCGGCTCTTACGAGAACTCTTGCGCCTGATGCGGGTGGAGAAGTACGGACCGGCCAGTGAGCGGCTCAGTGACCAACAGCTCGAACTGCTGGAGCAGGAACCCGGGGTGAGCGAGGCGGAAGTCCAGGCTGAGAGTGAACGAGCTCAGCTGCAGCTGCCACTGAAAAGGTCCAAACAAAAACCTGCGCGGCAGAGTCTACCGGTCGAGTTGCCGCGGATTGAGCAGCTCATTGTCTGCGAGGCGCAAGAATGCGTGTGCGGGGCCTGTGGCCGAGAGAAGGTGGTCATCGGTTACGAGAGCGCTGAGCAACTCGATGTCGAGCCGGCCAAGTACTTCGTACGGGTGACTAAACGCGAGAAACGAGCCTGTCCCCAGTGTCCGCAACAAGGAGTACAGTGTGCGCCGCTACCGCCTCGGATCATCGAAAAGAGTTTAGCTAGCGATCGGCTCATCATCGAGACGATCGTCAACAAATATGCTGATTATGTGCTGTTGTATCGGCAGAGCGCCATGATGTCGGTATTAGGCTCCGGCCAGCCCCCGTAACAGCAACGTAGCAAGCCCGCCGCCCGCTGAGCGTGCTATTGTCCTGGTTATTCACAACGATTATGCGTTTCATTGCATCATTTCGGGTTATCGCTGGATTAACTACTAGTTTACTCCTGACGATAAGTCTCCAGGCTAGGGAAAGAACCACTGCTGAGCGCAGTGCAGTTAATGCCGAAAACAAGCACCTTGGCGAGTGGATCACGCCCTTGGATTGGGGCAGCTTCGGTAGCCCGGTCGTCGGTACTTCTGAATCCACCCGACCCTATGCCGGAGCCGAGCTTTTCGCTGGGCCACGGAAATTCGCGAGCTCGGGTGACAATGATTACTACCACGGTGTCCTGCCCAACGGTCGAATTGTGAAGCCGGCTGGAACGAGTGCGCAGGTCGGCATGAATCCACTGGGAATCGCCCTAACTCCAGACGGCAAATTCGCTATTGTCTCGAATGACGACGAGCGCAATGGGAAACTAACTTCGCTGCAAAATACTAAAAATCGGGGTGGCTATAGTCTAACCGTATTGGATACCTCAGCCACACCGATGACCGTCGTCTCTCAGATCAACACTGCTGGTAAGTTTTTCATTGGCCTGCAAGTTGCGAAGAATTCGGAGGGCGGCTACAAGCTCTATGCCTCGGGTGGCGGAGACAACAGCATAAAGCTCTTTAACATTAGTACCGAGGGTACGATTTCTGCCGGCGCCCCTGTAGCCATTGAGATCCAACCGATTCTTCCCGCAACTCAAGGTTGGGTAAGCAACTACAGTCCGGCCAAGTCTTTCCAGCTCCTCGATACCGGCTCGAACCCGGCTACCGGGCCAACGTGGGAAAATTTTGGCGAAGGAGCCAAGATCACATTTCCAGCCGGAAGCGCGTTGAGCTCCGACGGAAAGTATCTTTATGTGGCATGTAACGGAGACAACAGTTTAGCGGTCATCGACGTGATGGCGAATACAGTGGTGGCCCGATATCCGGTCGGTTATTTCCCGTACGGCATTTTACTTAGCGCCGATGGTGTTCATTTAGCCGTTTCTAATTGGGGAATAACAACGTATAAATTTGCCGCTCCAGCTTACGACAGCGACGGGAAACTCATAGCGCTGAGAGCCGCGGATGGTAAAGGTCGCGAGCCAAATCTTCCTGCTGGCTTTTTTGTCCCGAAAACCAGCAAAGGCGGCCTGTTCCCTAAGACATCTTCGGTCTCGCTCTTTCTCATCCCGAAAGATGATCCAACCAAGATGCGGTCAGTGCGCGCGGTTGACGAAAGCAAGGAACTCGATCGGCTCTTCCAAGTTGGCGATACCCATCCCTCCGCAATGGCGATCGTCAATTCCAGGGGCCGACAGATTCTTTACGTCGCCCGGACGAACGACAGTAGCTTGGGCCTGATTGATCTGCGTACCGGTACGCCAGTAAAAAAAATGGCGTTACCGCTGATTCACTTACCTTTTCGCGCAGATTACACGATTTCAGGTACCTACCCTAACGCTTTGGTGGCCTCGCATGACGGTCGACGATTGTATGTCGCCGAGGGTGGAATTAACTCGGTCGCAGTGTTAGATACGACAGATCCAGTCACGCCTAAGTTGGTTGGTCGTCTCCCCACCGGCTGGTGGCCCAGCGCTCTGACACTCAGCCCTGATGACAAGATACTCTATGTCGTGAACGCCAAAGGAATAGGGGAAGACATCAACCCTGCTACCGCTTCTAACACGTCGCTTAGCACTGGAGTCGAGTCTTTTCAAGACTCGAACTTCGTCTTTGGAAGCATACAAAAGGTCGTTTTGAGTCAAGTGACGCTCGATAGCAAGACAGTTACAGGCTATAATATGGCGAGGCTCAAAGAGCTCGAGGATAGCGTTGTTCCGTTAGGAGGGAAAAAACCTTCAAAGAAAATCAAGTACGTCATTTTTATCGAACAAGAGAATAAGAGCTTCGACTCTGTTCTCGGGAGCAGTGCGCATTTTGGACCTTTTGCGAGCACGTCGTTCAACAAAGCTGACGGAAGTGCTGTGACCGATCCCCAGTACAATCCAGTGACCCAGAACACGCAAATGCTAGCCAATGCTTTCGCCACCGCGGTAAACTATTATTCGGATTCGGAGGAGAGCGATGCCGGTCACCAATTCTGTGCCTCTGGCACCGCGACTGATTACACGGAAAAAACTTTGTTAGTAAAGACTGGTCGAGGCCTACTTGTGAACAAGAACTTCGAACCGGAAGATTATCCGGCAAGCGGATATATTTTCAATAATGCGGCTCGCAACAACGTTTCATTCAAGGATTATGGCGAGCTGGTGAGAATCGATGGAACTGACACGGGGACCAGCTTGCCCACCACGATCGACGATCCGCTTAGTGGCAAAATGGGGTATCCATTGCTGCCTGAAACGAACCCAGTCGCGCAGGTGCCTGGCAGTGATGTCGACAGTCGGACTCAAGGCCTGGGACAAGCTTACTTCATGAGCCTACCGATGCTTGCGGTTCTCGGAGACGAGAACAAAAACCGTGAACCACACCTGGATACCAATTACCCTGGCTACAATTTTAACATCTCTGACCAACGCAGAGCTCTGGAGTTTATTCGCGACTTCGACCGCATGGTCCAGAAAGGTACTGTCCCTAAATTCATTTACATCTATCTTCCCAACGATCACACCGGAAAGACGAATGCACCCAACTTCGGAGTCGATGAGAAGACTGGAAAACCGATCCAACCGACAGCGCCCCAGCAGGTCGAAGACGGTGATGTTGCCATCGGTATGGTGGTCCAGCATCTCCTACAAAGTCCCATTTACTACGATGCGAAATCTGACACCGGAGCTGCCATTTTCATTACCTATGACGATGCGCAGTCAACCTTCGATCACATTCATCCGCACCGTACACCGCTGATCCTGGTCAGTCCGTTCGCGAAACCCAGCTACATGGGGAGACAACATTAT
>JBEEIB010000191.1:0-12475 GCA_041167675.1 Verrucomicrobiota bacterium
GATTTTGTGAGACCGACAACCGCGAACTTGCTGGCAGTGTAAATCGGGATCCCGGGGATGGATGCTCTCAGACCGGCGACCGAAGCGTTGTTCACGATTGCGCCGCCTCCGGACTGGAGAATAGCAGAAATCTCATGTTTCAAGCTGAAGAAGACGCCGCGAACGTTGGTGTCCATGATGCGGTTGAAGACTTCATTCGTGTTTGCGACACCTTTCCCTGAATCCATTTCTCCCGAAACCCCAGCGTTGTTGAAGGCGAAGTCAAGCCGCCCAAAATATTCGACCGTGCGAGCGACCATTGCTTCGACCTCTTTTTCGATTGCGACATCAGTACGGACAAACAAGCCATGGCCGCCTGACTTCTCAACGAGCCTGACCGACTCCGCTCCGTCGGCCTCACGCCGACCGGCGACGACGACGTTTGCGCCTTGTTGGGCAAAAGCGACTGCCGTTGCGCGCCCGATTCCAGAGGTTCCGCCAGTGATCAATACCACTTTTCCAGTAAATGATGAGTTCATGGGCTGCCCAACCGATAGTCCAGCGTTTGCAGGATAAGCTTTTTTTTGGCCCAATTACCGCAACTGTTGTCCCAACTGCCACCTGACGGCAGAAATGGCTAGGCGGAGTAACCGCCTTCGATATCAATGACAGCGCCGGTGATGTAGGATGCGGCCGGACTAGCGAGGAAAACGACTCCTGCGGCAACTTCCTCCAATTTTGCATATCGTTGAATGGCGAGAGTACTGAACAGAACCGGCGCGGCTTCCTTGAATGGCGCAAACATGTCGGTATCCATCAACCCGGCTTGGATGACATTCACGGTGATGCTTCTTGGTGCAAGGTCGCGAGCGGCCCCTTTCGAATATCCGACGATTGCAGCTTTGGTTCCGGCATAGTCGGCGAGGCCAGGAAATCCGGCCCTCGTCGCCAACCCAGATCCGATGGAAATGACCCGTCCGCCTTCCCGCATGGCTTTCACTGCGGCCCGGATATTGGCGACGACGCCGGTGACGTTAATCGCCCATTGGCGATCCATCGCGGCATTATCGATTTCGGGACTGTCGATAGTCTTTCCTTGCCAAGCGACCGCCGCATTGTTTACGAGGATGTCCAACCGTCCGAACCGTTCGACTACGGATTGGATGAGGCCTTCCGCTTGGGAGGGGTCGCCCTGGTCTGCCTGGAATGCCGCCGCGTGCACGCCTAGCTTTTTTTCTTTCTCGATGTCTCTCACGACCGCGTTTGCCTTGTCGGCGGACGAGACATAGCTCACGGCCACATCGGCACCCTCGTTAGCCAAAGCGTAAGCGATGGCGACCCCTAGGCCCCGAGAGCCACCGGTCACCAGGGCAACTTTGCCGGCGAGGATTTTGTTAGTTGTGGTTCTTTCATTCGTGTGGTTGCTCATAGCTCATTTCTTTCTTGTCACTGGACCGGAAGAAGCCGCATTCCCATGCTGAAGGCGCAGACACCCGGGCTCTCACCGCCATCCGCGATGAAATTGCTGCCCGTGATCCAGGCAGCCCGATCAGATACGAGAAACCCAACAAGCTCGGCAATATCCGTTGGAACGCCTAAGCGACCCAATGGGATACCGGCAACAACGGCGGATGGATCGATACCGAATGCGTTGAAGATATCTTGGCGTATGGCTTCTGCACCCGGACTTTCAACGTTGCCGGGCGTCACTATATTGACTCGCACGCCACTCGACGCTACTTCCTTGGCCAGTCCCTTGCTGTAGGTGATAAGTGCGGCTTTGGCAGCCGAGTAATGCAGCAAAGGGATTTGAGGGAAAAGCGCCGCCACTGAAGAGATGTTGACGATAACCCCACTGCAACGCTCAATCATCGCAGGTAGATTTCTGGCCGAGGCAACAACCTTTGCTCCTGCGTCGAGCAGGCGTTTCACGATTGCCGCACCGATTCCGCGACTGCCTCCGGTGACCAGGGCGCGCTTGCCCTGGAGTTCATTCGGATCCGTTAGGAAGGACTGGTGCGCGCGCGCAGCATTATGTACCATACGATACACAAGTATGGTATGGACTTTAATTGTCAAACCGATTATTGTATTGTCTGGTATGAAACTAACGCCAGCGCGCGGGTTGTTGGGGCGCCCACGGGCCTTTGATATCGAAAAAGCTTTGGAACGAGCACTCCGGGTATTCTGGGAAAAAGGCTATGAAGGAAGCTCATTGTCGGATTTGACCGAAGCCATGGGCATTAACCGTCCCAGCCTTTATGCCGCTTTCGGGAACAAGGAAGCTTTGTTCCGTAAAGCACTTGATCGTTACGTCGAAAGGACGATGGCCTTCGTGCGCAACGCAATCAATGAGCCGACTGCGTGCGCTGTCGCTGAACGACTGCTCCATTCGGCGGCCGATATGGTGACCAACCCGCACGATCCGCGTGGATGTCTGACCGTGCGCGGCGCCCTTGCCTCGGGAGAGGAGGCCGATCCGATCCGGCTGGAATTAGCTTTGCGCCGTTCCGAGGGCGAGGCGTTAATTCGTAAGCGCTTTGAGCAGGCGAAGAGAGATGGCGAGTTGCCACCAGGCGCCAATCCGGCTGATCTCGCTCGTTATCTCGCGACGGTGTACCAAGGAATGTCGGTCCAGGCGGCCGGCGGCGCCACCCGCGGGCAATTACGAAGGGTTGCCGAGACAGCATTACGAGGTTGGCCGACGGAATAGGCGATGATCTCGATCAGGCGGATGACAGCTGCGGCTGTTCCTGTCTCGCAAATGCTGGTTTGGCAACTTGGGAATGAGATGGACGTTCAGGAAGTTCGGCGGCGCTACGATGCGGTGGCTGAGTCTGGAGACCACGCACTGATAGTCGCCAAACAAGGCGGACACGTCATCGCGCTCTGCCACACATATGCCGCGCCCAGCCCTAGATAAACCACCTGAGGCAGTCGTACAGGCGCTGGTTGTGGATCAGGCGTCTCGAGACAGCGGGGTGGGCAAGATTATGATGATAGCAGCCGAGAAGTGGGCGGCAGATCGTGGTTTCACATCCGTCGTTCTCGCGTCCCACATGTCACGATCCGACGCGCATGCCTTCTACGAATCTATCGGAGATCGGCGTGAAGGAACATCGCATCTATTTCGGAAGACATTCCATAAGCCAAGCTGAGGCCGACGTGATTGCTTCGGTGCAAGAGCAAGCATTCTGTGGCTGATCGAGGCCGGTTGATTTGGCAGCTTCCCAAATTTTGGAAGTAAGTTTCCCAGGAGTGAATGCAACCCACAAGATCGTTGTTCTGGTCCGATCCAGGCTTCTTAAAACAAAGTCCGGAAAACCCACCGGAACCGATTTATGACGTTCCGCCCATTTTCATAGAGTTACTTTGGTTGCGGTTGGAGGACGAAAGATGCAGCCGGAAGCGACTTCTTTTTTGCCTCTTTCGCATATGTGTCGTAATCAATAGTATCGACATCAATATACATTGTGACCTATACTGACGGTCGATACAAATTTTTCTTATGAAAAAGACATCGCCGGATGCAATCCATGTTTGGCTCGTGCTGAACAAGGCTTTCCAAGCCATTAGCAGGCATGCCACTGCCGGAATTCAGGAGGCAGGTTTGGGTGATTCAGATTTCCGGGTTCTCGAGGTGCTCCTGCACAAGGGTCCTCTCCCCGTAAATACGATCGGACCGAAGGTGAATCTCACCCCAGGATCGATCAGCGTCGCGGTTGACCGTCTGTATGGCAAGGGATTGGTAAGCCGAGTCGAAAGCGTCGAGGATCGTCGGATCCGGGTCGTCGCACTGACCCCGAGCGGCAAGAAACTCATCGTTCCTGTTTTTCGAAAGCACGCGGCAGCTATGAGAAAAGTCTTCTCTGAGCTTTCCTCAGACGAGCTGCAACAACTCGAAAGCATCTTGAAAAAAGTTGGCCGGCGCGCAGAAGCGCTCGGTCGCTATGAGGAGCGAGGGAGCTGAGGTTGGGTTCAGACGGTGACGACTATCTTGCCGACCTGAGCGTTCGACTCCATGTAGCGGTGGGCGGCGACGATCTGAGAGAGGGGGAAGGTCGTTCTAATGCGGGTTTGAAGGTGCCTTTGGCCAGTTTGTCGAACACATAATGCTTCGCTTTGCGGAACTCCTCCGGAAACTCATCGGGATTCGCAACAACTTCGAAGAGGGTGTAAGCCTTGATGGTCAGGTGCTTGCTCAGGGCGGTAAAGAGCGGGTAGGGGGTCGGTTCGCTGGCCAAGATGCCGTACTGAAAAATGATCCCGCTGGGAGCAGCGGCTACGGCCAAAGCTTCGAGGCCTTGACCTCCGATTGGATCAAATATTACGCGCGCGCCCGTACCGCCGGTAATCTCGCTGACCCGATCGGGCAGATTTTCTTCATCGGTCACGATGACGTGGTCGGCCCCGACTGCGAGCAGTTCGGCCTTCTTTTTGGCGGTGCGCGTGGTAGCGATGCTGGGGTTTGGCGATTGAATTCCCATGGAGTTATGCGCAAGGAGCCAAGTTTCGTGATGTCTGCGCCCAGCGTTGAATGTAGGTTTTCGTCTCTTGCTTCTGTCGATCAACTCATTCGAGTAAATGGGATCACGAATTTCCGGATTAGTTCGAGAGTGGGCGCTCTCTCCTTGCCAACCTCCTTCATCGCTTGTGCTTAGGCGGGCGGAGTCCACCCGCCGATCTGCCGCATGAGGGACAAGAGATTGCCCACACCCCAATGGTCGGTGATCTTCCCGTTATGGACGCGCATGACATCGACTGTTTCGAAGTGAATCTTGCGGTGGGTAGGAGCGACGCCAAGGAAAGGCCCTTCATGCGTCCCGTGATAGGTCTTATAAGTCGTCACGCATTCCCCATCGGCAAGCTGCCAGTGGATTTCCGCATGGAAGTCAGGGAACGCAGCGCGAATATAGCCGTAGAGCTTCCGTACACCCTCCTTGTCCGGAGTCGTGTTCGGCTGCGGTGTATGGTCAACGAAATCTTCGGCGAAAAGTTCTTCAAACACGCCGAAGTTTCCTCCACCTTGCACTTCTTCGGTATTTCGGCGGACAACCGCTTTCGCCGCATCTGACGCTGTGATGGTGCTCATTTGGCTAACCGAGATTGATGGATTGGTCGATCAAGCGACAATCGAGGTATCGTCAGCAGTGCTAGACCGCAGCCTTGATCTGCTTAAGCAGAGGAGCCATGAACTCTTCGGACGAGACCTGGCCTTGGGCGACACGCATTGTTCCGCCGGCCTGCACGAACGTCACATCGGTGATGCCGATGAAGCCCAGGATGTGCCGAAGATAGGGAATTTCATAGTTATAGGCTTCCATGCCGGAAGCTTTGTCATAACTTCCTCCGCTCGCCACCGCGACAACAACCTTGCGGCCCTTGGCCAGTCCCTCCGGTCCCGTCGCGAGGTAGTTGAAAGTTTTTCCGCCTCGTACGACGTGGTCGATCCACGCCTTAACCACGGCCGGCACGGCAAAGTTGTACATCGGAGTGCCGATGACAATTTGGTCGGCTTCGAGCAGCTCGGCGATAAGCGTGTCCGAGATGGCCAGCGCACTTTTATGGCGGTCGGTTAGTTGGTCCGGCGTGCTGAAGGAGCCGATGATCCAGTCGAGATCGACGAACGTCATCTCGGTCTTAGTCAGATCTCGTTTGACAACTTTGCCACCGGGATGCTTGTCCTTCCAGGCAGCGACCGCTGCTGCGCTGAGTTGACGAGAGATCGAGGAATCACCGCGTGGGCTGGCATCGAGATGAAGCAATGTGGGCATGGTGTTACTTTTGGTTGTGGTTAGAGGATGAGAGCGAGAGGATGAAGTGATTTTTCTTCTTTCCTTCATGTATATCGTTATCAATCGTATTGGTGTCAATATAAGATCTGAACCTATGCTGGCGGTGGATTTAGTCAATGCCCAGCATCTCCCGATCGCTCAGGCCGCCGCCGTCTCAATCACGACGTAGCCATTGTCGAGCGGCGTAATTTTGATCGTGCGCAGACCAGCCTTACCGAACAGTACGCTATACTGGCCCGGCTGCGCTCCTTCCATTCACTGCGAGCATCAGGTGCAGATCAAAAAGCGGGACTTGAGTATCGATCATATTCGCCGGCAGCTGTTCGCCGGGTTCGGCGGAGAAGGCTCAATGACGACCAGGCGTGCGCCGGGTTTCATGGCGCGGCGGCAACTTTCCAAAATTCGTAGGGCATCGGCATCATCCCAATCGTGGAGGATGAACCTCAGCAAATAGAGATCCCCTTCCGGCACCGACTTGAAGAAATCGCCGCCAATCGCTTCGGTCCGTTCGGCCAGACCTCGGGCTACGGCGGCTGTGGCTGCGGCTGAAGCGACCTCAGGCCGTTCCAGAACGATGCCGCGCAGGTGCGGATTGTGTTGCATGAGGCTGTGCACCAGCGCCCCGTCTGCGCCGCCGACATCGACAGCGACCGAATAGATCGAGGTATCAAGCATACCGGCTATCTCGCTCGCTACGCCCTCAGAAACGTCCTGCATAGTCGCCCGAAAGATCGCGGCCTCGTCTGGGTGGTCAGCGTAATAGTCGAATATCGGAGCGCCAAGCGCTCTGGCCGCTTGCGCTTGGTTCGTGCGCACTGCGCTGAGAAATTCGCTCCAGATCAAATATTGGCCCCGGGTGCCAAGCACCATCGCCTTGTTACGCATCGAGCCGGGTGTCTCCCCGTGCAGAGCCTGCAGACGCGAGGTGGACTTGAACGTACGACCATCGTCGCAGTCAGTCAGACCGATCTTCGTGCACGCCCGCAGAAAGCGAAATGCCATGGACCGCTCGATGCCGCTAACGGTCGCGAAATCCTCGGCAGTGCGGCCACCGTCCTGGAGATGTTCCGCCAGCCGGAGTGACGCAGCGACTGCGAGGATTTGTGTCCGCATAAAACCCGTCATCTCACACAGAAGCCAGTCGAAATCTTCTTTAGTTGGAACTTTAGTGGACTCCATTAGCCCTCCCGACGGAACTAGCCAGAAGCAGCTTACCCGCCTTTACGTACTGTCGGGGCTGCGCAGCGAAGTGTTGTGCAGCGGTGTGGAGGTCGCGCAGCCGCCGTTGCAGCGGTGAGGTCTCATAGAGCGCGCTGCTACCGCCGAGAGCGAAGCACGCATCCGCGGCGCGAACGCAGGTGGTCGCGAGCCATATCGCGGTCTGCGTGCCCTGCGAGTGGAGCGCCTCGTTCTTCAGGGTTCCAGCAAGCGCGTGACGCCAATGGCTCGCTGCCTGGCCTGGAGAAACGCCCGCGCCGCCCTTAACTCGGCTGCGACACGGCCGAGTTCGCCTTGGAACGTTTCCGAATCTCGCATCGGCACAGCGGCCTGCAGCTGCTGCCGACCGGTATTGGCAAGCTCGACCAGTTCGTCCAAGGCACCCTCGGCCATACCCACGGAGCTTGCGCCGTGCATCAGCGGAAGGAGTTGGGGCACGGCTTGATAGAGCGGTCCGGGTAGGCACGGTACGCCGTTTGCGAGATCGAAGAAATTCGCCTCCGAGACTACCGTGTCCTTGAGTGCGATGTGATCGCTCCCAGTACCCTTGAGCCCGGCGACGTACCACGTGTCCTCGATTTGCCAGTCGCGCGCCGGCAGGAATACGCCGCGCACCAGCGGCGGTCCCTTCTCGCCGGCTGGTCCGGGGAGTGGTTTCCCGCCCTCAGTCATGACGCAGATCCGAAACATCCAGTTGGCATGCTGGCAGCCGCTGGCAAACGGCCAACGCCCGTTGACCCGCCAGCCGCCAGCCACCGCCTCGGCCGTCCCGGTAGGCTGGGCCGAGCCGGCAATGATCACGTCCGGGCCGTTCTGGTAGACCTGCTCGTAGGTGTCCCGCGGCAGCAAGGGCGCGAACACATCGCACCCGCCGCCGATCATCGCGGTCCAGCCGACCGATCCGTCGATTCGGCTTAGCGCTCCGAGGATCTCCAGCGCCGTCGGCATGTCGAGCTCCAGCCCGCCATGGCTCTGAGGCACGAAAATGCGAAAGATGCCGATTGATCTCAGCGCTTGTACTAGATCGGGCGGCATCCGGCGACCGGCTTCGATCTCCGCTGCGCGCGAGGTGATGGCGGGTGCCAATTCCCGGATATTGGCGAGCAAACGTTCGGCTCCGTTTGTCATCAGCATAGTCTCCCGAAAAGGTATTTCAGTCGGCGCGAAGCTGTCATCAAGCCGCTAGTCGACGCGGGTCCCGTTCCAACGGCCGGGACTATCCGAACTGGATTCCATAACCAGCCGCCAATTCCATGACGTTTTGGACCGCGACCGGGGGTGGTTGAGTGGGAGCCGGAGCACCGTCCGGAGCCGTGACCGCCGTTGCATCAATGAAATTCTCGAAACCTGCCGGCGAGAAAAAAAGCAGGTAGCGATTCTCCGCTATGCCGGTGTTTTTAAGTTGGTGCGGGATATTCCGCGGCGCCAACAGCGTATCGCCAGGTCGCAGCAGAAAGCTTTGATCACCCACCTCGACCTTAAGTTCGCCTGAAAGCACGTAATACGTCTCGTCCTCCCGCGTGTGGGTATGGCGTGGAACTCCGATGCCGGGCGCTAGGCAGACGTCAAGCAAGCAATAAGCTCCGCCCGTGTCTGCGCCGGCTAAACAGATTGCGCCAAGTCCTACGTCAAAATACCGACGTTTAGGTTGCGGGTGGTGGACTATCTTCAACGGTCGCTGCTTCAAATTCATTTTGTTTATTGAATATTCTTTCGGATTTCTTTTTCAGAAGTGGGAAACCGATCTCGATTCATGGGAGACCCAGTTATCCGGGTGTTGGGTTTGCGCTAACTAATCACGAAAACTTTGCTGAAAGATGATTTTGTCCCAATTGCCGCGATCGTAGTCTCAGCTGGGGCCGACCTGCTTTGTCCGGTCTTTCTTGGGCCCAAGCTTCTTCGCACCATTGCTGGCAGCAATCGTTTGCAACTTCTCTTCTCTCCGAGGTCTTGCTGAGTAGTTTCTGATGCTTGCGGCAATAATCGTCTTCGTGGGGATCCAGGCGGACAGCTCTATCCGGGGAATGCACTCTGGGCTGCTGGAGAGATGCGACGCATGGCGTCGGAATGTGACCGAAGATACGTCACGACCAGCGATCAACGTCCTGCGGACTAAGCATCCGGACCACATCCCGAGAGCCGTAGTGTCGAAAGTCATCTTTGAATCGCGTGCTTCGAGCCGAAATGTTAACGCGTCTCACGAAGAGACTTATTACCCGATTGGGGGATGCTCGCAGCGTGATTTCCAACCGCGCGCCGGATCGTTTTTTTCTGGTTTTCCCGGAGGTTCGCCCATCGACTAGCTTTCGCTGCAGGTGAGTAGAGTTCCACAAAGGTGGAAAGCATCGCGTTGATTTGATCAGGTACGAACAGCGGAGAAAAATGGCCTGATCCCAAGGTCTGGGCGGTGAGAAGGTGCGGGGTAAGGCTCCGGAACTGAATCAGATCGGCCAGTGCGATCGCTGCGCCGATGTACGCGATGGGTACACGGCAGCCAGCCGCGGCCGGGGTTACATCGTAGTCCGTCAGATGATTCCTGAACGTGGACGCGACAACATGTTGTGGAGCCTTCGGCAAAGAAGCGATGAGTTGTGCTCTCCGTGTTTCATCATCATCGGGGAGGCATATTGCTAAGAGCACCTGTTGATAGGCCGCTCGATAGTCCGGTCCTCGCAGAGCTTCTACCATCGGTTGCAGCGCATCGAGAATCGATTGGTGCGGAAGGATGACGGAGTCAATCAACACAACCGACGCGGGAATCTCTGGATAACGGGCAGCAAGCTCCAGCACTACATTACCGCCCATGCTGTGGCCGACTACGATCGGCTTCGTCAACGCAAGTTCGGCGCACACCCATCCGAGGTCGTCCGCCAAGGTGGCCATCGTGTAGTCCTGATGGGGCGCATCGCTCTTGCCATGTCCACGAAGATCGACCGATACGACACGGTGCGAGCGGCGGAAGAACTCTGCCTGTTGCGCAAAAGAGGTATGATCGCAGCCCCACCCATGTACGAAGAGCATCGGTGGTGAACCTGGGTTAATATCTTGATAAGCGAGAGTGACGCCCTCTTTCTTGATTAATTGCATCGGTTCGTTGCCGCCGATCGGACTTAGAACGATGTTTTGTTGAATCATCTCTTTGTTAACGACTGGCTTGGGTAAGTCAATTAGAGGTCAGGATCTTGGCGGCCGGCCGTTTTTTGTCCGAATGGCGGTAATCACTGTCTCAACCGTCCTATCTCGACGCGTACTCCAGAATAGCAGTCGCATCGCCGCATCGGACAGGATCCAGTCGAGATCGTAGCGATTAGGCTGTTGGGCGGACCATTCGCGCATTATCCGATTCAGCTGCGACGTAAGACGTAATCGAACCTGCGCCGGTTCGGTGGTTTCCGTAACAATGGAATACCCGGGCTGGTCACGCGAAAACATCCACATCGAAAGTATCTCTGCCGTTTGTCGAAGTACGGATGAGTCGATCGATACTTAATTCGTACTGGCGTCGCCACCGCACAGATCGCACGATCTCGGTGTCGACTATCACCGCCGCTATTATTAGGAGCGGCACTCCGATTGAGGGCACGATGAATAGCCAGAACGGCAGCCCGAGGGCCACGATAAGCCAAGCAATACAGCTCGCGACCGGAAACAACCGTGGCCGGCGACTCCAAAACCAATTGGCACGGGCGAGCTCGTCATTGTCCGTTGGATAGCTATGAAGCTTCGATTTTTCGAGTAATTGAACCGGGGATAACTGTTCATATTTCCAATGCGCATCATCTTGGAGGTCTTGCCACACTTCGCCTAGACGTTTACCGAGCTTCTCCCAGAAGGAGTGGTTACTAATGCATTGGTTATTTTTACCGGACTCATTCATTTTCACTTCAAGGAAAGATGGGCGCTCAAATAATTGGCGACTGAAGAACGACTCTTTCGAATGACGAGCGAGATCACATCCGAAATACGAACTAGTAGACAACAGGAGGAGAGAGACGGTCCGTTCTTTGACCAAATTGCCGTATTTGTTGTCCCTGCCGCCGCACCAGTCGCGGTAGAGATGATTCAGTTTGGAAAAACCGCGACCAGCGCGGTATAGGCTGCTTCTTGTGGTGCGTTGACGATCGGGGCAAACTCGGAGTAAAATAAAGAATCGCTACGCCAGGCTCCGTGCAAGCTCTTGCGGCAACATTCAAGCCAAATGCGGCGCTTGATATAAGGATGAGAAGACTACGCAGACGACTTCTTCAACCATGAGCGAAGAATTCTTCCGTCGTTAATTCTGCAATTTCCTCGAGCAATTCTTGGTTCAAACGAATGCCCGCCTCAAAATTCTCTATCGGAAAATTCTCATTAGGTGAATGAGCCTTAGCGTCCGGCAACGCCAAGCCGAGTAAGAGTGTATCTAAGTTCAGAATATCTTTAAAGCTTTGTGTGATCGGAATACTCCCTCCCTCCCGGATAAAAGCGACCGGTTGGCCGAAAGTCTTTTCCAAGGCTCGTTGTGCTGCTTGTCCGAACGATGATCCAGGTTCCACCAGATATGGTTTCCCCTGGTGCTGGAAGATGACATCGACAGCTACAGTAGGCGGGCAATTCTGGGTCAGAAATTTGGTGATTATTCCGCGGAGTTCGGTTGGATCTTGATCGGGAACGAGCCGGAAGGAGAGCTTTGCCGTTGCCCGACTCGGGACGATCGTCTTCGGTCCTTCTCCCTGATATCCGCTAGCCAGCCCGTTAATCTCCGCCGTCGGTCGAGCCCAGACTCGTTCCAAATTGCTGAAACCTTCTTCGCCGTAAAGAGCAGGCGCGCCGGTGGTCCTCAGCCAGGCTTGATCATTGAAAGGAAGGCTAGCCCATCGTTCGCGTTCCCAAGATTCAAGGGGTTTGACGCGGTCGTAAAAGCCCGGTACCGCCACTTTTCCATGCGCGTCGTGCAATTTCGCCAGCAGTTCAACCAGAACGGTTGCGGGATTAGCGACCGAGCCGCCGAAAATCCCGGAGTGAAGGTCCACTGCGGGTCCGGTCAGCCGGACTTCCAGACAAAGAATTCCGCGCAGGCCATAGGTGAACGTCGGGACCCCAGGGGCAACCATTCCGGTATCGGAGATTACAACAATATCGGCGGCGAGTGCGGCCTGGTGCTTCCGCAAGAAATCCTCGAGATGCGGGCTCCCTGTTTCTTCTTCACCTTCGACTAGGAAGATGACGTTTACTGGGAGATCGCCTTTGGATTGCAAACTCTTCTCCACGCCCACTACATGAGCGAAGATCTGACCTTTGTTATCGGTCGAGCCCCGAGCAATAAGGCGGCCATCACGAATCACCGGTTCAAACGGAGGAGTCTGCCAAAGTTCCAAGGGATCCGGCGGTTGAACATCATAATGCCCGTAAATGAGAACTGTTTTCCTGCCTGGCTTGTGATTATTTCGAGCCAAAACGACCGGATTGCCGCCGGTGGGAAGTTTCTCGGCATCGAGGCCCGA
>JBEEIB010000192.1:0-4004 GCA_041167675.1 Verrucomicrobiota bacterium
AACGAACTCATTCCGTTCCAGCGCGAACCGCAAATCTCCTTCGATCGATTGACGTTCCACGGCTCGGACATTCATCCCCTTCTCAAAGAATTGACAATTGCTACGGCCTTTTTCCTTGGCCTGGTACATGGCTAGGTCTGCATTTCTGATCAGCAATTCCGCGCTCTGGCCGTCCTCCGGGTAGGTGCTTATTCCTATGCTCCCCGTAATTCGAAGAGTGTTTTGCTCCATCTCGAACGGTGCGCTTAGCGCACTCAGTATTTTTCCTGCTTTAACACCTGCATCACCTGCGTGTGCCACCTCCGAAAGCAGGATCACAAATTCATCTCCACCCAGGCGGCACACCGTATCCGACGTGCGCACCGCAGCCAGCAAACGCTTCGCTACTAACTGAAGTAATCTGTCCCCGGTCGCATGACTCAACGAGTCATTGATGTGTTTGAATCCGTCCAGATCCAGAAACAATACCGCGATTCGGGAATCGTTGCGGCTGGCTGTCGCAATCGCCTGGGTGAGGCGATCCTGCAGCAACGTGCGGTTGGGCAAATTCGTAAGAATGTCGTGTTGTGCCAGGTGCGACATTTCCGCTCCCAAGGCCCTCGCCACCGACACGTCGTGGAAAACGATCACCGCTCCGGTCACCAAACCATGCTGGTCATGGATTGGAGCGGCCGAGTCTTCAATGGCAAATTCAGCTCCATCGCGTCGTATCAGAATGCAGTTCGGAGTCAGTCCGACAGTTCTGTTTTTCGTGATTGCCGATCTCAATGGGTTCGCACAAGGCTCCCGCGTGCCGCCGTCGATGATTACAAATACCTCATCGATATCTTTGCCTGTGGCTTCTTCTCGGGTCCAACCGGTGATCTTTTCCGCTACTACATTAAGGTATGTAACCTTGCCTTGAAGGTTCGTGCTCAATACCGCGTCCCCTATGGAATCGAGCGTCACCTGGGCGCGCTCTTTTTCCGTGAATAACATTTCTTCCGCGGTCTTTCGCTCCGCCATGTTCCGTATAGCCCGAACAAACGAGTCCCTGTCGAGACGGTCCTCCAGCAGATAATCTTTGGCTCCGTGCCTCAAGGCATCCAGCGCAACGCCTACATCCTTCGCGCCGGCTATGATTAACGTAGGTACACCTGGCATCGCCAACGCCAGTTTGTCGAAGGTTTCAACACCCTGGCTGTCGGGCAGCGACAGATTTAAGAAAATCGCCCAGAATTCTTTCCCTCTCAAACGTCTGATGCCTTCCGCAAGGGTCTTTACACACTCACCCGCGAATGGACCGTCAGTCGCGTTCAACAACGCGTCCGTAAACACGTCGACGTGGGAAGCATCGTTGTCGATGAGCAGCAGAGTCCGTATAGTCATCAAATTTACACTCGCCTTACTGTGTGCCCATGTGGCGCAGTCAACTATCCAAAATGGCACATTTGTCCATACAGTAAATGATACTATTTGGGGCCGCCGATTCCGGCACGCCTGCGTCGCTCAAAATTATAAACGATAGCGACTCGCACCCGGATTTCTACCGCCACGTGCGTATGATCACAGCATCAAGGTCATCTCTTGCCGGAAAGCCTGTCCCGCGGGTGGCGATTCTAGTCAAACCGATGCGCATCCTTGCCGGCAAAATGACACACCCTTCGTTATTAGACATTCACGTAAACATGTCATAATGCGCGCCAGACGTCTGAACAGATGCGCCACCGTTTCGAAGAATTTACGCGAAGAAACGCAGCTGTTTCGAGCCGCTGCTTCCTGACAGCGATCGCCCTGGCTATAACACTTTTTTCCAGCACTTTCCCGAAGCTGGAGGCCCAAAGCGCAACTCCCGTCGAACTCCCCGATCGCATCCGTGGCGTAGTCATAAATTCCGTAACGCACGAACCAATAAGTCGCGCCCTCGTCTTATCCCCAGATAACAGTTTTGCCACTATGACGGACGACCACGGCCGTTTCGAATTCACCTTTCCACCCTCGGAATCCCAACAGGCCCCAGCATTCAATACCGGCAACGTACGAATTTACCAGGGCTTCCAACGTACGTCCGATAATCCCACTGCATTTACGTCTACTCGCCCCACCGCATTAACGGCCCGAAAAGTCGGGTTTCTTAACCGCGAGATTCCATTGGATATCTCCGACCTCAACTCGGCTCAGCAGATCCTCACCATTTCCCTTGTGCCGGAAGCGCGCATCGTGGGACACGTCACCCTGACTAGCTCCGACGGCTCCGACAAAATGCGAGTCAGCCTCTACCGCCGCAACGTACGGGATGGTCAAGAACACTGGGGCTTAGTATCCAACACCATGACTCGCGCAGACGGCGAGTTTCGTCTTGCCGATCTTTCACCAGGTTCTTACAAACTTCTGACCCTCGAACAACTCGACCTCGATCCTTTGACCTTTGATCCGCGCGGACAACTCTTCGGCTTTCCTCCCCTCTATTATCCGAGCGCCTCCGATTTCGATACCGCCGCCATCATCCGATTGGCACCGGGAGAAACTTTCCAGCCGACCATGTCGCCAACAAAGAGGGCGTACTACCGTGTGAAGTTGGAACTCACGAGCCCTCTAGCCGAACCTCGAATCCAAATCTATGTTTGGCCCCAGGCTCACCCTGGCCCCGGATATGCTCTCGGCTACAACCGCCGCGATGGAGCCATCGAAGGTTCCCTGCCCGACGGCACCTACACCCTTAAAGCCATAAGCTACGGCCCACCTATGATTGCTGGCGAATTAAATTTCACCGTCGGAGGAGCGCCCGTTTCCGGTCAGGCTCTTACCTTAGTGTCAGGGACTTCGATCCCGATAAATGTACGGGAAGAATTTCAGCACAACCAAACTAGCCCGGCTCCCGATTTCTCTACGACGTTCACAGGTCCTCCTGCCCTAGCTCCCAACGCACGGCGTCCGAATTATTTACAAGTTATGTTATGGCCCGACGAACAATTTGGGCTCTCGTCCCAGCCCGTGTCGTTGCGGCCTCCTACGGGACCGGAGGACGAATCCTTAATCATTGAAAATGTTTTACCCGGCCGTTACCGCGTCGTTGTAAATACTTCCGTTGGATACGTGGCCTCGGTCGTTTCCGGCAGCACTGATTTGCTGCACCAGCCGCTGGTTGTCGGCATCGGGGGATCCGTACCTCCATTGGAAATTATCATGCGCGACGACGGTGCTGAAGTCGACGGCACCATCGATTCCACCAACGGGACTGCAGAGCGTTCCACTGCAACCAACCGCTCCACCCAACCGCTGGGTTTCGTATGCCTCGCACCCATGGACAGAATGGATGATCGCTGCAAAATTGCTTGGACGAACGTCGATGGGACATTTACTTTCCAACAAATCGCTCCCGGCTCCTACCGCGCTCTTGCCATGGATCGGACACGCCCGCAGTTCGAATCGCTAAGCGATGAAATTCTGACTCAGTACGAATCGGAAATTCAGGTCATCCATGTGTCCCAGGAACAAAAGCAACGAGTACATTTGCCCTTGATTACAGCAGGCGAGTAAATATGTTCATCCTCGGTCGAGCGTTTCGATTCAAGATTCCCAAACCAGCACTCACTCTACTGTTCTGTTGCCCGTTACTCGCCTCCCAAAATCCGCCCCCCAATCAGAACACCAATAATGACGTCAAATTCAAAATCGCCGGCACTGTCGTCAGCTCGCTCACCGGCGCCCCGCTCAGCAAAGCCCGCGTCACACTAACCGACACCGCGGACCCTCGAAATACAGCTTTCATAATCACGACTGAAAACGGCCGTTTCACATTCGCTCCTCTTTATGGCGGCAAGTTTGCGCTGGAGGGCGCCAAGCGTGGATTCATTCGCGCGGCCTACGAACAGCATGAGCAGTTCTCGACTGCCATCGTCACCGGCACCGGCTTCAACACTGAAGACTTGGTTCTGCGTCTAACTCCGATGGCTCGACTCAGCGGCAAAGTCATCGACGAGACAGGCGACCCCTTCCGCAACGCAAACGTCACTCTCTACATG
>JBEEIB010000193.1:0-2913 GCA_041167675.1 Verrucomicrobiota bacterium
CAGGGATCGGTTCCACCGTGACTGGCGACTTCGGCAGCAATCCAAATAGTTCCGGCAGCTTCGGCTCCATCTGATGGATGTATTTTTTGTAGTCATCCAGAATCTGTTGCTCGCTGGTCGGCTTCCACCTGGGATCGCTGTTGACCGCCTCCCGGAAGCTGGCCAGGTCTTTGTATCCCTGGCTCTGGGCCAGCTTGGTCATCTCGGCGGTGACACGCGCTACTTCCTTGAGCCCGATGTTATGGACGTCGGCGGGCGGGACGTTGACGGTGGTCATCGTTTTCACGGCTTCGGCGTAACGCCGTTTCCCGTCAGCGAGGCTTTCGATCGTAAGCTCGGTTCGTCCTTTCTGATCGTACTCGGTGCGCAGGAACTCGGCGAACTTTCCATAAGCGGGAAACACATCGTTGTTAACGGCCTTGGTGATCTCGTCGGTCAGGCGTTTCTTGTCTTGCTCGGAAAATTCCGCCGGAAATTTTTTGGTCGGTTCGAGGAACGGGTTCGCGGCGATGATGCCGTCACATTGGCCGGGCAACTTTTCGAGAACGAGCTTGGGCGGCATCAGGTGATCCTTCTCGCCCTGCCGCATCACCTCTGTCGTCTGTTCCAGCACCCGCGGGATCTGGTGTAACCGGGAGATGTAATCCTGGTAATGCGGGACGGAATCAAACGGCACCGCGTTCGGCAAATCGGCCAGCCGAGTGTGCACACCGTTCTGCTGGTTCACCGGCATCTCGTAATTCTTCAGCGCGTAGTTCACGTCTTCGCGATCCAGCTGCTTTTCGAGAATGCGATGACTCAACAGGTCGTTGTCGCTCATGCCATCGGTCGGGATCGCCCTTAATCGAGCGAGAAAGTCATCGGCTTCCGCATGTTGCCGGGCGATTTCCGCGAGCGAAACCTGTCCAAGTTGTGAGTTGTAACGGTAATCGCCGTACGATGTTGCCCGCTCCGGAAAATTCTTAAGCCCGGCTTGATAATACTCCTCAAAAAGCGCGTTCTGCTTTGCTACCCGATCCGCTACCGTTTGCCCAAAAGCAGAGCACGCCAACCCAAGAACCAACCCAAAAACCAGTTGTCGCATATTGGTGCACGGTAGCAGAGTGGTGTCACCACGCACGTTGTGATTAGCGTTGTGCCACGGAAAAACTGCGAATGCTGTCAGCGTCCATAGAGCCGTGGCTACAGGTTCCGCAGGCGACACGCCCGCCACTACCCCGCCTTCGTCCGATTGTACCCGAACACTACGGCGTGGCCGGCAGCAACCTCTCATGCATCATCAGCGGGTTATGATGCATGGGTAAAAGGGATTTATCTTGCTTCGTGTTGATCCGCGGTAACCACTAGCCGTTTTACCGGTTGGCCCTTAACGAGTCCATCCACAATCTCCGGGACGTCCGCGACTGTGACGCGCCCGTAAAAAAAAGTGATCGGGTTCGACTAAAACCGTCACGCCGGTCGCGCATTGATCGAGACAGCCCGCTGTGCATACGCGCGCCTCTAGCTTTGCGAGTCCGCGCGCGGCAACTTTTCGTTAGCGAAAGAAGATCAAGTAAACGAGAACGCTTAACACCACCACGACCATAATCATTTGCTGCAGGTGTTTCGCATCAAAGGACCGCGACGGAATTGCCCCCGATGCGGTAGCACAATGACGGCAAAGATGATCGACGGTGGAAAGCGCGTAGCCGCAGATGGGGCAAGGTTCAAGTGGCATATGATACAATCGCAGACATTGACCTAATAGCGAGGAATACCCGAGGGGAAGAAAATGGGGGCGCGTCTTCGCTTCGCGGACGTTGAAGGGTTGAATCGTTGAAGCGGGACCAAATAAGATCTAGAGAAGTAAACAGTCGAGAGTTGAGAGGTTGAGCGCAGACGAAGATCGATTTTGCGACGATTAATTTGGTGCAATATTCTTTTCGCCATGAGTGCCACTGAAGTTATTGAGCATTTCAAAGCCCTTCCCGCTAGCGAACGGGCACAAGTCGCCAAGTTTGTCGTGGAAAATGACGATTCCTGGATCCCTGAATCTTTCAAGCAAGGCATGGCCGATGTGGAAGCCGGGCGACTTGTCGACCTGGATACAGCGCTCAATGAGCCGTATCCCGGTGATTAACGAAATATCGTTTCCGCGCGACTCGCGCGTTTTGGCGCAGTTTCGAAAAGCTGCCTGCCCAGCAGCAGCGTCGCGCGCGCCAGGCGTTTGTTATTTTCAAACAGAACCCGTTTGACCCTCGCTTGCGTTCTCACAAGATCCAGAAACTCTCCGCCCGGTATGCCCGCGCCATTTATGCAGCGGAAATCGAAGCAGACCTGCGCGTACTTTTCTATACGGCGGGGACACCGTAGTGACGGTGGATGTTGGTTCGCACGAACTGTATCGCTGACAGTCTCCTACAACAGAGGGGAAATTGGATGGGCTTACCATCCTTGTCCACCCCATCCCTCACCCGGATCTCATGCATCGTAACCGGCTTATGATCCAAAAGTTGATCATTGAGAATCATAAGCCAGGTGAAGTTTCGCTCTTAGAAGCGCCAACATGAAAGTCTCCCCGCATTCCAGAGTGTTGATGCTGGTGGATGAATCGAACGTCGGCGGTTCGGCAGGCGCCTGGTTACTCGATCGCGTGGACGATGTAGGTACCGATTTGTTTGTCGCGCTCCAGCTTTAGCAGCCCACGCTTTTGCGCTTCGAGGAGGAGTTCGTTGAAGGCACGGAACCCATGCGCTCGCTCGTTGAAACCGGGGTTCTGACGTTTCATCGCCTCTTTCATTAGTGAGCCGCGGATCGGATAATCCTCGCCTCGCTCGGCGCGCAGCGCTTCCAGAGTTTTCCTCAGAAGATCGAGCGCACCGTCGATTGAGGGTCTATGATCTTTACCAGTTTTCGCTGCTGGCGCGGTCGCGG
>JBEEIB010000194.1:0-3639 GCA_041167675.1 Verrucomicrobiota bacterium
TTGGCAAGAACTGAGTAATCGTCGCTGCAATAAGCCAAGCCATTGTTTCCTCCAGAGTCCAAAAAAGCTGAACTCAGCTTGGGCACGGACCGGGCGGCGAGAGCTGCCTCAAGAACACAACCATATGAGTACTTCGTCATGGCGCTGGAGGGAGAACCGAGTGCGCGAAGAGATATACAAATAACAGTTAAAGAATATGAGTGCTTCAACCAATGGAACGACGCTGCAAGATCCCAGGCGGGTTAGCGCGCTGATCGAGGAAGCGCCCACTAAAGAGTCGACCACCAAGCCGCCGGCAAAAGGCAAAAAATCGCTGGTTCGCTGGCTGGCGCTCTCAGTCGTGATCCTAGGCGTAATTGCCGGGGTATGGTACTGGCTCTATTCCAGCCGATTCGAAGACACCGACGACGCCTATGTCACCGGTCACGAACACCCGGTGAGTTTTCGGGTCGCGGGAACTATCTCCGAGGTCCTGGTCGACGACAACCAGTTGGTCAAACAGGGACAACCGATAGCCAAGCTAGATCCTAAAGACTTCCAGGTGGCCCTGGCGCAAGCCAAAGCGAGCCTGGAACAGGCGAGAGCTCAACTCGGGCAAAGCCAGGCACAACTGATCCAAACCGATGCTCAGCTGAAACAAGCCCGAGCACAGGCGGACGCCGCTAAGGCGCAAGACATCAATTCCCAACGGAATTTCCAACGAAACTATCAGCTGTTTTATCAAGGCAAAGGGGTCATCTCGAAACAGGATCTGGATAACGCTCAATACCAGGCTGAGGGCAACGAAGCCACTTACAACGCTACGGTGGCAGCTGTGAACGTCGCGGAAGCAAACGTTCAAACGGCAAAGGCTCAGGAAAAAGCCGCGGTCGCGCAAGTCGAAGTCGCCTCGGCATAAGTGCAGAATGCCGAGCTACAGCTCTCTTACACGACTGTTTACGCGCCCGCCGACGGGCGGGTCGCGCAAAAGACCTTTGAGACTGGCCAACGTGTACAATCGGGACAAGCCGGGCTCTCTCTATCCGAACCCGACGATTGGGTCGTGGCCAACTTCAAAGAAACCCAATTGGGTCGTATTCGGCCCGGCCAACCGGTCGAGATCAGCGTGGATGCTCTTCCCAATCACAAATTCATAGGTAAGGTCGACAGCTTTCAGTCTGGAACCGGCGCGGTGTTTGCCCTGCTTCCGCCAGACAACGCAACTGGGAATTTCACGAAAATCGTGCAGCGGGTTCCCGTCAAGATCCTTTTCGATCGAGCCGGCGTTCGAGGGTACGAGCAACTGATTGTTCCAGGTCTCTCCGTTGACCCTAAGATTCGGGTAAAGCCGAAGGCATGAACCCGTAATGGTTTCAAGAAGAGGGACGGAACTATGAACGAACACATTTCGGCCCGGCCGATCAGCGCGAACGCCGCCTCAATCATCCGGAATTCAAAGCCAATACTCACCCACCAGGAGTTAACGAAAATGAGTACAAACATCGAGCAATCCTCGTATGTCTCGAAGCGTGTGGCGCTGACTCAGCTGTACGTGGAACTAAGTCTACCGTTGCCCGCCGCACTTCGAGCGGCCGAGGCGGATCTCCGGTTTGGCTCTTACGAACGATCATCTGTTTGGATCGGGTTCCTCCTTTGGTCTGTTTTCCTTTGCGGCGTGTTGGCAGTCTTTGGAACTGAGTACGATCTCCTGCCCCCCACTCGAGACCCGTCTATCATACACGGGCGACCTTTCTTTGATTATCTCTACTTTGAGGTCATCACGTTCACAACTGTAGGCTACGGCGACATAATACCAACTGCTGTGCAGGGAAAATTTCTTGCTATGTGCACCGCTCTGCTTGGTGCCACGCACGGTGTTACTTTCGTTGCGATAATTCTGCAGGCATTGAGCCACCCATCGTCTGGCAATGATCATTGATGGGCGTTGTTTCCTCACCGAGCCTACGATTTTCTATTTAGCGGCCTCGGGTTGGCCTTTGTTATGTATGGGCTAACGATCCGCTCCATTTTCGCTTTCCTGCAGCACACAAGACGAGCGCCGGTATGGCGTTGCTGCTGAAGGGCTGGCTTACCTCAGTTACGTTCCGGAGAACCCGGATCGCATGCCCGGCGAGGTTCGCTCGTTCATTGACGGAGGCTGCGCTATCGGCGTCATTTTACGGGAGGTCGGCTTTTGGTCGAGCCTCATTAACCTTGAGTTTGCGGCCGCCTTTATCGTTTCCATCGTAACGAACCCGAGCCGTGCGGCGTTCCCATGCAGGAACCTGCACTGAGAGGACTCCTGACCGCTCAACACTCGAGCCTCGAACCACGGACGTACGTTTCCTCTCGTACTGCAAAGTGACTGGGTGGGTCGCACCAACAAATGGCCAGGTAAGAACCAAGCGAAAACTTTCCCTCTTCAGCAAGCTTGCGGTGCGCAAACAAAAGCGCAGAGATTATGTGCAGCGTCTGATCGATCCGGGGCACGCCGACAACTGGCCGAGCGAGCCGATAGGCACCTTGGATCACATAATCATTCTGTCCACATAACACAACCTTATGGGCAGCTACTCATAAATTGTGTACGACCACAAAGGCATAGGCAGAATGGACGATTGCCGGCTTAAAAATTTCCCTCGGATGAGCGAGTGATTCGTTGACAGTGCCTTTGGTGATATCAACCGTGGTGATTCGGCGGAAACGCGTATCAAGCAAGATAACCCGTAACACTTCTCGCCGGAAGGATTGCATATCGATGCAGGAGCGGTAGACCGTTTCGGGACTATCGAAAGGTTCTTGGTAAGCATCCTGAGTTTGTATCCGGGCTGATACAGCCAAAGCAGCAACGAGGCGCTCGGCTTGCCGGATTGTCATGAAGGAGCGGAGCTCGACTGCGGAAACCTTCGCCAATGTTTTCAAAGACCCGAAGTGCGCTAAGAGCCGCGCTGCGAGCGCTTCTTTTCCGACCAGCAAACCCAGGTGCTCGACATCGCTCAATGCATTGGCACCGTAGCGCGATAGCTTTTCGGAGACTGAGAGCGAGAAGTTCGGCGACGAAGGAGCAACTTCGGATTGGTTATTTTGAAGTTCGCTTTCGAACGAAAAAATATGCTGTGTCATATTTTCGGCTGAAAGCGAAGCGATAGCTTTGCGGCCCACGGAAAAAGGCGGTAGGCGCAAGAGCGCGGAACTCGTCGGCTACAGTCGATTTGTTCATCTTACGGCTGAAAATCAACTGCACCTGTTCGGGTCGGCCCAAATCGATATTCTCCCGGATGATCTCCTCAAAAAAGCAGCGCCCGCTCACGGCTTGGTCCCAGATCTGAGTGAGCGAAAACTCCGCCTGTGTAATATGCTTAGATCGTAGCGGTAACCGGCCCGGCGGTCTTGGGTGCTGAAGGGATGCGGTAGCCGGCGCAGCCATTTGCGAAAAAAGGCTTCGATCTTCTGCTGGCTGAAACGGTCGCAGATGCGATGTGCTGGAAGAGAACTCTCGACGGCCTCAGCTCCGGTAGTCCGGAGGGACCGAGAAGATCACTGTCTCCGGATCGGGCAGGTCCTTGACGCCGCCGGGCAGGAGGGCCTGGGCCACGGCGACCGGGTTCAGAGACTCCCGCAGCAGCTTAATCTGGCCGCTCTCGGCCACGAGACGGCCAG
>JBEEIB010000195.1:0-11692 GCA_041167675.1 Verrucomicrobiota bacterium
TTGCGCGTCGAGCCGACCGCTTAGGATCCGGCGTGCGTACGGCAATAGCTGCCGGCCAGCCTCCGTAGGAGTGACCCGCCGGGAAAGCCGATCGAACAGCGAGTGCCTTACTTCAGCCTCAAGCTTCTGCATCTGCTGGCTCAGCGAAGGTTGCGCCACATGCATTCCCTCTGCAGCCCGAGAGAAGCCACCTTCCTCCGCGACGGCGACAAAATATCTGAGTTAATGCATTTCCATAGGTGTCTTCTATCGGCACAATAAGCATAAAGTATTTCCCTATATCAAGCGTTCGTTGGAAGGTCGCCCAGGAGCCAGTTCTACCCAGCCGGAGAACCTAACTGGCTTGGGCAGATCGATGCAGTTAACCATCAAAAAAAGAATCTTATGTATCTTCGTATCGATAAACTCCCGGTCGAACTTCCCGCCTCGCCTGAGGTGGACCCGATTGCCGCTAAGAGTGTTCAGGAAATCCTGGGCGGACGCTTCGGCGAAATATATGACTTATCGAGTCAAGGGGATTAAACAGAAGAACCCGGATAACTGGGTTGAGATTTCACCTGAACTCGCAGCCGAGGCGAAAGATCGAGAGCGGCCGCTGGGTAGAACTCACTTCTCGACATGGTCAAGTTAAAGTTCGCGCCCTAGTTAGGGATTGAGTGCGCGGCCATGAGCTTTATATGCCGATGAATTCGAGCGAACATGCCATAAACCGGCTAACTAACGAATGAACTTCTGTTCGATTATTCTGAACTCTGCCTGGAAAGAATAAGCCGTGGCTACATTTGCTTTTTTAGGCGGATCGGAGATGCATCCCTCCTGTTGGGATAAATGTATAGCCGTCCTGACAGAGCTTGGACACGAAAGCAAAACCATTGATTGGGTAATGGCCCCGTGGGCAGACGGTCAATTAGCAGCGGTCGAGTATTTATCACGGGAGCTGAATGGCCTAGATGGCGCTATTCTCGTCGGGCACTCGTTGGCAGGAATATTTCTTCCACTTTTGGGCTACAGAATAAACGCGAAGCGTGAAATCTATATAGCCGCGCTCGCATCTGGCCCAGAGCATAGTCTTAGCGATCGGCTCTTTGCCGGAGAAGAAATTTTGGAATTCGCTTGGATCGCGACCTATGAAGGCATGGCACTCTCGTTAAATCAGTCTCCCTCAGGCGATCAAATAGCGTGCATCCAGAACTATCTCTTCCACGATTGTCCGTCTTCATCATTCGCGGCATATTGGAGGCCGCTCTCGCTTCCGCTCAACCTTTTTTATGAAAGTCGACTTTCGCTAACGGAATCACATATTCCTCGGAACTACATCGTATGCACACGAGATCGTACGATTCGACCCGAATGGCAGAGAAAAATAGCACTCGAAATTAGTGGGGCTCATGCTCCCCCTACGGAATTTGCGTCTGGGCACTGTCCCCAGATCGCAAAGCCATACGAGTTAGCGCACCTGATTGACGCTCTAGCGGAGCAGCAGGCCTAAGCGTGGGTCTGTTACGATTTTGTTCAAAGTCCTGGTGCAAAGACAGGCGGAGTGAAGGGCATGTCTAGGTATTCGTTAAAGCCTGCTGTGAGCGGACGATCGCGAAGAATACCGGATCCTGAGGAGTTCATCGCAATCGCACTCGGGAACCATCCGGAAACTGGTCATCTCGGCTCCCCTCGACAACGCCGGCCCCTTCGTTGCCCAGCACGAGAGGCGCTTTTGCCATTGGAAAGCTTCCAGAGAGAATGGTGTGATCGAGCGGGGTGACTCCGGCGACAGTCATCCGCACCAGGACGCGTCCATCCGACACCGCTGGCTTGGGGATGTCCGCAAGTTTCAGATTCTGATAGCCGCCGAACTCCTCTGCCACAATCGCGCGCATTTCTTGATCCTTTCTTCGGTTTGCAGATGAATTGCTCATCTATCTTTTTGGACTTTCTATTATTTGTGAGGCACGGGAAAAACCACCTTGTTGAAATCTCCTAAAGGTGACAGGTATGTGGTGTATCGAGCCCGCCAGAGAAACGCCTCGTATAAAGCAACGACGTGCTTGCTCATAATGTTCTTCGTTGAACCCCGTTCAGTTGGGCACAGTTGCCGTCGATCCTTTGGACGGCCTAATACTGTATTCCTTGAGCTGACCATACCTTCTCGGCATAATGGTAAGCTACAATGGAACTCCGGCATCTGCGATACTTTCTAGCAGTAGGTGAAGCATCGAACTTCACCAAGGCCGCTGCGCGACTTCGAGTCGCACAACCCGCGCTAAGTCGACAGATGCAGGACTTGGAGGATGAAATCGGCGTGGATCTTCTGCGCCGCAGTCCGCGAGGCGTGACGCTTACAGCGGAGGGAAAGCTTTTTTTGGAAGAAGTTCGCGAGTTGCTAAAACGCGCCGATGAGTCTGTGGAAAAAGTCCGCGCACTGGTTCGTGGCGAATATAGCGAGTTGGACGTCGGTTACCGGGTTTCCACCATGGAGATATTGCTGCCGGCGCTCGCAACGTTTCAAAAAGCCGTGCCAGGTGTGAAGGTGTTGCTGCATGACCTCTCTTTCGATGAACTCATCGCCGGACTGCGAAATGCCACGCTCGAACTCGCGATATTGCTCCAGCCCACCGGCGAGCAGATCGCAGGCATCGAGTTTGAATCGCTGCGCACTTACCCGTATTGCGTGGCGCTGACCGCTGCGCATCCCTTTGCTCGGCTGAAATCCGTCCCCTTGGAGAAGGTAGCTGCCGAACCACTCCTCAGTCTCCGTCGCAAGGATTATCGCAAGTACCTCGACCGCATTTTCGCTCCCATCGGCGTCAAACCACGCATCGCAGTGGAATGCGACACCTTTAGTTCGATCCTCATTGAAGTGGAAGCCGGGCACGGCATCGCATTGTGCACTCCGATTTTCAAACTCGCGGCTGGCAAACCCCTGCTCTATCGCCCACTCACCGGCACGACGGAAGCGCTGTCCATCGGCATCGCCCGCGCCACAGAGGGTGACGTGACACCCGCCGGGGAAAAATTTTGCGAAATCTTGCGGAAGACTTCGGATGAAGCGACTACGGCTCCGTAGCTGGCAGCACTGCTTCGCCTTAAACCCATAAGTTGCCCGAGAGTTCAAATATCCAGTAGAAATTGTGGCGTACCTGGTGCCAGATTCACTGGGCGCTGCGACCTCGTGTCCTCGACTAAAGCGATGACTGCTCGGGTGCGGTCTTCCTGCGTCGCGCCAATATTCGGAGAGGGCTCGGAGGCAAAGGCCGCAGCATCGAGAGGACGCCTACCGTAGGAGACGGAGCCCTGGCATTCGCTACTGCCCTCGGTAGATCGAGGGCGCGAGCCACATAGCCGCGCGCTTCAAGGAGTGGGATCAACTTGTGCCAAGTTGCCGCGTTATGCCACGCACCGTGAACAAATACAAAAGCAGGCCTGATATCCGGCATAGTGTTACTACTAACCTCTGTGCCACGTATTTTTCATTTGGTAAGTATGATGTTAATAATGTTATTTATAATTATATTATGTTTGGCAATGACTCAATGCAACTTGCTAGCTTTAAAGCATTAGGTTCAATATTTGAGTGTTAGCAATAAATAGCATAAGCGCCCTGCCGTTTATACTTATGATATATATCATTTGAGTGGAACCAAAATGCCACACAATCCTCATCACAAGGAACGAACCCGACGACAGTTCAGACAGCGACTGCGGCAATTGGGACAAAAAACGACCGGCCCTTCCTGAGTTATTGTCTACTATGGAGAGCAGGAAAAAATTCTCTGCGTTCCACGGAGCAACAACAAAAAATATATTATGACGAATGCCTCGGTAGGCAACGGACACCAGAAGGGTCGGAATTGAGATGTTGTCGTCTTCCAAAGCAAGAAATCCGCTCGATCTGAACGGTAGTGATTTCAGTACGTTGATAAAGGATGTCGTACGCCTCCTCGCGGAATTTCTTGATCGCCTTCCAAACGCGCCTTTTATCCAAGAAGCGGACAGGTTTAAGCTGCTCAAGGATCCATTTATGCGTCCCGCTCCTTCGGAGAGTGGACGCCCTTTGCGGGAGTTGCTTGAGATTATCTCCCGAGCCGCAGATAACGATCTGAACACGGCGAGCGGTAGTTCGTTGCAGGCTATTCCGGGAAGCGGACTCGTATCCTCAGCTGCAGCCGATCTTATCGCAGGTGTTCTCAACCGTTATACCGGCTTGAGTGCTGGAGCGCCAGCCATGGTTGCCATGGAAGCAGATGTTCTCCGCTGGATGGCAGATCTACTAGGCATGCCTCCTTCGGCGACCGGTATCCTCACCTCCGGTGGCTCGATGGCCGTTTTCTCCGCAATCCTCTGTGCACGGAGCACAAAACTGCCCGCAGACTTTCGCCAGGGTGTCATCTATGCCACAGACCAGACACATCATGCCTTAGCCAAGGCACTGCGGCTCGCTGGATTCCCTGATGATGCATTGCAGCTGGTAGCGGTCGACGACAAATTGCGTATGGAGGTCAACGCACTGAAAGCAGTTATTGCTCGCGACCGAGATGCTGGACGCATTCCGTTCTGCATCTCAGCCAACGCAGGAACAACTAACACCGGCACGATCGATCCGCTGCCGGAGCTTGCACAAATAGCGCACAATGAAGGCCTCTGGTACCACGTCGATGCGGCATACGGCGGCTTCTTTCAACTAACCGAGCGGGGACGCGAGCGACTGGCAGGCATCGAACACGCCGATAGCGTTGTGCTGGATCCACACAAAGGCCTGTTTGTGCCTTTCGGTACTGGCTGTCTCCTGGTTAGAAGCGAAGAGGCGTTGCGCCATAGTCATTCCGGCGGCGATGCACCGATCCTCCACAATATTCATGAACTAGGCGGTGATGCGCACTTGCCTGATTTCGCAGATCTCAGTCCAGAGCTCACACGTCCGAATCGCGGACTCCGGCTGTGGTTGCCGCTCCAGCTTCACGGATTGGCAGCATTCCGCGAGGCACTCGATCACAAACTCGATCTTGCGGAGCGAGTTTACGACACATTGGTGGAGATGCCCCAGTTGCAAGTGCTGGACAAACCTGACCTCTCTGTAATTGCCTTCCACTGCCGAATACCTCAAGCTACACAGGCAGAGGAGAATCACGCTACAAAAGAGATGGTCAGGTATGTCAATGCATCCCGGCGTGTGTATCTCTCCACTACGATTATTCAGGCAAGACTAATCGCGCGTATCGCCATATTGAACCTTCGAACTACAGCGGAGATTATAGAAGAAGTTGTCGATGCGATCCGCACCTTCGTCTCACAGTTTGCAGCCCCCGAACTAGAATCAAAGGTAACCCACGACTGACAACAGTTGCGCCAGGTTCAGCCGCCAGGCCCAGTTGTTTTGCGATCATCTTGTCGACAAATCTCTTCGGCAGAGAAAGCGGCAAAGACCAGTTAGGTTCTAAAATGGTTGTCTAAGCGTCAATGTGCTTGCGCACAGCAGCGGCAATCTCGGCTGCCACCGTTTTGTCTGCGACTGCGCGCGCCATCATCACGCCTCCGGCCAACTGTGCGAGGAGCGCCCAGGCTGCTTGACGCCGCTGCTTCTCACTGCCAGCTGTCGGCAGCCCTGTCTCGATGGCTTCGACAAGTTTGAGCAGTTCCTCTTGGTAGACCAGTCGCGACTCTTCATCAGCGCGTGCCACTTCAGGTGAGAGGCTGGGCAGAGCGCACGCTTCGCCCGGCTCGCAGGTTACCTTCTGGCTGAGGTAGAAATCGGCGAAGGCGGCGACCCAGCTCGAACCGTGCTGGCGCCGGCAGCTTTCCACGCCGGCAAGCAGGTCGCGCAGGCCACCGACCACCGCCGCTCGGAACGCTTCTGCCTTGGACCGAAAGTGACCGTAGAAGCCGCCCGAGGTTATGCCGGCGGCCTTGGAGAGCCCGTCTACACCCACCCCGTTATATCCAGCGATGCGGAAGCCGCGGCTCACGGCATCGAGAACGCGTTGACGACTTTGCTGGCGATGTCCGGGCCGATAGCGCATGCTATTAGGTTCTGCCCATTCCATCACGGGCGCAACTTTATCGCTTGACCGGTCGCAAGAGCTGGGACACGATGGCATTACATCACGATCGTTATGTAAAGATCGATGGTGAGTTAGCTGCAGCCGCCCTATTATGCCTGGCGGTAACAATCCCCCCTTAAGATAGACTCCTCACCGACCAAACTGTATGAACTCTCACCCTAGCAAGATCGCCCCCAATTTCATCGTTCCAGATGTGGTCGCCACGGCAAAGTACTACTGCGACGTCCTCGGTTTTACCTCAGTACGGTACGACGGTGACCCACCCGTATTTGCGCTCGTGGAGTGGGGCGACGTTCCTATCATGTTCAAGAGTTATCCTGGCGTAAACGTGGCTCTTTCCAACCAGAAGGTGCATGAAGACGTCGGTTGGGATGCATATTTATGGGTCACGGATGTCCGGCGCGCCTGCGAGGAAATTCGAGTGCGTGGCGGACGCATCACGCGCGAAATTGAGGAGACTTACTACGGCTGCCGGGAGTTTGAAATCGAAGACCTCAACGGCCTTTTGCTCTGCTTCGGCGAGGAACTATCGCCCGAAGTCTGCCCGACATAGCCTCCCGGAGTTTCAGACGACGGGGCGACGTCGGGAGCGAGAAAGTCAGAATTTGGTGTCCTGGCTGTTGCGGCTCGCTCGTCGTATCATTGAACAAACCGGTTCGAGCAATTCGATTGATGCCATTCAACGGGAGGCTTGAAAGCGCCAGCTGCCCGAACACGTTGGAAGAGGTCTCGAGCGAATAACAGCTAAAGAAAACTCCCCCTAATTCAAGTCAGACAAGAATCCATCATGAAAACAAAGGATACAAAAGCGCTTCCGAGAATCGTTTCGGCCGCTGAGTGGCAAGCCGCTCGCGAAAACCTGCTGGTCAAGGAAAAAGCAGCCACCCGTGCGCGAGACGCGCTGGCGGCGGAACGACGGAGGCTGCCGATGGTGCGGATCGACAAGGACTATGTGTTCGAGGGATCGGATGGCAAAGTGAATTTGCTCGATCTATTCGAAGGGCGCCGCCAGCTCATCATTTACCACTTCATGTTTGCCCCGGTCGTCGAGGGCTGGCCGGAGGCGGGCTGCCCCGGCTGTTCATTCTTTGTCGACCAAATCGGCCACCTCACCCATCTGCACGTTCGCGATACCTCATTTGCGTTGGTGTCTCGCGCTCCGCTGGCGAACATCCATCGTTACCAGAAGCGCATGGGCTGGACCGTGCCGTGGTTCTCCTCCTCCGGCAACGACTTCAACGTCGACTTCGGTGTCACGAGCGACTCAGGCGAGACCTTCGGTCTCAGCGTCTTCCTGCGCGATGGCGACAACGTCTATCGCACCTACTTCACTTCCGGGCGGGGTGTCGAGGCGCTCGGTAGCACCTGGACCTTCCTGGACCTGACGCCGCTCGGCCGACAGGAAGACTGGGAGGATTCTCCCGCGGGCTGGTCGCAATCCCAGCCGTATGAGTGGTGGCGCCGCCACGACGAGTACAAGAATTCCGTCCCCGAGTTCAGATGATTCGAATTCGACCGGTGCGAGTTGAAGACGCGGAAGGAATTATTCGGGTCTTGAATCCATTGATTCAGTCGGGAGACCATACGGTCTTGGACCGGCTGTTTACCGTTGAAGAGGAACGAGGTTTTATCAGCTGTTTTCCGGAACGAGGCGTCTTCCATGTTGCTGAGCGGGATCCGGGTGGCTTGATCGTCGGCTTTCAAAACGTTGAGCCTTTTGCCACTTACACGGAAGCATTTGCACATGTTGGCGTGATCGGCACCTATGTAGATTCGTCCCAGCACAAGCAGGGTATCGGACGACTCCTTTTCGAGTCGGTCCGGCTAGCGGCGCGAGAAAAAGGCTATGAAAAATTCTTTGCTTTCGTGCGCGCCGATAACGCCGGCGCTTTGTCATTTTATAAACGAATTGGATTTAACATCATCGGAGTAGCCAAGCGTCAAGCAAAGATCAGCGGCAGATACGTAGACGAGGTCATGATCGAGCGACCAATCTGAGCCGCGGGAACAGCCTGGCGTGATGCCAGATTGCGCTCCGTCGTTTGCCGGTTGGTCGGATCTTCACCGGTTCTCACCTTCTTGATTTTTTTCACTATAAGCCCCTGTGGTCTCCTGGCCCTGCCCACAGTTTGATCAAAATGAGAGAGGATCTGTCGGCGGAATCCAAAGCCTACCCGAATCTAAGACGAAGGGACAAAGTCGGGCCTGCCCGACGTAGCCTGTGCCCGAGTCTAAGACGAGGGGGCGAAGTCGGGATGGCGGAGGACGCTCAGTGCTGCACGGATTTCGCGCTGCAGTTCGGCCAGCATCTCTCTGGTAACTTCGATCTGTTGGGCTCGATGCTCGGCCCATTTGTGGGCAGCAGCTTGCAACCGTTGATAGCTGCCTGCGATATAGGCAGCAGCGGTTGCCGAGAGACTAGGGTTGGCAAGCCGTTTTTCCAGTTGGCGTTGTGCTTCAGCAAGTTCACAAAGCACAATTTTTTCGGTGGGCACCCGGCGAAGCTGGTTGACCAGACCAATCTTTGACAGCGTCCAAATGATCCATTTGGTAGGGTCGATCTGCCACGGCTTCACGCCGTTGCGGTAATCGTGCTGAAACTCGTGATGGTAGTTGTGATACCCTTCGCCTAGCGTGATGATGGCCAGAAGCCATGAATCCCGGGCGCTGCATTTCGAGGAGTATGGTTGGCTGCCGATGTAATGACACAGCGAATTGATACAAAAAGTGGCGTGTTGCAGCGCGACGACTCGTAGCACACCCCCAACCAGGAATCCGCCGAGCGCTGCCTTCCAGCCGCCCCAGGCAAAGCCAATGGTCGCGGGTAGTAGGAACGCAACCGTTGCAGCTAGCAAATGAATGTATCGATCCTGCCAAACCAGGAGTGGATCCTTTTTCAGATCCGCAACGTTGTCGAAATTGGGTTCAGGCTTAAGCTTAAACATCAGCCAGCCCATGTGCGCATAAAAAAGCCCTTTGGAGATACAATAGGGATCTTCCTCGTGATCGACATGCTTATGATGGCTACGATGTTCACTGGCCCAGAGGAGAACGGAATTCTCAAACGCGCCGGCACCAAAAACCACCGTAAAAAGCCGGACCGCCCAATGAGCTCGGAAGGTTAGATGCGAAAAGAGGCGATGATAACCTAGGGTAATGGAAAAGCCGCAGGCGGAAAGCATGACAAAGAACAGTGCAATCTGAAACCAGTCGATTCCGAAGAAATAGAGATACACGGGCACTGCGGTGAGCGAAAGAAACAGAGTACCAATCAGGAATGAACTGACGAGCCAATTGACTCTGTGGAAAGGGAATTGAGAAAACATCATTTTGTTAGGTAGAGATTTGGCTCATCGAGCAAGCGACATTAGCTCGAATCAGCGCGAAAGCCAGCTTCGGCAGCAAAGTTTTGATCAACCAGCACTGAAGTGTCGGGCTACTTTCATGGGATCCCTTCCTCCTTCGCCCTCCGGGCTACGGCGGACAAGCCGGGACTGACGCGCATGCGCGACCGCTACGATCTTTTAGATCGGTGCCGATGCGAGGCATGACCACCGCCGCCTCGCGCATCTTCCGCCCTCGAAGGTGGCGCCCAAATCTCCGGGACTGGAGGGATGCCATCGTCACCAAGCCGCGCTTGTTCCACGATACCGGCGGCAATTCCTTCCGCAATCTGTTGTCGGGTGTTGGGATCAGCCACTCGCGCATTTTCCCGGCCGTTGGTCAGATAGGCACACTCGCAAAGCACGCAACGAATATCAGGATTCCGAGTTAGCCGAAGCCGGCGGCGAATCACGCCTCCAGAGTGTTCTCCGGTAGCGTTCACGACATGGGATTCAATCCGAGTCGCAAGTCCGTGACTATCGGCTCGCCAAAAATAGGTTTCTGCCCCGCTTGCCGACGAATTTGATGTCGCGTTGTAGTGGATGCTGACCAGGATCGCTGTGCTGCCTTCCTTGTTCGCTCGAGCGACACGATCGTCCAATTCGATGAAATAATCGCCGTCACGCATCATGACCACTCGGAAACCCGAACGACGAAGCAGATCGCGCACGCGCTTGGCGGTATCCAACGTCAAATTTTTCTCGAATTGAAACGGACTTGCGCCTCTCCGGCTGGTGCCGCCGTTGTCCTTCCCTCCATGACCAGCGTCGAGAATAACCGTCGTGAACCCACCTTTTGAAGTATTGGCAACCTTTGCTCCGACATGAGTGCAGGCGTTAAATAGGAGCAAAGTGCCCGCCGACAAAACAGCGCAAATTCGTTTCAGCGACATGTTTGGTCTCCAATTCGGCTTGATCAGGACAAAGGTCAAGCGTCCGGCAGACGCTTCCTTTTGAGACTAACCCGGGCAAGCCGCGGGCGTTATTTTCAGCGGCGACTGTCCCCAGGCTATCCTGAATCACGGCTTCGCCGCTGCGATAGTCGAATCGTTCGTCAATCATCCAAAGTCCGACACCCTTGCAAGGCAGAAACCTAAGGCCTAATTAGGCCAGTCCGCCGCTATCAATTCGGAATTCCACATGCTGTGTTCGGTGTACTTCCCTGATTTATTTAGTACCCGAAAGAATTCCTTATTAAGGAGTTGCCGCCTATCGGCTATTGGCTATTTGCTATTGATCACCACACTTGGTGTGCCCATTTCTCCCAAAAGAAACGGGCGCAATCCTCCAAATCCCTCAATTTATCATGGCTAGACCAGTAACCTTGTTTACCGGCCAGTGGGCCGACTTACCCCTCAAAGAGCTCGCGCCCCTGGCTAAGAATATGGGCTTCGACGGGCTTGAACTCGCCTGTTGGGGCGACCACTTCGATGTCAATGCCGCAGCTGAATCTAAGAAATATTGCCAGGAACAGTGGAAGACCCTAACCGATAGCGGGCTGACGGCATTCTCGGTCTCGAACCACTTGGTTGGACAGGCGGTGTGCGACTTAATCGATGAACGACACCAAGCGATTCTCTCGCCTGAGATCTGGGGCGACGGAGACCCTGAAGGCGTGCGCCAACGCGCTGCGGAAAGCCTGAAAAAGAGCGCCAAAGCGTGCCGAAATTTCATCGATTCAAAGCCTCACAAAGACATCGACTTCCCGGCCGTGGTAAACGGATTTAGCGGGTCGAGCATTTGGCATGCTTGTTATGCTTTTCCGCCTACCGGTCAGGCATTTCTGCAAAAAGGATACGATGACTTTGCCAAACGGTTTATTCCGATTTTGGACGCGTTTGACACGGTGGATGTAAACTTTGCCTTGGAGGTTCACCCAACCGAGATCGCGTTTGATATCGGCTCGGCGCGTCGGGCTCTGGATGCAGTGAAGAATCATCGGCGCTTTGGATTTAACTATGATCCATCGCATCTGGGTTATCAGGGAGTCGATTACGTAAAGTTTATTCGCGAATTCAAAGACCGGATCTACCACTGCCACATGAAAGACGTGTGGTGGGGTCATGGTAACGGCGATGTCGGGGTGTTCGGCGGACATACTGATTTTGGCGATGCACGCCGATACTGGGATTTCCGATCAATCGGTCACGGCGACATCCAATTTGAGGACATCGTCGTCGCGCTCAACGATATCGGCTACAACGGCCCGCTTTCCATCGAGTGGGAAGACGTCCGGATGGATCGCGTACACGGCGC
>JBEEIB010000196.1:0-8533 GCA_041167675.1 Verrucomicrobiota bacterium
ACCTTTTAAAAGAGACAGCTTTGGTAAGCGGCGCGCGCCCGGCTTCGCCCTTGGGCCAACACTCGCTGGTAGATTGGGTGCGCTCGCTTGCCTCGACCATGCTCGTATAAAGCATAATGTGAGCCGCTCGAAGGCAGAGCCGGACACGGATAGCAGGTTGGACGGTCGAAGCGAACAGCTGACCGCATACCTCGAGGTAAGACGTCACCAAAGACAAACTCTTCAAGCACTTCCACCCACCCACATTCGAGGCGACTAACGTCGCATTAAAAATGAAAACCTAGCACTGTTCCTCTCCAAGCAGTTTGACAACTCCCATAGCAGGGCGAAACAGTCCGGGGTCACGTCAGATGAAATAAAATATCGGGAGGCACCGGTCTGCGAGCCCTCCGTCGGCTCGTATATCCCCTCTCAGAGCACCTGGCGTTTTGCGTCCGGCGCCACCGGCCCTACCGGCGCTATTTGCTATTTGCTATTTCCCCTCACCCCGACGTTTACTTCTTTCATGCTCTCTTGTGTCATTCATGCCGCACACGACCTCAGGGTTGAGGAACGGAAAACACCTGAGCCGAAAACCGGTGAGGTACTCGTCCGGCTGGGTGCGGGTGGAATTTGCGGATCGGATTTACATTATTATCACGACGGCGGCGTTGCCGATTTTCGTTTGCGCGAGCCATTGATACTCGGTCACGAGGTCGCCGGCGAAATCGTCGCGATCGGGCCAGGCGTCACTGCGCTGAAGGCCGGTGATCGTGTCGCCGTCAATCCCGCCCGTTATTGTGGTGTCTGTTACCAGTGCCGCAGCGGCCGCGCAAATCTTTGTCCCGAGGTGCGTTTCTTCGGCAGCGCCTCACGATTTCCGCACGTACAAGGTGGTTTCGCTGAGTTTTTCTGTGCGGCCGAACCCCAATGTATCCGGTTAACCACCGATATCTCTTTCCCAGTAATCGCCTGTGCCGAACCGTTGTCGGTGACCCTTCACGCGGCGAATCAAGCTGGCAAATTGACCGGTAAACGCGTGCTCATTACCGGCGCTGGTCCGATCGGGCTCCTTTTGGCAGTGGTCGCTCGGTACGCCGGAGCGCGTGAAATTGCTATCACCGACCGGGTTCAAGCTCCGCTGGAAGTTGCCTTACGCATTGGAGCGGACCGGGCTATCAACGTCGCCGAAACGCCAGAGGCTTTAGCAGAGATCAATAGGGAGATCGGCGGATTCGATGTAGCGCTCGAGGCTTCTGGAGCTCCTCCCGCCTTAGTCGACTGCGTGGACTCCGTCAAACCTGGAAGCCGCATCGTTCAGGTTGGTATGCTCTCTAACGCAACAGTGCCGCTCGGCCGGTTGGTCGCGCGTGAACTCGAGCTGGTCGGCACTTTTCGGTTTGGTGACGAGTTTGCCGAAGCCGTCGAGCTCCTGGAACGCGGCCGGATAAAGGTGGACACGCTGATCACTGAACAAGTGCCTTTAGCTCGAGCCCAGGAGGCATTTGAGTTCGCCTCAGATCGGCGGCGTTCGATCAAGGTAAGCTTGGTAGGAGCGGCGAGATAGCAAATAGCAAATAGCAAATAGCAAACAACGGCGGGAACACGGTGAAACGTGATTAGTGATTGGCGCTGCCAGCGTTATCGGCGCTAAAAAAACAGGAAGTGACGCTTCTTTTTCTCGTCAGTTGGCTGGGTTCCGGTCGCTTGTTTCGGCTTGCTTTTGAATAAGTTGAAGAAGCCCCGTAGGGGGTTATGAGAGGCCCGGCCGCTGTCGGAATCAGGACGAATATCGGGTTCGGCCTGTCGCGTTTGAGCCAGTTTTTTTGTATTCTGCGCGGTATCGTTTGGCTCGGAACTATCCGGACCAACATCGTCAGTGGAAGCGACCTCCGCACCGCCGTTCTTAGGAAAACTGACGGAGTCTACCAGTTTGTAATTTCCGATCGCAGGATCTAATCGCTTGAGGCCGGGATCGTATCCGTTATCCAGAGCGAGTACCTGCTTAATAATCTCAGCTGCCATCGGCGCGGCAACACCACCGCCGGACTTGCCACCTTCGATCATCACGGCCAATGCGATCTTGGGATGATCATAGGGCGTAAAGGCCAAAAACCAGGTATGATTGTCCTTCTTTCCGCCGCGCCAAAATTGGGCGGTCCCGGTCTTTCCCGCAACCTGGACACCAGGAACGGCGCCTTGTTTGCCGGTCCCATCATCAGCGTTGACTACCCCCCACATTCCTTTTCGAACAAGTTCAATCTGTTCTTTCGTGAGCTTGTTGTCTCTAGTGAGATCGCCCCGAATTTTGGTCGGTCGGCGGATGATCGTGCCGTCCGACTGTTGGATTTGGTGGATCAAGGTGGGCTGGTAATAAACTCCACCGTTTGCGACCGTGGCCGCGACCATCGCCATCTGCAACGGACTGGCCAGTACGTAACCTTGACCAATCGATGCATTGGCGGTTTGCCCCTGCGACCAACGCTCGTTCTTGGTCGTGCGCAACCAATCCGCCGACGGAAGCAGACCTGGGTCCTCGTCGGTAAGCTCAATCTCGCTGGGCTGACCTAGCCCGAGTGTTTTGCCAACGCTATCAATTGCATCAATTCCTGCCGCGTTCCCGAATTGATAGAAATAGGCGTCACACGAATGTCTAATCGCTTCGACCAGATCCTGATTCCCATGCACGCCCCAGCAATGCATGTAGGTGTTGCCATACGATACGCCGCCATAACACGAAAATCTTGCTTTGGCGAGGTTCTTGGTTAATCCGGCGAGGGCAGTAATGATTTTGTAGGTGGAACCAGGCGCATACGCGCCGGTTGCCCGATTGGTGAGCGGATCGGCCTCCGCATCTTTGATCGCCTGCCAATCGTGGGCCGAAATCGATGGAATGAACTTATTCGGATCAAATGAGGGCACCGAGGCCATCGCGAGCACTTCGCCGTTATTTGGATCCACGACTACGCAAGCGGCTCGGCCCACAAATCGGAGCGTTTTTTCAACGATAAATTGTATCCTCGCATCGATCGAGAGGTACACGTTGGCACCAGGGGTCGGCTGAACAATTTCCTTCACGCCCTCGAACTGCCCCTTAGCATTCTTGGTTACAATGCGTTTCCCGGGTTTTCCCCGCAGAACGTCATCCATCGTGTATTCGATGTTCGTCCGTCCTTGCACATCCGGCTGATAAAAATCAAAATCCTTAATGTCTGTCAAATGACTGATGTCCTTCTGGGCACCAACATAGCCAAGGATCTGCGAGCCGAGCGCACCATACGTATACTGGCGAACCGGTGTAACGTTCATCTGAACTCCAGGAACGCCGAAATCCTTCTCGGCAAACCTGGAGAATGTCGCAAAATCGAGATCCTGACGATACGCAAACGGAACGAGATAGTTGTTTTGAAAATGCGTGCGAAGTTTCTCCGGGTTGAGTGAGCCAGAGAGCTTAAAAGCATGTAATTTCGGAACAATGGTGCGGTTGACGATCTCGACGATGTCCGGCTGGTTACGGTCGTGCAGCATACCATGGTTGTCCCTGGTCCGGGCTTCAGTCATCGGGACCTGGCCATATTTTTGCTTGTAGCCGTTTAAGATATCCGGGAAATAAAAATCGACCTCGTAACTTGGGCGGTTAGTAACTAGCGGAATGCCATTGCGATCCCGAATTTCGCCACGCACGCTCGGCATTCGCACCGTGACCTCAGAGCTTCCTCGAATCCGTTGGCGGTAGTAGTCGGCCAATACCACCTGAACGTACCAGAGACGCACGCCGATCAAACTCATGCTCAGCAGGATCACTCCCGCGAGAAAGAGGATTCGGAAGTCCAGGCCAGCCGCTTTCTCCGGTCGGACCGCGGTTTTGGAATCTGCGCTTTGCCTCTCGGGCGGGTCCAATTTGCTCTCTGAGTTTATTTTGCAAACTAGTCCGCCGCATCTCGTCGCGCAACGACCAGAGAAATCAACAGCCGATAGCCGAATGAGGCAAAGTAGCCTGATGCACCGGGTTCAGTGATCGGTAATCGATAGTCAGTAGTCAGCGAGACCTAATTGACCGGTAACGGCGACTATCCTGAATAGACCTTTGGGCACGGCAGAGTTTGAAAATTTGACGCGGTGCCCCGAAATCGACCCAACCGCGGGGGACTTGCCAGAGACCGAGGATTGTGTGCTTCTTAAGCGCGGACCGGCACGCATGGCTCAAACCCGGCGCATGGGGATGCAAAACGAACGCGCACAGCGAGCCCAAGCGCCGAGGTTTTCGTACCTACCGTGATGGGATGGATCGAGGCTCGTTCTCCTCTCACGTTCTCGTCTCGCTACCGGCGTTATCGGCGATACTCATTCCCCAGCACGGGCTCCAGGTATCGGTACAGAACGGTTTTCAATTCCTGAGTGCGTTGTTTCTGTTGCTTGGGGGTACCGTTCAAGGCGGAACGAAGCAGTGCCTTAAACAATTGTACGCAAGTGCTCGCTGCTCGTTTGAGCTCTGCGCGGTCGCCCTTAGGACAGCGGGAGACAAATAGATTCTCGAGGCCAATTTCGACATGCCGGTCTAGCACTTGAATGCTCGAGCTCAGCTCGTCCGAGATCACCGAACCAGTGAGCAGCGCTTCAAGACCTGATCCCTGGCGATGCAACTCGATAAATGGGTCGACCACGTGTGCGATCAGCTCTGGTAGCGGGCCGTTCACCGCCGCGACGGCGAAAGCAGTTCGGTGGATCTCTTGCAAGCGCTCCACATAGCGCGTAGCCAAAGCCTCTGCCACCACCTGTTTATTAGGGAAAAACTGATAAAACGTGCCCGGTGACACACCCGCGTATTTCGAAATGGCGTTGGTGGTCGCACGCTCGTAGCCGATCTCGGCGAATACTGCATCGGCGGCGTCGAGCAATTGGTTGACGCGGCGTTGGCCTCGTTGCTGGAGACGCCGGGGACGGGCCTTGGAGGTTGGCTGAATCGGATCTTTACTTTTCACGAGCAAATACTCGCGTTTTCTGATTTTACGAGTATATACTCGTAATATATGACGAAAAACACCGAAGCCAAACTGCCTCGGATCGCCTTCGTCACCGGCGCAACCGGGTTGCTGGGCAATAACCTGGTGCGAGCGCTGGTAGCCAAGGGGGTCACGGTTCGAGCCCTAGTCAGGTCACGCAGCAAAGCAGAAAAACAATTTCCCACCCTCTCGATTGAACTGGTCGAAGGGGACATCAACGATACCCAAACGTTCGCGCAGCGGTTAGCCGGCGCAGATACGGTCTTTCACACAGCCGCTTACTTTCGCGATAACTACAAAGGCGGCAAGCATTGGCCACAATTGTATATCACCAATGTCGTCGGTACGGCGAGACTTCTGCAAGCAAGTTATCAAGCCGGAATACGACGGTTTGTTCATACCAGCTCGACGGCAACGTTACGCGGGAAACCAGGGGAATCGACCGATGAGACGATGCTGCGCGATGAGCGGGAGGCCGATGATTATCAGCGGAGCAAGATCCTGGCAGATCGAGAAGTCCTGAAATTCCTGGAAACACACCTCGATTTCTGGGCAGCCTTTGTTTTGCCTGGGTGGATTCACGGGCCTGGCGATTTCGGGCCGACCTCTGCCGGCCAGACCGTGCTCGATTATCTTCACCGACGGTTGCCCGGTGTGCCACCGGGTGGCTTCTCGGTCGTCGATGCTCGCGATGTTGCCGAAGGAATGATCCGGGTGACCGAGCGCGGCGCTCGAGGAGGACGGTACATCGCCGCCGGTCGACCCATGACGATGGCCGAGGTGTTCAAAACATTGGAAAAAGTCTCAGGAATTCCGGCGCCGCAAAGCAAGGTGCCGATGGCGGTTCTATATGTAATCGGTGGACTCGGTGAATTGCAGGCTCGATTGTTCCGAAGACCGGCTCTGATCAGCTGGGCCATGGTTCAATTGATCGCTCACGAGGGCAATCGCAACAAGTACGATCATAGTAAGAGCGAAAGAGAGCTAGGAATTCGATTCCGCAACGTTGAACAGACCTTGCAGGACGAGATTGAGTGGTTCAGGGAGCAAGGAATGGTGGCGGGGACTAAATAGCAGATAGCAACTAGCTGGTAGCGCAAGGCTCCCGCCGAACCGCGATTCGCGAATAGCTCAGACGCAGCGCTTTTTTCGAAAAGTTGAGCGGTGATGAGTCCGTTGCCCGTCCGAACCGCGAATCTGTCTTTTGTTTAGTATTTGTGGCGGCGCATGCTTAACCGAACGTCCGCTGCGGCCTGGCAAAATAGTATTGCAAGAAACAGTTTGCTTTGTGGGGAGATAGAGCCGGTGTACGTTTTGCCGAGCCGCGTACACCGGCTTCAGCGCGTCCGAGACAGAAAAGGGAAATGCCAAGGAGCCAACCGGAGACTCAAGCTGTGGCTACTGAGGCACAATCCCAAACGACATCGGCATCTGAGGTGGAAGAAGTTCCAAAACAGAGGAGCGAGAACGTCGCTGAACCGAGACGAAAAAAGCAGCGCGGAGTCTTCAAAATAGTCATCGCAGTCATTGCGATAATCGCGATCGCCCTTGGTGTTAGATGGTGGCTTCAGGCACAAAAATACGAATCGACTGACGACTCTTATGTGACGGGCCATAGCCATCCAGTCAGTTTTCGCGTGAACGGCACCGTCTCCGAAGTGCTGGTGGATGACAATCAACCAGTGAAAGCCGGACAGTCCATCGCGAAACTCGATCCTCGAGACTACGTCGTACAGTTGCAACAAACGGAGGCAAGTCTGCAGCAAGCAAGAGCTCAGCTGAAACAAAGCGACGCCCAAGTCAATCAGGCTCAAGCTCAATTGCAGCAATCCAAAGCCCAAGCGGAGTCATCGAAAGCGAAGTTTGAGAATTCCCAACGATTAGCAGACCGAAATCGTCAGCTTTTCAGTCGGGGAGGCGCCATTTCTCAACAAGATTTGGACAACAGCACTTTTCAAATGCAGCAAGATCAGGGCGCCTATGAATCGGCAGAGGCGGCGGTAAAAGTCGCGGAAGCAAATTTGGAAACGACACGCGCACAACGCGGAGCCTCTCTTGCCCAGGTAAGTTCGGCAGAAGCAAACCTGGAATACGCCAAGCTCCAATTGTCTTACACCACTTTGTATTCCCCGACAGACGGCCGAATTGCAAAAAAAACCTTGGAAGCCGGACAGCGAGTTCAGCCAGCACAGTCGGTCATGGCAGTCGTTGAAGCCTACGTTTGGGTGGTTGCCAATTTTAAAGAGACGCAACTTGGTCGCATCCAACCGGGGCAACAGGTAAAAATCGCGATAGATGCAATCCGGAATAAGAAATTCAGTGGCAAAGTTGACAGTTTTCAGCGGGGAACAGGCGCCGTCTATAGCTTGCTTCCTCCCGACAATGCGACGGGCAATTTCACAAAAATCGTGCAACGTGTTCCGGTTAAGATCGTTTTCGATCTGGACAGCATTAGCGGCTACGAAGACCGCATTGTTCCCGGTCTCTCAACAGTCCCATCGATCAATGTCAAAACGCCTGCGCCGCAAAAGCGCTAGTCGGGAGCGCGGCCCTAGCGTTCAATGCGCCACCGATCCTTCTTTGGCGATGGTTTTACGGCAAAGCCAGACCAGAACTGAAGCCGACAGAAGCGCAATGCTGACAGTCAAGAACGCATCGTTAAAGGCCATCACATACGCTTCGCGTCGAACGATCTCTTTGAGTAGCGCATAGGCCTTGTTCATCGCGTCAACTGGATCATACCCGGCAGTCTGGAATTGTTGGGTCAAAAAATTGACGCGATCCTGCACCTCGATTCTGAACTCGTTCACCGATTCGCCGATCCGGAAGTCGTGAAATTGCTCTCGTCTAGTGATCAGGGTGTCGAGCACTGCTGTGCCGACGCTTCCGCCCAAATTACGAGCGATATTGAAAACGGCTGAGCCGTCCGGGGCTTCCCACGGCGTCAGCGTTGCCGTTGCGATCGAAGCAAGTGGAATAATCGTCAATGGCTGTCCCAGAGCGCGGATAACGTTGGCAAAGGCTAGCTGCTGACCGGCATAGTCGTGGGACATCGCCGTATTCATCCAGCAGCTCGTCGCGAAAACAATCGTACCGAAACAGACGAGCATTCGCAGATCGAACCGCTTCATCAGTAGCGGCACAAACGGAAAGATCAAGAGTTGAGGCAGACCAACCCAGATCATCGCCTCGCCCGTCTGGAACGCGCTGTAGCCTTGAACGATGGTAAGGTACTGGGGCACAAGGTAGACCGTCCCAAATAGGCCGAGGCCGAGCAGAAAATTGATACAACAAGAGACGCCCAGGTTGCGGCGTGCGACCAAGCGCAAATTAACAAACGGTCTTTTTCGCGTCAGCTCAACCCACAAAAATAACGGAATGAAAATAGCAGCTAGCCATGCGCATGTCTGAATCAATGGACTGCCGAACCAATCCTTACGCTGGCCCTCCTCCAACATGGCGACAAGTGATCCGAGCCCGATCGCCATCGAACCGATGCCGATCCAATCTGCTTCACGCAAAAGCTCGAACTGAAAAGGCTTAGGCTCGAT
>JBEEIB010000197.1:0-9501 GCA_041167675.1 Verrucomicrobiota bacterium
CGCTCAGATATTCAGTTCCCGGAGAGCAGCAGTAAGCCGGTCGTTTCGCCGACGTTCGGCTGACGTTCGTTGACGTTCGCTGACGTTCGTTGACGTTCGGCTGACGTTCGGCTGACGTTCGGCTGACGTTCGGCTGACGTTCGCTGACGTTCGCTGACGTTCGCTGACGTTCGTTGACGTTCGTTGACGTTCGCTGACGTTCGTTGCTTTAGCAAAAATCGTGTGAATCGACGTGGTCTATGGCGGGGGCGGGAAGGCGTTCGATGGTTTTTGCCCGGACATGAATCACACCGGAGTGGATCTGAAGAATTCCTTCGATCAAGAGAAATGATTCCTGGGTAATCACGAGCCGATATTTTTCGAATAATTGAGGGGTGACAATGGCATTGCTGATACCGGTCTCGTCCTCCAGGCTGATGAAAACAAATCCTTTGGCGGTACCGGGTCGTTGCCGGCAAATCACCTGACCGCCGATCCGGATTCGGCTGCCATTGGACGCTTGGGGCAGATCGATGCTCCTCCAAATATCATTGGGCAACATTGACCGCAGATAACCAATCGGATGAGGGCCAACGGTTAACCGCATCGTTTCAAAGTCGGAGGTCAATCTTTCTATCGGTTCCATCGGCAACAGAGGCGCACCAATTTCCAGATCCGGAGTGAACAATTCGTCTTGGTAAAATTCTTCTTCGACCGACCAAAGTGCCTGGCGACGGTGCGTGGTCAGGGGATTTAACGCTCCGGCTTTGGCTAAGGTCCGAAGTTCATCGCGGGCAAAATGAGTGCGTGCGCGAAAGTCGACCAAATCAGTAAAAAAACGACGGCTACGTTCCTCGACCATTTTTGTCACGGCGGTTTGCTGAATGCCTTGGGTTAGACGAAACCCGAGACGGATTGTCTGATCTGCCTCCACGGTGCAGAGCCAGTCGGAGTGCAAGACGGAAACGGGCAATACCCGGAGATGGCGGCGTTGCGCATCTTTAATCAATGTGGCGGAAGAATAAAATCCCATTGGCTGATTATTGAGCAGGCCGACATAAAATTCCGCGGGCCGATGCACCTTCAGCCAGGAACTGGCATAGGCGATCAAGGCAAAACTGATCGCATGCGATTCCGGGAATCCATAAAGTGCGAAAGAGGTGATAGCGGCTACGATTTCCTCAGCCACTTTTGGTTTAACTTGATTGGCGGCTAACGCAGTGCGCAATTTTTTTTCAACGCGCTGCATGCGTTCCTGGGAACGATGATAACTCAAGGCTCGTCTGAGCTCTTCCGCTTCCGTTCCGGAAAAATTAGCCATGACCATCGCGATTTTGAGCATTTGTTCCTGAAACAGTGGAACACCCAAAGTGCGTTCGAGAACCGGCTTTAATCGTTCATCTAAATAACTAATTGGTTCCGTTCCTTCGCGCCGAGCCAGATAAGGATGCATCAGATGCCCTTGAATGGGGCCAGGACGGATAATTGCCACCTCGATCACTAGATCGTAAAACTCGCGTGGTTTCATCCGAGGTAGAGTGGCCATTTGTGCCCGGCTTTCGACCTGAAACACGCCAATCGTATCAGCAGTACAAAGCATGTCGTAAGTCTCGGGATCATCCTTGGGCAACTGAGCCAGATCGACGGGTCGACCTCGTTTGGCACAAATTTCAATCGCGTCTTGCAGGGCCGCCATCATACCCAGCCCGAGCAAATCGACTTTGACGATACCCAGATCTTCGCAATCATCTTTGTCCCACTGGATAACCGTACGTCCTGGCATGGTCGCGTTTTCCAGCGGAACCACCGAATCGAGCTGTCCTTCGCAGATCACCATCCCACCGGAGTGTTGGCCCAAGTGTCGCGGTAATCCCTGCATGGCATGAAAAATCTCCAGGAAAGCGGTCAATCGAGGATGATCGAGAGGAAGCCCTGCTTGGCGCAATTGATCGCGAGCAGACAACGTGTGGGGAAAATCTCCGTGCGCGTGCAATCGAGAAAATCGGTCCATGACGTCTTCGGGCAAATTAAGCGCTTTGCCGGTCTCCCTCATTGCACTGCGACCACGAAAGGAGATAACGTTGGCGGTCATTGCTGCACCTAAACGTCCGTAACGTCGATAAATTTCCTGGATCACGCTTTCCCGACGATCCCCACTGGGGAGATCGAGATCGATATCGGGCCAACCTTTTCGACCTTCACTAAGAAAGCGCTCAAATAAGAGCTTGCCGCCAACCGGATCCACCGCGGTAATCCCTAAGCTGTAGCAAACAGCGCTATTGGCGGCACTGCCACGCCCCTGCACCATGATATTCGAGCGCCGACAAAACTTAATAATATCCCAAACAATCAGGAAATAACCGGGAAAACCGAGCTTGTGAATCAGAGCCAATTCTCGCTCAATTTGATCACGTACGGTTGGAGTGATGATGCCGTAACATTTACGGGCTCCTTTCCACGTGACCGCCTCCAAATGGCTATCCATCGTTTCTCCTGGTGGAACGGGAAAATGCGGGAATTGGTAACCTAAATTTTCGAGAGTAAAATCGATGCCAGCCGCAATCGCAGCGCTATTTGCTACTGCGTATGGCAGATCAGCGAAGAGTTGGTACATAGCTTTCGCATCCTTTAGTTGGCGTTCTGAATTTGGTTCAAGGACACGACCGGCATGATCGAGATCCGTGTGATGGCGAGCACAGGTGAAAACATCCAAGATGGGGCGGCGATCGGAAGTGGCATACAGAACCCCATTGGTGGCGACCAGTTTGAGCCGATGTTTCTCAGCGAGATGAATGAGTTGCTGCTCAAACCATGGTTCTTGTCGAAGATGATGCCGCTGAAGCTCGACAAACACGCCGTCTGCGCCGAAACAACGCTTTAAATTGCCCAACCGCTCATCGGCTTGGGCCAGATTACCGTCTCGCAACGCTCGCTGAAGAGGTCCTTCTTCATCTCCGGTCAAACCGAGCAGACCTTCCCGAAATTCAGTGAGCTCATTCCAGCCGATTGAACTCTCATTTTTTGGTGCGCGTAATTTTGCTCGGGAAAGCAAACGACAAAGATTCTGGTACCCATTCCGAGACCGCACGATGACTGGGAGAACCGAGCCATCTTCCATCGTTAATTCGCAGCCAATGAGCGATCGAATTTTAGATTCTTGGGCTGCGGTGTGAAAGCGAGGTGCGCCGAAAACACCGTCTCGATCACATAAAGCGACAGCGGGTAGTTCGAGATCGGCTGCCCGATATGCCAAGTGTTCCGGTGCGGAACTTCCACGCAAAAAGCTGAAAGCACTGCGGGCATGAAGTTCGATGTAGGGAGTCATATATAGGGCATAGAAGTCGGGAACACTCGGGCAGGTTTTCAGCGGCGAAGCCGCGACTCAGGATAGCCTAGGGCGAAGCCCTAGGAATTCAGGCAACCCGACGATCTAGCGCTGAAAGCGTGTCTCAACCGCTAGTCCACACATATTGTTCTTCGAAAAGCCATTTGACGAGATTTCGTAGTGCTATTGTCACGCGCTTTCAGCGCTGATCACCTGTTTTATTACAATTCCTAGGGCTTCGCCCTAGGCTATCCTGAGTCGCGGCTTCGCCGCTGCGATATCCCACCCTGAAAACACCGACACATACCTGGCCCTTCCTCCTTCGTCCTCCCGACTTCGCAAAGCCTACGTTGCAGCCTGCTTTCCGGTATCTGTCAAACCCATTGCTTGGGCACGCCAAAGCGTAGCGGCAGCTGACTTCGGCGGACAGGTCGGGCCGCCGAACACAACTCGCAGCCTGCAACTTGTTCAATCGTAGACGCCGACGATCACCCACCTTCCTGTGTTGAATGCCAACCGGTAAAGAGCGCCATCTTCCAGCTCTACGTCCCATTCCTGCGTATCCCAGCGATCTGCGTTCCACCAATTTCCTGAAGTACGCCAGGGACCTCGGGCTACCCGGACTTGACCAGTCACAGTCTGACCGCAGATCCAAACAGGTTTCTCTTTATTTAGTTGTACTTCGACCGGAAGCGCCGGCCGATAACGGCGTAGAGGTACACCGATTCTTAATTGTTTGTACTCGGCTTGGTCGGTGCCTGACCAATCGAAGGTCGGCATACGTAATCGAACGCTATCTGGTTTATGCGTATTCAATTTTTCTGGAATACCGATTTGCTCGTTTCCAAGCAGAGCGGCCAATCGTGCTAAAGTCTGAAAAAAACGATTGGGATCTTTGAGGCCACTCTGAAAAAGATCGAATTGATTTTGTCCTGGGTTACTGGGAATGGCTTCGAGTTCAAATCCCACTATTGGGGCGCTGGTCTGAACGGTATCAAGGTATTGCGAAGCAATCCGGAACAAGGCTTCTACCTCACGAGTCGGGGCGGGGATTTGTAAGTTTCGGACAATTTTCTCTCCATCTTCCAACGCAAGAGTGACTCGAATTTCGGCGATAAACCGATAGACGGCGGCAATTCGCAGAGAAAGCCGTTCGAGAAATCGCCGAAGCAGAAACAACAATGGTTCCAAAGTTTCCAAGCGATGTTCGAGATCGACCGTCTCAATGAAAGTTTCGGGCGGTTGGGTTTGTTTGAGTACGTTTTTGGATTTGCCGGCCGCACGATCCCATAACGATAATCCTTCCAATCCTAGACGTTGTCCGATCTCTTCCCGAGGTAATCGGGTAAGTGCCCCTAAAGTTCGAATCCCCCAATTTCGTAAAATATCGAAAAGGTAAGGAGAGGGATTCAATGATTCTAAAGGGAGCGATTGAAGTAAGCTGCTTGCCGCTGTCACCTGCAGGAATGGATTGGCAATTTTAGCGGCTTGCCAGGCTACTTCCGGATTTGGACCAATACCAACCTGGGCGATAAAACCGAAAGAGCGCCATTGGGCCAAGAATTCGCGTGCCCACCATTCCTGATTGTCGCCTTTCCTTCCTTGTAAATCGAGCGTACAGACACCAGCAGCCGTATTCTCAAGGTAAGGAGAGTAACGGTAACAAAGTTGCAGGAGCGCTGATTGTTGTTGGTGTTCCAATTCAGTGGCCGACGCAAAAAGTTGGAGCTCGGATGTTCGTGCCAAAGCCAGACTCGTGGTCACTCCGATCTCTATCCCGGCAGCGGCTGCTACCGGATTTACTTCAATAATTCGAGTACCTTCCGCATCAAGTAGAGCAGCCGGTTTCTCCTCCTCGACTTTGACGCTCAACGAGACCGAACATTCGACCATGGAATTCTCGATCGAGAGCTCTAACTGATTGCTCGCAGTGACTGCTTCGGGCAAAGCATGCAATCGCTTTTGTCGAGCACATTGCAGGCGATAATAGGGGGTATAGATGACGGCAAATAAACGAGTTTTATGCGCTGGCATACTCGGCTTCCACGAAAGTTTTGCGGTATAAAAATTCGATTGGCAGGGAATCGGAAATAACGGAAGAAATCTGCGAAAGATCCCTCATTTGCAGATGCTCGTTGATCTGCAGCGCGATATATGAGCTACCGGAAATATAGTAACGAGTCAGAAGCAGTAGAGTAGCGCGGGTTTCTTCGACCACTCGCTGCAGGCGGTACCAGGTAGTTGCAGGAATTTTTCTAAGTTCTCGAGGGCTATTTTGTTTCAAATCAAGAATGGTGAGAGCAAAATTGCCGTCTCGGATAAGGAGGTCGGCTGCTCTGGTCGCTTGAGTGGCGTTTTGGCAGCGTAACCAAAGTAAAAAAGGGGTTTCAGCGAGCGGCTCGAAACTGTTTTTTCCGTCAATCAATGCAACGAATCGGTGTTGCATTGTTTGGATGATGTCGTGCAGTAAGAGAGCGCTGCCTCCACTTGGATGAGGGACAACGACTTGGGCAACGGCGCCTCTTCGCAATCCACCTCCGAGCGAATGATCTAAGCCGGTTACTCCAGTAGACAAAAAAGTGGAGGTCGGGAGAGTTCCTTGAGGGAAACGTTCAGCCAAAATTTTGCGGAGTTGGATGATTTTATCGGCAGGCGGCATTGTGTTCGTATGAACACTTATAAAAGATAAGGCAATTTTCAACGAAAAAAGAGAATTTTCAGGAGCTGGGCGAAACACGTCATTGAGCAATAGCGAGACGACGTGTGAGCCATCAGGTGTGTGAGCCATAAAGCTATGCCACGGGGAAGAGGCTCACAGTCCGGCGCTTACCCAGTCCGGTCTTACCAAACCTCTTTCGCCGGACTGTTTCGCCCTACCGCAATGCCGATGGCCACTGACCCACGGTAGGCTGCCCCAGATCAACGGTGTAGGGGCTCGGTTTTCCCTGGTACTTTGGGTATACGAACTTGGCCGCTGGGCTCGTGGCCCGGGTCACACCATGAATTATCGGGCAACCGGCTTTGGCCGCCAGCAGCAAAGATTCCTTCAAAAGCAAAGACCCGAAACCGCGATTCCGATATTCACTGCTAATGCAGGGGCCGGAAGAAAGATGATTTTCTGCTTCGACCTCAGTGTTGACCAACGAAGCTGCGATCACCCGGTTGCCATTGGTGATCACCAAACAGTCGATGTCACGGTGATGAGCAAATTTCTCTTCGAACTCGTGATGAATTCGAGGGATTAAAGTGGCGGCGACGTCATTCCAGCACGCGTCTTGAGCAAAACAGCTTTTGATGAGGGCCCAGACCTGGGACTTTTCAGAGCGAGCAGCTCGGCGAATTGAGTACGGTTCCTCAATGACATAACTGGTTTGCGGTAGCAGCTTTGCTTTCCAGATGAACCGAAGCCAGCCCACTGAATTCATTTGGCAGTTATTCTGTCCAAATCCGAGGGTGGACGCAAGCTTGGAAGATCACTGCCAAATGAGCATATTCCTGAGTTTGCGAAATCGGGCCTCCACCAAGGCTTGGCCTGACCAGACCGAGACGATCAGAGAACTGATTTTTCGAAAAAGATATGCCGTTTTGCTGCTCTTGCTAGAAATGCGCGATCACTTCATCCCCATTTTTTTAAAAGTGTTTAAACCCGGAAGGATCGACGAAATCGACCTCAATGCGTCCGATCTGGATCATCCTTAATACAAACCCACCAGACGCAAGCGAGCAGAGCTGAACCAAGAAAGAGGAACATTCCCAAGGTGAGCATACGCTCATGGTGATGCCGGAATTAATGGATTGAGTCAAAGGGAAATTTCTCGACTGAAGAAAAATTCAGAGCTGTACATGAAAAATATCCCGCATCACCTGGCGGTAAACTTCGCGCTTAAAAGAGGGAATCCAGGAGATTTCGAACTCGTGCGGCCCGATCCAGCGAAGCGCGCGAAACTCAGGATCCGGAGTATGCGGTGAAGGCTCGCAATGGGTCGGAAGCAAATCGACCAAAAAATAGGTTTGTTCCTGGCCGTCGAAGCCCTCTTTTTTGCGGCCAGGCAAAAAGAGATACCGATACGGTCCTCGCCGATCTGTGATGCGATAGCAATCAGGCGGCAGGTTAATCTCTTCTTGAAGTTCTCTTTGCAATGCTTGTTCGGGCGTTTCTGAATTGTTGATTCCGCCTTGCGGGAATTGCCAACAACCTGATCGGTCAGATCGCTGGCCGACGAGAATGCGTCCGTCAGGCCGTCGGACGATAGCAGCGACATTCGGTCGAAATTTTACATTCTGCATAGCGGCAAAAGTGCGGGGAGGACCTAGTCCCAAACTGGCAGCGGCAGATCACTGATCCGACGTTCTAAATTTGGGCTGGGTCCTCCCCCGCACCTTTGCCGCTAATGTCTCAGCAAATCAAGAAAGCTCTTAATCGCATCTTTGGTCTGGTCCTTAAGCTCTTTGCCAACGCTCTCCTGCAGCGCGCTCGAGATCCGTTTCGAGAGATCTTCCTTTGGATTTTGCGGAGTACCGGTCAGCTGCACTGGCGCCCAGTAGAGGCCATCTCGTTGCTCGGTAAAGACTTTCTGTTGCACGCCCGGCAGCCATTTCAAAATCGCGGCCGAAAGGCCAACCGAAAGGGTGGCGTTGATTTGGCCCGACTCGATCGTTCCGTTCCCTTCGATCCGCGCCTGATCCTGGTATTTCGCGACCAGATGGGAAAACTCGATATGCTGACTGCGATAAATTACTTGCGTGTCTACTGAGTCGAGAGCCCATTCGTCCGTCCCAGAAGTTTTAATGAACGACCCAATCTTTCCCAAAAAAATAGACCAGTCCATCCGCAGCTTATCGACATGCAGTGACCCGGTGATCGTCCCTGCGTCCTCTTGCTGAATTGTGCCTGAGTAATCAGCGTTCCCGGATGCAATTCCATTCAGATGCAACGTTTCCGGATAAAGGTCGCTAATCGATATACCACTGAACTCGGTATGAATCCGCGAAAGTTGGCTCTCGTCGAGCGCAACAAAGCCGTTAAGAGAAATCGCGCCACCGCTTTGTCCAAATAGTCTGGCCTGAGTGATGGTCACACCTTTTGATCCGGTTGACGCCGAGAGTGAATCGAGTGTCACCGACGGAAGTCCGGTGTGTTGCGCTTTTCCACCTGATGCTGAGACGTCCCAAGAATCTTCGCCCCGTCGCGTGGCAATGATCTTAGTTCCGAGTAGTTCACCAGCCTGATTTTGACCGACTGACCAATGCAAGTTGCTTTGGTTTATTGCGATATGGTCGATTTGGAAATCGAAGACGAAGAAATGAGGAAGCTTGATCCCAGAGCTACTACTTGGAACCTTTTGCTCTTCTTGCCTGGCCGTCGGCTTTCCGAGGTAAACGCTTGCCTTTTCAACATTGACTTGGTCAAGATCCCAGGTTCGGGCGAGAAGTGCTGGCCAATTCAAATGAGCCGAAATACCGCTCGCATCCAATGACTTGACCCGGCTCTTCGCTTGGCCCGTCCCGGAATATCCGGCCGAAGAAAACGTCAAGCCATTCCAAGTGATCGGCTCGAGCTTTCCATCTACGCGTAAGGAGTGATTTAATCGACGGGTTAGCCATTCGCGGCACGCATCGCTGTGCACAAAACTATAAAGTGCGATTCCTCCGCCCAAGAGAAGGCTGATTATCACCGCAGCAAAAACAAGAAGAGGCAGGCGTAGTCGTTGCACAGAGGTAAGATTAGATTGCGGATGGCGGAATGCGAATTGCGGAGTGTGAAATCCGAAGTTTGCAATTCATTTGGTAAGCGTAGTCATTGCACAGAGGATAAGACGCAGAATTCGGTATTTCGTTCAGAAGGACGCAAAGACAGACTTTTGAACAGAAGATCACAGCGCGGCGTAGCCGCAACCAAATGGGTCTTAGTTAGCGAACCGGTGATTCCCGTGGCGAGGTAGATGCGATGGTGCTTGTCAGGCTGCCGAATAGCGACAACCTGACAGCACAATGAAAAAATACACCTTAGAAGCGGCACCCGCCGCCGGTGCAAAAGAACTAAAGGATCAAAAGGCGGCGAAAGCAAAGCGAATCGTGATGGCCGCGGATGTGCATCTGAGGAGCTATCAAGCTGCGCGCAAGATCGACAACGGAGCGATTGGAGCGGTGGGGAATTTCGGGAGCCAGGAAGAGCTATTGCTTTACGTTGAGAAGCA
>JBEEIB010000198.1:0-2909 GCA_041167675.1 Verrucomicrobiota bacterium
CAGTATCAACGTCACACGTGTCCGGCTGAAGCGTTATCGTGGCAGCAAGCTGGACTATGTTGGCCGGTATGCTGCATTTATCCTGACCTCATTTTTCTATCTCGCCTCGAGATCACTCACGCGCAGGTACGACCTCGTCCATGTGCATAACATGCCGGACGTCCTCGTTTTCGCTGCGATTGTGCCGAAGCTACTCGGCGCAAAAGTCATTTTGGACCTTCACGATCCCATGCCCGAGCTCATGCAGACGATCTTCAAGCTGCCGGAGGATAGCTTCAGCGTGCGCGTGCTCAAGCGACTGGAAAAGTGGAGTACCCGCTTCGCGGACCTCGTGCTGACCGTGAATCTCGCATGCAAGAGGATCTACTCTTCGCGCAGTTGTCAGCCAGATAAGATCAGAGTCGTAATCAATTCGCCTGATGACGAGGTCTTCCGCTTCCAATCCGGTGATGTTTGCCGCCGGCATGGAAAAAACGGCAATGGCTCCAAGCCTTTTGTGATCCTCTATCACGGTTCGCTAGTGCACCGGAACGGTTTCGACCTGGCTTTGGAATCCTTGGAGAAAGTGAGGAAAAACATTCCATCTGCCCGGCTGATGGTTTGCGGTAAGCGAACGAACTTCTTCGAGAAAGTGATGGAAACGGCCCAGGAACGGGGACTCGACACGAACATCGATTATCTCGGCCTTCGTAACCTCAAAGAGATCGTCGAGGCTATCGAGGATTGCGATTTGGGGATCATTCCCAACCACCGCAACATCTTTACTGAGATCAACACGCCCACGCGCATCTTCGAATGCCTGGCACTCGCCAAACCGGTGATTGCCCCCAAAACAAAGGGGATTCAGGACTATTTCGGCGACAATGACCTGATCTTTTTCGAGCTCGGGAATTCGGACGACCTCGCGCGAAAAATTGAGTTCGCCTTTTCTCATCCCGCTGAAGTGGCGGAGACGGTCAAGCGTGGCCAGGAAATCTACCTTTCACATACATGGAGCCGCGAGCGACTCAGTTTGTTGAATTCCATCAGCGAACTTCTCTAGATTGCCCGGATTCCAACCGTTCTCTGCTCGAATGATCGGCGTCGTTGCCAATGAGGTCGAACTTTCTGCCGTCGCCGAATTCTTTGAGTTGTTTAAAACTCCTTGGGAATTCCATCGCCCGGGCGCGCAGTACGACGTCCTGGTCTGCTCAAACAGCCTGGTTCCAGAGAACAGCGCCAAGCTGCTTTTACTTTATGGTGCGCAGCGGCAAGCATTCGAGAAGTGCCGAAGCATGATGACACGGTCTGCAACCGGACACCATTTCGTTTCTTTTCGCGACGAGCGAATGCCGATTTATGGAAGCTGCCTTCTCTTCGACCGCCCATGCAACGAAGTCCTCGTTCACGAAGGAACAAACTCGCCTGCTGCTGTCGCGGTAGCTTCTGACGCTCAAGTGGCGGTTCGTGTCGGCTTCGATCTCTTCGCAGAAGTCCGCCACCTCTTGACGCAAGGACAACCAGCGGAATTCGCGAGCATACCCACGCTGGAACTCCACATCTCGCTGCTGCGCGAGCTGATCGTTAGCCAGGGAGTGCCCCTCGTCGAGATACTTCCTGTCCCTGCAGGACATCGCTTTATAGTGTGCCTCACTCATGACGTCGATCACCCGTGCGTGCGCTATCATAAGTTTGACCGTACGATGTTTGGTTTTCTTTACCGGGCGCTGATTGGGTCAATCATCGACTTTTGTCGAGGAAGAAGGTCTCTTCGGCAGGTAGCTGTGAATTGGAAGGCAGCGCTTTCCCTGCCCTTGGTGTTCGTTGGGCTCGCGAAAGACTTTTGGAGTCAGCTCGACCGGTACATGGAATTGGAGAGGGATCTTGCCTCAACCTTCTTTGTCATTCCGACGAAGGGGGACGCGGGCGTCGATTCTCACGGCCGGAGAAGAGCAAGGCGCGCTTCGCGCTACGCTTCGGTCGATATTGCGGATGACTTGAGGAAACTGCTTTCCGTAAACAGCGAAATCGCTGTCCACGGCATCGATGCGTGGCGTGACATCGCAAAAGCTCGTGATGAGCGCGAGCGCATCCAGGAGATCACAGGCGCAGGCGACATCGGCGTTCGGATGCACTGGCTTTACTTTAATTCGGAGGCGCCACTGACCCTCGAGAAAGCCGGCTTCTCCTATGACTCAACGTTTGGCTACAACGAAACGATCGGATATCGCGCAGGAAGTAATCAGGTCTTCAAAAACCCCAACGTCGATCATTTACTGGAACTCCCATTGCACATCATGGACACGGCGCTGTTTTATCCGTCGTACATGAACTTATCCGACGAGCAGGCTGGCGCGGCAATGCTGCCGTTGATCGAGAACGCGACAAGATTCGGCGGTGTCCTCACCATCAACTGGCACGACCGGAGCCTCGGGCCTGAAAGGTTATGGGGCGACGCGTATGTGACTCTGCTCCGCGACTTGCGCGCCAGAGCACCGTGGTTTGCTACAGCGGCGCAAACCGTCTCGTGGTTTCGCAAGCGGCGCGCAACATCGTTCGCCAGCGTGACGCAGGATGGCGGAAGCATTCGGGTGCAGCCAGCTATTGATCAAAGCGGCGCTGATGTTCCGCCATTAACAGCGAGGGTATATAATAGCGGCGCTTCAAAGCACAATCTCCGCCACTCGCGGAGCGCAGCGTTCGAAGATTTCACAATCGACAAATCAGACCAGGTTCTGATCGCAGCCTAAAGCACTAAAGCATTGCGTGGCATTGTGGGAAAGGGGTTGCGATACGCAAAGCTAATTGCGGCAGAGAGCGATGGTGGCCGCCAGCCCGAGGCGTTAGAATAGCTCTATTATTACTGGCTCCTGCGATTGGCTATTACTTCATGAAACACCTACGAGGCCTTTTGCTTGGGTTCGGCGCCG
>JBEEIB010000199.1:0-2993 GCA_041167675.1 Verrucomicrobiota bacterium
CGATTTGTCCCCTTGCAGGATTCGGTTGTCGATCGGGAGGTTAGTAAACCCGGAGCTTCTGATTTCGATGATGCCGAATTCCGCAAGAACCTATTTTCTTACACGCTCAAGGTCATTGAAAACTTTCCCCATGAGGACCGTGAGGTTCTTACGCTTACCGAGATCGACGGCCTGAGCCGAGAGGAACTTGCAACCGCACTAAAGATCTCTCTCACGGCTGCAAAATCCAGGGTTCGGCGGGCACGAGCTAAACTTCGCAAAACGGTAGAAGAGTGCTGCCGTTTGGTGACCGATCCTTACGGACGAGTAATCGATTGGCGCAAACGTTCTCCTCGTTCTTGCACGCAAAAAGATTCTCAGATCTAATCCGCTACTTTTTTACCCCCAGAATCGCGTCCTTTGCGACCTTGGCGACTCGGAATTTGACGACGGTCTTGGCCGGAATCTTGATCTTCTGCTGCGTCTTGGGATTGAAGCCCGGGCGAGCCTTCCTCTTCTGCTTTACTAGCTTGCCAAAGCCGGGCAAGACGAATTCGCCGTTCTTCTTGATCGCTTTGTAGGCGAGGTTACTGAGCGTATCGAGGAATACTCCAGCCGTTCTTTTGTTGGTCTGCGTAGCTGCAGCGAGTGCGATTTGAAGTTCGGTCTTGGTCATCTTTAGCCCTGGTTTATGGCAGCAGAATCGAACGATTTCAAGGAATCGCAGTTGTGAGGCTTAAATTGCTTTGAGCCGCGCAACGACACGTAAAATCCGTCAAGATCTCACCAGACACAACGTGCACTCCGTGGCTGATATCGGGTGTGATTTTGGAAATTATTTTGCGTGATTATTTGGGCGACTGAATTGGAGCCGCTCAGTTAGCTTTGGACCGAGCTTTCTCTCCTGCATGAGAATGGGCGAGCCAGTTTCGCCAGTCGTGTCCGAGAGCGAGTGTGTTTACTCGAAGCCACTTTCGCGCTGATGTTTGAGGATTCGCGCTTTGCCGATCTTTTCGGTCTCTCAAATGATCTAACAAAATTCGATTATCGTGTCCTGCTCGGGTGAGCTCGACTTCGATCCTCGAAAAAACATAATATTTCGAAACTTGTTAACATTTTCGGTTGACAACGGGACCCCCTCAAGCTGTTATCCTGTACGTACAGGTTACTCATGCCCCCCAGGTCTCCTGCTCTCAAAAAGCGACGGATCGAGCGCACCTCGGCTTTGCCGTTTTATCGGCAACTGGCTGATATCTTGCTGAACGGCAAATGGTCTCCCGGTGATCGACTCGCGTCCGAACATCAGCTTTGCCAAATGCATGGTGTTAGTCGATCCGTGGTGCGCCAAGCTTTGAGTGAGTTGGCCAAAGAAGGACTGATTCACAAGGTGAAAGGACAGGGTGTCTTCTTTACCAGGAAGAAAATCGATTCAGCATTCGTGCAACAGGCCGCCGGATTTTGCGAAGAGATGACGGCGAAAGGGCACAAGGTCAAGACACGTGTTTTGAAGTTACAGATCGAACCGGCGAGTGTCCAAGTGGCTAGCCAATTGGCCATGCGGGTGAACGAAGAAGTCATTTGCCTCGACCGCCTGCGCTTTGTCGACGGAGAGACGTTCCAGGTAGTTTGCACCTTTCTTCCGGCACGGCTTTGTCTCGGTCTCGAGCTGATCGATTTGAACGATCGATCCCTATACCAGGTATTACGCGAACAATATGGTTTGGGACCAGCAGGCGGTGAAAGGACCGTCGAAGCTGTGCCGACACCTGCTCGTGAAGCCGCCCTTCTCAAAGTGCCACGTGGTGCGCCGGCACTCTTGATCAAGACTACGACGCGCACATCAAGCGGAGAAACATTCGAATATTCCGTTGGCCTGTATCGCGGAGACAAAACCAAGTTGGACATTCGTCTGGTCTAGGCTCAGGACTCCTGGCCTTGGATAGGAAACTATGGCGAACCGTTATTGGGAATGTATCGAGCCCAAGGGTCGGGTGGTTGAGGTGAACTGAAATGAATGATGATAAAGAAAAGAGTGACACGAATCACAGTCATGGCGTCTCTCGTCGTGAACTAATTAAACGGGGAGTCGCCGCGGGCGTTTCCATCGGCGCGTTTGGCCCATTTTTAGCGGCTTTCGCTAGCCGGAATGCGACCGCTGCCGAGACGACCAGTGCAGCGAAGTTTGGGAAATTAGCGAAGAGTTGGTCAGGACAGACCCTGAATGTTTCCCTGGTTGCCGAAGCGCGTTCCGATGGGCTCAAGCAGCTCGCCGGCGAGTTCACCGAAAAAACGGGGATCAACGTCAACATTAACATCTACCCCTATCCAACGCTGCAGGAACGGCAGTTCACGGCGGTGAATCAGCGAACAGGAAATGTCGACATAGTTCACGTCGATTGCGTCTGGATGGGACAATACGCCGGCCAAGGGTGGTTGCATCCGGTCACCGACTTCGTGAAGGATACTGATCCGGTGGTCCTAAGCTTCGATGACTTTATTCCGCGCGTACTGGATGAACAGTGCAAATGGGAAGAGACACTCTATGGGCTTCCGTTCATTACGGCGGGTTTTACCTTATACTATCGCACCGATATCTTTGACAAACATGGGCTCAAACCGCCGCAGACCTGGGATGAATTGCTCCAGGTGGCGAAAACGATTCACGAGAAAGAGTCAACCAACGGTGTGGCGGGACTGACTATGATGGCCAAGCGCGGAGTGCAACTGGTTTGTACTCACCTCAACGTCTTTGGCTCGATGGGAGGCTACTATTACGACAAACAGAAGAAGCCGACCATGACATCCGACGCTGCGGTAAAGTCGATTGAATATCTTCGCTCCCTGCTCCCGTATTGTAACCAGGGTGCTTTGGCCCAGGATTACGACGAAGCAGCCGCAACCTTTAGGCAAGGCCGAGCCGCAATGAATCTGCAATGGCAAAATGCCGCTCCGCAATTCGTCGGCGAAAACTCCCAAGTGAAAGGCAAGGTGGCGATTATATCAGTTCCTGGCGT
>JBEEIB010000200.1:0-20534 GCA_041167675.1 Verrucomicrobiota bacterium
GCGGTGAACACCAGCGAACGACGGTGAACACCAGCGAACGACAGTGAACATCAGCGAACGACAGTGAACACCAACGAGCGACAGTGAACACCAGCGAACGACAGTGAACACCAGCGAACGACACTGAACATCAGCGAACGACAGTGAACACCAACGAGCGACAGTGAACACCAACGAGCGACAGTGAATACCAACGAACGACGGTGAACATCAGCGAGCGACACTGAACACCAATGATGCAATAGCGCTTGTCTTCACTGGCGTTCGCTGTCGATCGTTGTTGTTCACTGTTCACCCCGAGTAGACCAACAATCCCTTCAGAGCATCGATCGCTCGCTCAAGTTGCGAATCGTGAGCATGCAATACTTGCTCCTTCTCGGCAGTGCTGGAAAAAGCTCCCCGACGACGAATCAGCAGCGCTCGCTCGTCTTCCCGGCTTAATATGCTCAAAATGTCTGGCTCGACGCCCTTCTCCTGAATTGTTTCGTGAGCCGGTGTGTAGTAGCGCGACACGGTTAAACGCATGCCTGACCCATCCGGTAACGGAAACTGACCTTGTACCAGGCCTTTGCCAAAAGTAGTTTCACCGACGATAATTGCCCGCCGCCAATCTTTCATCGCACCGGCAACAATCTCGGAGGCACTGGCGCTCTCGCTGTTCACCAATACCACGAGTGGAAAACTATCGCGCTGTTTGCTCCGAGGATCAGTGAAATATTCCTGATGAGTGCTCGGATCGCGACCTTCGGTGTAGACGACCATCGTTTTCGGCGGGAGAAAGACCCCGCACGTGTCGATCGCGCTTTGGAGCAGACCTCCTGGGTTATAGCGCAGATCGACCACCAGGGCACGCATCCCTTGGTTGAGCAACTCATCCACTCTTTCTCCGAGCTCAACCGCCGTGGGCTGATTGAATTCCGTGATGCGGAGATAACCTATTTTCGAACTGCCCGCGATCGAGCTCTCCAGCAGATGCGCCTCACGCACCGTCGTTACTTTGTAGATTTGGCGGGTCACTGAAACGTCCCAATTCGCCTTGGTCGAAGGCCGAAAGACGTTCAGGTTCACAACCGTTCCCGGTCCTCCTCGTAAAAGCGGTGCGATGTCTTCGACCGTCTTTCGCTCGACCTTTACACCATTGATCGCTAGAATTTGATCACCCGCCATCAGGCCGGCTTTCGAAGCCGGAGCATCTTCTACGGACGAGACAATGGTGATGAAGCCGTTAAGTGCTGAGACAACGATTCCAATTCCAGTCACCTCTCCTTTGTTCTCTTCTTGTGAATCCTGGAAGTCATTGGCATCGAGATAGATACTGTGCGGATCCAATTTCACGAGCATCTGTTTAATCGCGGCGTGAACCAAGCCCTTCGCCTCCGTTTTTTCCGGGTCGACATAATCCTGGCGGATGAGTTGAAAGGCTCTAGTGAATAGCCCAAGACGTGCAGCGAGCTCTTGACCAGTGTCGTCCGCACGCCCGGAAGTAAGGACCCTCCCCCCAACCAAGAGGTCCGAGCCAATTAAAAACAGAAGAAAAATCAAGCCGAGTTTTCGCCTCATTCCAGGACGCGCCTTTGGCGATGGTAACTGCTTCAGCCAGCAACGCAAGTGCTGGCGGACGTTGACAGGGATGGATTGCGGATTGCGGATTGCGGATTGTAAGATGTGGCCTGGCCATCGCTTCAGTTTTCTTCGAGAGCCGTACCCCAAGTGTTACCTATGTCTTTAAAGTCTTACTGATGTCCCGAGCATGCCTTTACATTCCGCGATCCGCATTCCGCAATCCGCATTTCATCTGAGGCTATGATTTTTCTCTGGGCGAACAAGCGCGACTGGCGGCATCCAGGACCAATCGTCAACATTGGCCTGCGGAACGCTTACCATCTGGCAGAAGCCGGCTTCGAAACCCACTTCTGTCTAGGAGCCGGTCCGGACTCCGAGACCAACGAAGACCTCACGAAGTTTTATCGGCTCGCTCCGATTCCCTCTCTGCACATCCATCGGATCACTCGCAAAGGATTGGTTGATCTCCGTCGCGGCCGATATCAAGCGACCACCAGTCGCCGCATCTTTTCTCAGGTCTCGCATTTGGCGAAGCGCTTTCTCGCCCAGCAGCCTGAACCGATCATCATTCTGACTCGCGAACCGTCGCTTTTGCCTCGGCTTGCTTGGCTTCGGCGTCGTTACGGTAATCGGGTCCGCGCTTTCTACGAAGCACACGATTATTACGCCGACCTTTCCTGGAAGAAAACGGAAGGTACCAGAATCAAATCAAGCGACCTTCGCCAAAGCTGGTTGGAACGGCTCTTCCTTCCCCGCATCGATGGCGTAATCGGCATTACCAACGAACAAACCCAACTCTACGCTCGTCAGTTTCCAAGACTGGCTTGTATTTATCTCCCGCTTGGAACCGAGTTCCCTGCCGACCCGGAGAAAACCGACATTGAAAAACGGCGGGCCCATCGCCGGCTGGTCTATGTTGGTCGGCTGACCCAAAGCAAAGGTTTGCAGTCTCTCCTCCATTCTACTTCCCTATTAGCAGCTGCCAACATCCGCTTGGCTTTCTGGGGCGGTAACGACGCCCAAGCACAAAAAGTAAAAAAAATGGCCCGCGAATTCGGATCAGACCAGTGTGTCGAGACGCTCAGTTCCCGATCACCCGAAGCCTTGGCCGCCGCCCTCGCCACTGAAGCGAGCGCCGGACTGATCCCACTGGAAGACGATTATTATAACCGGAATCTGACCTGTCCCGCTAAGGGACTCGATTATCTAGCTCACGGCTTGCCGACCATTGCCAGTGATTTGCCTTCCACTCGCGGCCTTCTCGGCTCCAGCGGCGCAGCACGCTATGTAGCTGCAGGCGATCCCAGCGGTTTCGCTCAAGCAGCGGTCGCCTTGCTTGATGACGCCAAAAGCTATCAAGCCGCTACCTTGGCAGCGCTGGTCCGTGCGCAGGAAGTGAGCTGGAAATCGCGAGTGAGCAAGTTAGTGGAGTTTGTGCGAGCGACACTTCGGTAAGAACCGAAGCACAGAAGGACGCAAAGACAGATTGAACTGGAGATCACAAAGATCTCAGAGAAGAGATGGGTTCAAAAATGGCGTCAGATTTCAAAAATCAAAGGACCCACGAAGACGCAGTGAAGCGATACGGGTCCTGCGGTCTTTTCATTGAGTGGCCTGGTCTAAAGAGTCGAGCCGAGACCGAATACTGAATGCTCAAAGAGGCGGATGAAATCTTAGCATGGTGCCGCTCGGATAGTCTCTCCTTGCTCTGAGATCTCTGTGACCTCCTGTCCGAAATCTGTCTTTGCGTCCTCCGGTGCTTCGGTTCTTACCGACTTGACAATTATATCGTCCGATATATATCTTACGATATATGAGAACCGATTGGAACGAGTATTCTAGTGGCCATTTCGCCCACGCTTGTCATCCAGATTGGCGGCACGTTGCCAAATGGCGCATGCGGTATGCGAAACGGCATTTCGCTCGGGCATTCCGAGATTTTATGGGCCGATTCCACGAAGAAGGTCGCGGTGGTTGGGGTCCTTGGGAAGATTGGGGACCGTTCTCGCAATTTGCCGGTGGCCCTCGCAGTGGCCGATTTTTCGGTTTCGGCGAAGCGCGTCTGGCAATTCTTTCCTTGCTCAAAGAGGGGCCGAAACATGGCTATCAACTGATCAAGGAACTGGAACAGCGATCAGGAGGTCTCTATCGCGCCAGTGCTGGAACTGTCTACCCTACTCTGCAACAACTGGAAGACGAAAAGCTCCTTTGCTCGGAAGTGCAGGACGGAAGAAAGCTTTACACTTTGACCGCGGAGGGATTGCAGGAAATCGAGAGAGAAAAGGAAACCATCGACCGCATTTGGCGAAGAGCCGAGCGCTGGGGCGATTGGGGCCGTTGGAGTGGGCCAGAGTCGTTTGCCTTCTTTCGTCCGCTCGCAGCACTGGTTAAGGCCACGTTCCGTGCCGCTAAATGGGCAGCCGGCGATTCCCAACGCGAGGAACGCTTGCTGGGCGTGCTGGAAAAGACTATTCAACAACTCGACGAGTTGCGGAAAGAATAAACGTGACAGCGGGCGAGCCCGACTCCGTCCGGCAGCCGTCCATGCGCGTCAACTTAAGGAGGCGGCACGGGGGAAAGGGCGAGTGGACGAAGGGCTCGGTGGTCTGCCCATAGCAGGGCGAAAAACCTCGGCGCGCTTAGTAGGTACGCCTTTTCGTTATGCTTTCCGATGCGCCGGGTTTGAGCCACGTCCCGGCGTTAGCCCCGTCGTGAAAGTCTTTCGAATTCTCGACGGTCACGATCTGCTATGGCAGACCCGACAGTATCGCATCCGCTTCTTCTAAGATGCCCTTGAATAGTCGCCTGGTACGGGTGAAAACCAATGCTAGCTGGGTTGGCAAAGCGGGTACGAGATTAGTTAAGAAGGAATGGTAGAGGACGAGTGCTATTGGACCTTGCATGGCGGACAGCACGAATGGCTCAAACCCGGCGCATGGGGAAAGTCGCATGAAAGGTGCAGCGACCTAAAAGCGCCGAGGTTTTCGCCCTGCTACCTTTGAGGGCCGCGCGAAGCCAATGGATTCGCTGACATCATAGCCGCGACGTCTTGTCCGCCACAGTCCGGCGACTGCCGAACGAAGGAGAAAGGTTTCGCCTAGGCGCGGTTTTTCGCTCTACCGGGATAACTGGTTGAGTTCGATGCCGACCGGTGTTGTTTGTTCGTAAGTTAGCGAACAATAAAATTCAGGTAACCTACTCAATTTTCGCATGAAGGATGCTTTGATAGTTCATGCTCAGCACGAGCCGAAGAGATTTTGCTCGGCGGTCGTTGCACCCTTTTGATTCCTGAGCCAGGAAGGATCAGGCTACGCCCCTGACACTCGAACCACCCTTGCGTTTTTGATGGCTGGATTGGCAAGGAGGGCTTGAAGAATCTCTTCCGCGGGAGCCGAATCCAGATTCAGAACGGTGAGGGCTTTACCACCGAGCTTATCACGACTGAGTGACATATCGGCGATATTGACATGGTGCTCGCCCAGCACCGTACCGACTTGCCCAACGATACCTGGTACGTCGTCATTCTCTAGCACCAGCAACACGCCCACCAGCAGCGCTTCGACGTAACGGTCGTTGATCCGAACGATACGCCCTGAGGAGCCAACGAACGTGCCAGCGACGGAAGATTCCTCGTCGCCGAAGTAGGCACGCAATTCGACTAAATCGTTGAATTCGCCAGTCGCACTCTCCCTGGTTTCAACGATTTTGAGACCTAACGTCTGCGCCAGCGAGGTGACATTAACCTGGTTAACTTCCTGGCCTCCTACTTCTTCCAAGAAACCTTTCAGGACGTAGCGCGAGATCGGCGAAGTCTCGGCTTGATTTACCTTGCCGCTATAATTGATGTGCAACTTCTCACACCGTCGTGGACTTACTTGACGGAGGAACCGACCGAGCTTTTCACCAAGATCCAAGTACGGGCCAATGATGGCCAAGGTCTTCGCATCAAGATTGGGGACATTGACTGCGTTGCGGATCACGCCTTCGATGAGAACGGAGCGAATCGCTTCAGCAATCTCGATCCCGACGCTTTCCTGTGCTTCGAGCGTCGAAGCGCCCAAATGTGGAGTAAAGACGACATTCTTCAGCTGACGAAGCGGGAAGTCAGTTGGTGGCGGTTCGACTTCGAAAACGTCGAGAGCAGCGGCGGCAATTTGGCCGGATTGAAGGGCGTCGTAGAGGGCAACCTCATCGATCAAGCCGCCGCGCGCACAATTTACGACCCGCGCGCCTTTTTTCATTCGAGCCAGACGCTCACGATCGAGGAGATGTTTGGTCTCGCCCGTCATCGGCATGTGCAAGGTCACGAAATCAGCGCGAGCAAGTACTTCGTTCAGATCTTCAAATAGCTCCACCTGCAGAGATCGAGCACGGGAAGGGGAGAGATAGGGATCGTAAGCGATGGGGCGCATACCGAAAGCGATTCCGCGCCGGGCAATTTCGGTTCCAATGCGGCCCATGCCAAGAATGCCGAGTGTCTTTCCGTTCAGTTCGACTCCCTCAAAGCTTTTCCGATCCCATTTTCCAGCCTTCACGCTGGCATCGGCTTGAGGAATGTTTCGGGCGATCGAGACCAGCAAAGAAAACGCGTGCTCTGCGGTGGAAACGGTATTTCCCCCGGGCGTATTCATAACGATTATCCCTCGCCGGGTAGCCGCTTCGACATCGACATTGTCGACTCCGACTCCGGCCCGGCCGATCGCCTTAAGTGCGCCGGCAGCCTCAATGACTTTCGCAGTTACTTTGGTCTGCGAGCGGACCACCAAACCCGCGTATTTCGGAATAATCTCGAGAAGCTCGGGTTCTTTCAAGCCGGTCCGTACGTCGACAATAAGATCGCCGCCGGCCGCGAGCGCCTCAACTCCCCGAGGAGAAATTGCGTCCGCTACTAATACTTTTTTATTACCCATGGTTGAGCTTAGTCAGAAGTTCTCTGAGTAACTCTATGCCAGGGAGAGAACTAAAACCAGAAGCCAGCGTCGCGAAAGCGGGTTCGAACGCCGATCGATGGATGCCGCGCTGCTCACTCAATACGGCTTCGCTTTCTGGAGCCATGGTGTTGGCCAGCTTCTTCGCATAGAAAGACAGGGCTAGGAGTGGCCAATTGTTTCGGTACATGTCGTATTTGAGATAAAACACGCGCGGGAACCCGGTGCCGGTGATCAAGTGTTCATCCCACGATCCGTCGGAATTTTGGTGTGAGAGCAAGTACTCCACTCCACGGCGAATACTCGGCCGAGCCACCTCGGCGAATGAAAGCAATCCCATCAATGCCCAAGCGGTTTGAGATGGAGTGCTCTTTCCGCGTCCGCGAAGGGTTGGATCTTCGTATGAGCCGCAGCTCTCTCCCCACCCGCCGTCCGGATTCTGGTGCTGTTCGAGCCAAACGCGCCCGCGCTGGATCCACGGTTCACGCATATTTACACCAATTGCGCGGAGACCTTTCAAAACTTGCCACGTTCCATACACGTAGTTTACGCCCCAGCGGCCATACCAGGCGCCATCAAATTCCTGTCGCTTGCGAAGGAAACGGATGGCCCGCGAAACGATCGGGTGCTTTGGCGTGAATCCGTAGGTAGCCAAAACCTCGAGCACTCGAGCGGTGATATTGCAGCAAGTCGGATCCAAAATGGCGTTATGATCAGCAAAGGGTACCTGCTCTAGCAAAGGATTGGTAATATCTTTATCGAAGGCGGCCCACCCGCCATCCCTGCACTGAAAACTGAGCAACCAGTGCAAACCGCGCTCGTAGAGACCCGGATCTTCCGGGACATAGCCGGCGGTCCGAAGCGCAAGCAGCACCATTGCCGTGTCATCAATGTCCGGGTTATACGGATTGTTGAACTCGAAGCACCATCCGGATGGTTCCGGTTTCGGATTACGAACGACCCAATCTCCGGCGATGCGGACTTCTTGATTTGCCAGCCAATCCGTCGCTCTTTTGATCGGTTCTTCGGTGGCACCTAAGCCTGAGCGCGCCAGAACGAGTGTCGTAATAGCCGTATCCCAGACCGGAGAAAAGCAGGGCTGAATGCGAAACCCCTTTTCATCTTCGACAAATAGCTCCTCAAAATCCGCTTTGGCCTTTCGGTAAAGTGGATGATCGATGGAGTAACCGAGGCACCGCAGCGCAATCATAGAATTGAGCATGGCGGGAAAGATCGCTGCCAAGCCGTCATTGCCGTCGCCAATTCTTTCAATCATCCAACGTTCGGCTTCCTGTAAAGCCAGCCGTCTGAATGGGTAAAATTTATGTTTTTCGCAGAACTTCAAAATCCGGTCGACAAAGATAAAAAGTTTCTTCAATCCGGATGCGTGTAACCGAGGAGCTTTGTCGGGCTCCAGGTAAAGTTCCTTGATTCCGAGATGTTCCGGAACTTGATGAGTGATCTTATAATGATTGATGATTGCAAGCGGGACCACCATCGAACGCGTCCAAGATGAGACGGTGTATAGATGAATGGGCGACCAATGCGGAACGATCAAAAACTCAACCGGGATGGTTGGTACCGCTTCCCATGGCACCTGCCCGAGTAAGGCAAGGTAAAGGCGAGCATAGGTGTTCGTCTTCTCCACTCCACCCAGCGCGCGAGCGCGTTCCCGCGCTTTGACCAGGCGAGGATCATCGGGTAAAAAGCCGGCCAGCTTCAGGGAAAAATATGCTTTGACGGTGGCGTTGACTTCCGCCGGACCTTCCGGATAGATGTTCCAGCCTCCATCCGGAAGCTGGCTCTCCAGAATATGGTCAATGCATTTCCGCTCGAGTTCGACGTCGACCTCGCCCGCCCAATGCATGAAAGCGATATAGTCTGAGCAGAGTGTCGAATCGACGACCAACTCGCCCACCCAGTAGCCTTCCGGCGACTGCAGGTTGAGCAAGTGTTCCTGTGCTTTCGCGATTGCCGAATTGACTGCGGACAAAAGATCCGAGGTGTTCACCATTTTCCCATCCTGAATTCGAATAGACCTATCGCTTAACCAGTTCCGCTTTCTCGGCTGGTTTGGCGGTCTTCGCTGACACCCCATTGAAGACTTTGGTCAATTCAACATCCCCCTTCGGTTTCGGACGCGGCCCAAAATTAAAGGCGATGTTTTTCCAGAGATCACCCGGCTTGCTCTGCTTACCAAGCGCGGCAGTCGGTTCATAGCCGCAATGCGTCATGCAATTCTCACACCGTGGATCTTTGGCAACTCCATCCACCACTCCGTAGTTGTCCCAATTCACTTTTTCAAGGAGCTCTGGATAGGAGGAATAATGCCCTTGACCATCGGTAAGAAAGTAACAAGGCGCCTTCCAACCCATCACATTCCGCGTCGGGATCGCCCAGGCCGAGCAGGTAAGATCACGCGCGCCAGTTAGAAAATCCCAATACACCGGAGTGCCAAGCAATGGGTATTTTTTGCCCCAAGACTTCGCCTGGGAGAACTTTTCGATTGTGCTACGTCGAGTTAAGAAAAATGCAGACGGATCGATACCCAGGCGATCGGCCATATCTTTCTTCGCGGCATCATAATCGTAGCCGGGAGTAATCGTGTGTCCGTCAACGCCGAGATTGCCCAGGAAGGCCAGCATTGTCTCGATTTCGTCCATCTCCGTCTCCCGATAAACGGTTGTATTCGTAGCAACTTGGAAGCCAAGCAATTTCGCCATCCGAATCGCGAGAATGCACTCACGGAATACTCCTTCCCGCTCGACGATAATGTCATGCACCTTTTCCAGGCCGTCCAAGTGCACGTTCCAATACATCCACCTGGACGGAGAAATCACCGATTTTTTGGGGTCCTTGGGACCCTGCTTAATCTGTTCCGCTTCAGCCGGTGTCATCAGCCGGTCGTCCAGTAGGCGTTGGAGAAGCGGCTCGGTCTGGGTAGGACGAAGAGAAAATTCAACGGCCAGATAATCCCGCATCTTCCGCCTCATGAACATCGCATTGGTGCAAATGTAGACGATCCGCTTTTGCTCATGGAGACCATTTACCAGGGCCTCGATGTGCGGGTAAATGAGCGGTTCGCCACCGCAGATTGAGACCATCGGGGCGTCACACTCAGTGGCTGCCGATAAACAGTCTTCCAGAGACATCACGTTCTTCAGAGATGTCGAGTACTCGCGAATGCGTCCGCAGCCAGTACAAGTTAGGTTGCAGGTATGCAAAGGTTCGAGCTGAAGCACGGTAGCGAATTTTTTCGTGCCCCGCAGTTTGTGCCGAATAATATGGCCGGCGACCTTTAATGTAAGAGCCAATGGAAACCGCATAGTCAGAAAGTTAAAGCGCGGCATAGTAACAGGCACCACCCCACTTTCAAGGGCTAGCGCGAGCCGCAACGGTTAGGATAAAGGCGCGCAGCGCCAGATTATTCGACGAGAGAGGGCGGCCGAATCTTGCAGAAATCCGCCGATAGAATGGCGCTAATTTTAGTTAAGACACCTAAAATAAGGAGGCCAAAGTCGATCCCCGTTGCGATCATCGACCTTAGTTATCATCCTGTCGTTGATCGAGTTACTCTAACAACGATGAATTAAGAAATATTCTTGTAGCAGCTGCTATTCGATGGACGACGGATCAGCTCGGACCGAGCCCGGATAAGAATATTAAACTAGTAGACATTAGCTCGTCTTGGCCATAGAGTGGCTCAGTTAACCCGACCAAAAATTTCAAAGCTGTCATCTCTAGCAGGAGGGTTTTGCCAATGTTTTCGTCTCAAGCTTTTGCAACCCAACCCGATTGAATCCGTCAATAAATCTTCTAGCCGAGTCCAAAAATATCTTGGCCCTTCCGACTTCGCTACGGAATGAGGAATATGTGCCAGGCTTGGTCTTTGTTGGGCAACGGCAGGAACAGCTCCCTGTTCGCTTGGTGATTTTCGCCGGCAGCGAGGAGGAAGACTCGGTCGGCAGTCTGGCCTTGTTGAAGCTGTTGGTGGACCTTGATCTGGCGCCACTCCTGGCGCATGACTATGCTCTGTTCTGTTATTTGAGCTTTCCGCGGAAGGCTAAAACCTATTTCGACCATCAGCGTTGGAATGTTCACTGGGGTAAGTCTCCACTGCCAGGCGAACTGCCGGCATTTGATGCTGATGGGTTCATCTCGATCCGAGCCAATGATTCCGTCGGTGGCCTTCAAATTGAGGCCTCTGATCGAACGATCGCAAACGAGGTAGCCTGGCCGGCCGCCGTGCGAGCCAGCAAAATCCAGCCGTTAGATGTTGAGCCGGTCCGGTGCGTTCAAGCTGATCAGGTGTCTGGGGCGAATATTTCTGATTTGCCATCGAATGCATTTAGGCTGGCGATTCGAACGCCCTGGGTCGCGGAGACCGAGAATCAGATTGCAGCGATCGGAATCGCACTGAAAGAAATCCTTCTTCAGTATCGGGCGCTTAGAAATTTCGCCAAAGCGTTGTGAGTTCTTCAAATGGGATGCGGCCATAGGCGGCTCTCTGCCGGGGCGCAAGGACAAGGCAGTCACGGGTAATCTTCAGCGGCGACTGCGGTTTCTGGTTAGGCGAGTCAATTCCTTCGTTGGCTGTTTCAACTTTGTGGCACAACAACGGTATAACGGGACAGTCGCCGCTACCTATTGGGGTCACCGGACCGCTACCGAAGACCTTGCGGGGCTAGCCCAACGGGGTGGATGTTCAGCGCGCCATTAGAACAACTAATAGTTGCACAAAACCGGGGTTTAGGGTTTCTTTGCAACCCGCCGCAAATTTGGCGTCGAACAAATGAAGCGAGCTGAGTGTCCAATGGAGACGTAATCAGCCCGCATGGGAGAATAACCTGAGTATGAAGACAAAAACGCTATCGGATTATCCGTTGTTGATCGGTGAAGTGATCAGACGTTCAGAAATCCGTCGCCAAAAGAAAGAACGCTGGAAACAGTTCTGGAATAAGACGGTTCGGCTGACGAAGTAGTTTGGACGGTGCGCTGAGTTCTGCATACCGAGAGTAGCGAAAGCAGCGCCAGACCGCCTGGGATGCGGTGCTTTTTCTATAAGGAGCCGGGTGCGCGCCCGGCTCTTTTGCTTGGGGGAAGGGCTGTCAGCTCTGAAGAGACCCGCTGACGGAGGGAAGCTGCTTATGATCCGGGGAAAACACGACGCAGCGAACTAATCAAAGCCGCGAGTTGTTCGGAGGAATGTCTGGCCGAAAGAGTCAACCGAAGCCGCGCTGATCCCCTGCTTACGCTCGGGAAGCGAATCGCCGGAACGAGAAAGCGGTCTTGCTGAAGCTGTTTTGCGGCCTCGAGCGCTGCTTTCTCGTCCCCTATAATCAACGGGATGATCGGACTGGGAAGTGCGTCTATGGAGAAACGAAGGCCGTGTCGCACACAGTCAATATTTTGACGAAGATCGTCGCGCAGCCTCTCACCTTCCGCTGATTGGACGATGCCCAGAGCCGCGCTCGCGCCTGCCGCAATAGCCGGCGGCGGCGCGGTAGAGAAAATAAAGCTTCGGGCCCGGTTAATCAGCAGATCGATCAGCGCTCTGGAACTGGTGATAAAGCCGCCGCTACCGCCGAGCGCTTTGCTAAGAGTACCCATCTGAACTTCAATCCGCTGGCCGAGTCCGCAGTGAGCAGCCAATCCTTTTCCTCCTGGTCCAATCACACCAGTGGCGTGAGCTTCGTCGAGAAAAAGGTTCGCTCCATATTCGTCCTTGAGTCCTACCAGGTCACATAGCGGGGAGTAATCGCCGTCCATGCTGAACAACGATTCTGTGATGATCCAAATTTTTGCGTTCGGGTAATGCTCGTGGGCCCATTCCAGGATTTCGCGGAGCCTGGATAGATCGTTGTGTGGGAAAATTCGCAGCTGAGCTCCAGAGAGTCGCGCGCCGTCGATCAAGCTGGCGTGCGCTAATTTATCGAGAATGACGACATCTTGTCGGTCAGCGATAGCGGTGATCGTACCGACCGCAGCGGCGTATCCGCTGCTAAAGGAGATGGCTGCTTCGGTACCTTTAAATGCTGCGAGTTGCTCTTCTAAAACCTTATGCGGTGCCAGCGTACCTGTGATCAAGCGAGAAGCGGCCGCACCCAGGCCGAATCGGTCGATTGCTTCGATTGCGGCTTCCCGCACCGCCGGGTGCTGAGACAGTCCCAAATAGTCATTGCCGGCAAAATTAGTGAGGCTCGTATTCTCGAGTTCCAATCGGGTTCCCTCAACGGCATCGATGGATCGCAAACGGCGGAGGAGCGCCCTATCGGCTAGTTCTTGCAGGATCGTTTCGTACGACATCACGATACCTATTTTGCACCCGGGGAGCGTTTCAGAAGTTTTTCCAAATCGGGATCGGCAGCAGCGCCCAGAGCCAAAGCACGATAATAATGCCGGCGTGCCAGTTCGAGAGCTGGAGGAGTCCGCTCGATATAGATCATTGCCAGGTTGAATTGCGCCTCGGCGTAGGTCGAATCCAATTCGACTGCCTTGCGCAGCTCATCTTCGGCTGCATCCAGCCAGCCACGTTTTCGCATCAATACGCCAAGATACATGTGAGCACGCGCATTGCTGGAGTCGAGATAGACCGCTTGGCTGAGCGCAGCCAATGCTGCTTCCGGTTCATCCTTATTGTAGCTGACAATCCCGAGAGTTAACCAGCTTTGTGCAACCTCAGGATCGAGGTGGACCGCCTTGCGGAGGCTCTTTTCGGCTTCGTCCAGTTTGCCGAGGCGATATTCCACTGAGCCGAGATTGATCCAGCCCATCGGATGATTCGGAACCATCTCAGTTACCTTCTGAAAGGTCTTCTCCGCTTCATCGAACTTATTGTCTCGAAATTGGGTGAGTCCTTTTTCGATTGTGTCACGTGCTTCCGGCGTGAGCATCGGCAGCGAATTGGTATCGTCGGCGTGAATCGGGCATGACGGCAGAAGCAAATTAATTCCGACTACTAGGGCGAGAGCCAACCGATTTGCCAGGTGCGCTGGAATGATTCGGCGGTTGAACGGGCTTTGCATAGCAACCGGCAAGAATCCTTTGCACCTCCTGGCTTATCCAACTAACCGCGACCGAGTTGTTGTGCTCGTTCGGAAGCGGCGCGAACCGCGGACATAATCGTAAAGCGAAAGCCCCTGGCCTCAAGTGTCTCCAATGCCGCCATTGTCGTTCCCCCGGGGCTTGCCACCATCTCGCGGAGTTCTGCGGGATGCCGATTGGTTTGTCGAATCATCTGAGCCGACCCGCAAACCGTCTGGATAGCGAGATCCAAAGCCACCTCTCTGGGCAAGCCCATCATTACTCCACCGTCGGCCAAAGCTTCCACAAAAGTAAAGACATAGGCTGGTCCGCTCCCACTTAGACCGGTCACTGCATCCAGCGCTGCCTCGCGTACTCTATAAACAATGCCGACTGACGAGAAAATCTTTTCGGCAACCTGTGCATCCTGTGCAGTCGCGTGATCGCCCGTTGCGTATGCGGTGGCTCCTTGACCAATGAGAGAAGGAGTGTTGGGCATGGCACGGATAAGTCGAGTTCGATGACCAGCCGCATCCTGCAGATGGTCGAGATCGATGCCCGCGGCGACCGAAATTAAGAGTTTGCCGTCGAGCGCGGGACGGACCTCCCGCAGAAGTTGCATGGAGTCCGCTGGTTTGGTTCCCAGGACGATAACGTCTGACTGTTCCACCACGACCTGCGTAGTGGGTGCGAGTTGAATGCCTAACTTGACAATCTCTTGTTGCACCGTCTCGGGATGACGATTGATTACCAAAATTTCCTCCGGTTTACAGGAGCCTGCTCTTAACATGCCCTCGACCAGGGCCGATGCCATCTTCCCAAAGCCTAAGAATCCGAATATCATGTGCGCGCTGGCATTCAACTAACTGGGGAGTAGCTCGGATGCAAGCCTTGGCGAGTAAAGTAGCTGCAGCCCGACTACGCCAAGCCTTCGCCGCAGTCGCAGTACGAGAGGAGACGCATTAAGGCCTCGGGCGCGCCGTAGCCTGTGAAGGCGGCTTCCAGCAGCGATGAGCGGCGGGTTTCCGCACCTGGAAGGTGCGTGTACTATTCTTTGGCTGCCGCTGGCGGTGTGATCCACAAATCCTTCTCGTGCTTTGGGCCAAAATAGACTACGAATCTAAGTCAGGGCCGTGCTGTGGCGGGCTCCGGAAAAATTGAAACCTTTGGCGAGGCCAGGGTGTTCTCCTCGCATACCTCACCACCAGAGTTTGAGAAATAACGCGCGGCGAATGAAAGCACTGGAAGAGACGACGGAAATGCATAAGCAGGTTTCAACACCCCCAAAAGTCGTCACCCGGTCCAAGCGGCGTAAGTGGAAGCGCTGGGTCTTTCTAGCCATTGTCGGCCTGGCAATTGCAGGGTTCATCATCCAGTACGTGCAGGGCCCGGCTCCGATTTCGATTACGACCGATAAAGCCGTAGTGAGAGATATTACGCAAACGGTATCGGCGACCGGCAAAATCCGACCGGAAGCTGAGATCAAGATTTCGCCGGAAGTTGCTGGTGAGATCATTGAGTTGCCGGTCGTTGATGGACAGAGCATCAAGCGAGGCGACGTTTTGCTAAAAATAAAGCCGGACAACTACATTGCTAACGTCCAACAGGCGGAGGCATCACTCAGCGCAGCCGAAGCTGATTGTCTGCAACGAAAATCGCAGACGTTGAATGATGAACTCGATCTACGCCGTGCCCAGGACATCTACCAAAAGAAACTGCTGTCAGAAACTGACTTCAAGGCTGCGCAAACCAAGAGCGAAGTCTCGGCTGCTTCTTACCAATCGGCTGTTCATCGGGTCGATCAGGCTCGATTTGTTCTCGATCAAGCCAAAGTGCTTTTGGCGAAATGCGTGATCTACTCTCCGATTGATGGCACGGTCAGTGTTTTAAATAGCGAACTGGGTGAACGCGTGGTAGCGACGGGAGATTTTGCTGGTACTGAGGTGATGCGGGTAGCAAACCTGGACGGACTCGAGGCTCGGGTGGATGTGAATGAAAACGACGTAGTTAGTGTCAAGGTCGGCGACCCGGTCCGGATTCGAATTGATGCCTATCCTGGACACGAATTTCATGGTGAGGTAAAACGGATCGCGAGCACGGCGACCGTGCAGAACCAAGGCACGCAGCAAGAGGTCACAAACTTTGAAGTGCGGGTTCAAATTTTGCATCCGGATCGAAAGATTCGGCCGGGCATGAGTGCGAGTGTCGAGATTGAAACCCAGACCGTGCAGAACGTAGTTTCAGTCCCAATTCAATCGGTGACGGTTCGCAGCAAGGATAATGGGAAGACTGCGGAACAGTTGAAGAATGATCGGCTGAAGGACCAAGGTGGAGTGTCGACGGTTGATGCTGAGCGGCTGAACAAAAAGCGATTGCGGAGAGTTGTGTTTGTCAAAGAGGGCGACAAGGTCAAGATGGTGCCGGTTGAATCGGGAATCGCAGATGACAATTACATTGAGATCCAATCGGGAATTAGACCTAATGATGAAGTGATCTCGGGATCTTACACTGCCATTAGTCGCGATCTGAAGGACGGCTCCAAGGTCAAGATCGAACCGCCCAAGGAAGTCAAGTAATCTGGATAATGGGAATCGGGCATGCGGCGGCAAATCATCGTGACCTCGCCAGATTCGAGAGGATCGCAGCCGTGAGCTCACCCTTAGGAGGATTTGATGCGGCCGAAAGGTAAGGCGGTTATCGAGATCGACGGTATAACCAAGGAATACCAGATGGGCCACACGTTGATCCAGGCGTTGCGAGGCATCGATCTAGTGATTCGCCGCAACGAATATTTAGCGATCATGGGTCCATCGGGTAGCGGCAAGTCGACACTAATGAATATGATCGGTTGTCTCGATACTCCGACCTCTGGCCATTACGATTTCAACGGGAAAGATGTTGCGGCGATGGAAGATGATGAATTAGCCGAGATTCGAAATCGCGAAATCGGATTCGTGTTTCAGACCTTCAATTTGCTTCCACGTTCAACCAGTTTACAGAATGTGGAACTTCCGTTGATTTATGCTGGCGTTAGGTCTGAAGAGCGGCTCCAGCGGGCGGCTAAGGCGCTTGAATCAGTCGGTCTGGGTGAGCGCATGTATCACAAACCGAGCGAGCTATCCGGCGGACAAAGACAGCGAGTTGCGATTGCCCGCGCCCTTGTGAACAATCCCTCAATCATCTTGGCTGACGAACCGACCGGGAACTTGGACTCACGAACCGGGGAAGAGATCATGGCGCTCTTGGAAATATTGTATGAAGCCGGCAACACGATTGTTGTTGTGACCCATGAAGAGGAGGTGGCCGACCATGCTCGTCGCATCGTTCGTTTGCGCGACGGATTGATCGAAAGCGATTTGGAAACGTTTGAGCAATCACGGATGCACACTCATTGACCCGAATGATTGGCCTTCAATGCGATGTCCATTAGTGTCTATCCGCGATTGTTTCAGTCTGTTCTTCTCTGACGGTGTAAGTCTTCTGCGGTCTAATACTTGTGCGGCGTATCTGGTTCGAGTTTGTTGAAAGCTTCCGAATTGCTGGGCAACAATTGGCAGCAAACCGGACTCGTTCTTTTTTGACTACGCTCGGTGTGATCATCGGCATCATTGCGGTAACGCTGATGGGTACCGCCATACGCGGCATCGACACCGGTTTCGACAAGAGTATGGCGATGCTCGGAGACGATGTTCTTTACGTTGAACAGTGGCCCTGGACGCCGGGAGAAAATGATTTCTGGATGTACCGAAATCGGCCCGACATCAAATTGGCGATGACCGATGAGCTTAATCGATTGATCGAAGCCACGCCAAATTCGTTACTCGGAAAAGCGATCGCTGCCCCCAGTACGTTGGAGGCGGTCACATTTGGCAAACGGCAGGTTAGCAACGTCTATGTTATGGGTACTACCAGCGACTATTCGACGATTGGTAACACCGATTGCAAGGCGGGCCGTTTTCTCAACGACTGGGAAAGCCGCGGCGGACGCAATGTCTGTGTGATCGGGCTCGATATCGCCGACTCGCTTTTTCCGGGCCAAGATCCCTTAGATAAAGTCGTGCGCGTCGGTAACCAGGAATTTCGGGTGGTTGGAGTGTTTGAACGACAAGGTTCTTTCCTCGGACTGTTCAGTTTTGACACTCAGGTAGTGATTCCGCTTACGGCTTATGCCAAATATTTCAAAGCCAATGCTGAGCACGCGTCGATTAGGGTAAAAGTCAAAGATCGTAAAAGGTTAGCCGACGCCCGCGAAGAATTGCGGGGAACCTTTCGACGAATCCGGGCGCTGTTGCCGGAACAAGCGGACAACTTTGAGATTAACGAGCAGCAGGCATTCCGGTCAGCGCTGGGTCCAGTCAAAGCGGGTCTCGCAATCGCCGGATTATTTATTACTGGATTGGCACTGTTTGTTGGCGCGATCGGGATCATGAATATTACGTTTGTCAGCGTCAAGGAGCGCACGCGAGAAATCGGAACACGCAAAGCGCTGGGGGCTCGGCGCCGGACGATCTTGCTCCAGTTTCTGATTGAAGCGGTTTCGATTTGTTTGGTTGGTGGAGTGATAGGGTTGGGACTGGCGGTCTCGCTTTTTGTAATTGTGGCAAAAGCATTTCCTTCGTTCCCGATCGCGTTCGCGCCTGAACTGGTGGTAGTCGCGCTGATTATTTCTGTGTTGACCGGGGTGCTGTCCGGCTTTGCCCCAGCCTGGCAAGCATCGCGTCTGAGCCCGGTCGAGGCGCTGAGGTATGAGTGATCGGTAATTGGTAATCAGTAATGAACGCCACCCACTGACGCCCGATTGGTCACCACCGATTACCGATTACTGATTAGTTACCCGTTGACCCTATGCTTATATTCGAAATCGTGGGAATGGCTTGGCGTGCATTGGGAGTGAACAAGTTGCGGTCGGCTCTCACGACTTCAGGTATCACCATCGGTATCTTCTCGGTCATCAGTGTGATGACCACCATTTCCGCTCTGCAGAGTTCGATTGAGACCGGCCTAACCTTCCTCGGTTCTAATATTTTTCAGTTTTCGAAGTGGCCGGCCGGAAGCTTCAATACTTTTGGCGACGACCGCTTCAAAAATCGGCGGAACATCGACTATCCGACTTACCTGGAATTCGCCCGACTGATGAAGGACACGGTGGATCTTACTGTTCCGAAGGTTTTCGATCAGGGGGTTCAGGCGGTGTACGAAAATAAGAAGACGAATCCGAACCTTACCCTTGGCGGAACTAACCAGGGATTTATTACCTCGAACGATTTTAAGATTGCCGATGGCCGCAATCTCTCAACCGAGGATGTAGAATTCTCTCGTAGCGTTTGTGTGATTGGTGATGAGGTGGTGAAGCGTCTCTTTGCGGAAGTTGGTGCCATCGGCAAGACCATTCGTCTCGATAACCGAACTTACGAGGTGATCGGAACCTTCGCGCCAAAGGGCGGTTCCTTTGGTGGCAGCGACGATAATATGGTGATCATTCCGATCACAAAGTTTTTTGAGAACTACGGGTCACATAACCGCTCAATCAACATTGCGGTGCAGTCACGAAACCAACTGGTTTATGAACGAACCATGGGATTTGCGACTGGAGCATTTCGGAAGGCCCGAGGACTTAGTCCCGAAGATCCCAATGATTTTGAAAGCTACGGCAACGATTCGTTGGCTGCCGCATTCCGGAATATCGCTGGTGTGGTGAGGGTGGGAGCATTTGTGATTAGCACAATCGCTTTGGTCGCCGCCGGAATCGGGATCATGAATATAATGTTGGTGAGCGTCACTGAGCGCACCAAAGAGATCGGTATCCGCAAATCACTGGGCGCGCGTCAACGTGACATTCGTTGGCAGTTTCTGCTGGAGGCGCTTTTTCTTTCGCTCCTTGGAGCAATTGCCGGAATTGTTTTGGGTGTCCTTGCTGGCAACGCGTTGGCCGTCTTCTTGCAAGCCACGGTCGTCGTCCCTTGGGATTGGGCTCTGGCTGGGGTGCTGGTTTGCTCAGCGATCGGAATCGTCTTTGGCCTCTATCCTGCCCACAAGGCGGCGTTACTCGATCCGATCGAAGCGCTGCGGTTTGAGTGAGGAGCAGGCGAAGTCAATGCTCTGCTACCAGATGTAATATACTACAGGGAGCTCGAATGTACCGTTGGTGTTCGGCTTAAATTGCCAATTGTTTCGTATCCAATTGACGGTATGCGTGCAAAGCTCAGTTGGGCCGGTCTGATCTAAGACGCGAATATCAACGATTTCGCCATTTCTCGCCGTAATCGAGAGATACACACCTGCTCGACGATCATTATTACCCTGTGTGTACCCAGCCACTTGCGCACGGTAACGCATCGGAAAATCAGGCTTGGGCGACCTGAGGAGAAGGCTCCAAGCGGTGTTTATCCATGGTTCGCGCTTGCTCGGGGTCGCAGTTGGATATCCTTGCAATATTTTAAAAGAGACCGGTTGCACGACTGTGCCGCTGAAGGCTGGGACAAACCTCCAATGCCGTTTAATCCAGGCCTGCACTTCGGCGGACGTTTGCGGCCACTGCGCGGTTTCTTTGACTGTAACATCGGTAATCGTACCGCGCCTGGCGGTGATCGCGGCTTTCAGCGTAACCACTTTTGCACCGGCGTGGTTAGCTTGCAGCTCGCCCCAAGCTGTCCGTGACAGATTCGGGGGCGGGGCCAAGGAGAGATCTGGGTTGGTTGCCCGAAGGGAATGGTAGACAGCCCAAACAAGAACAGAGCCGAAACCCGAGGGACGAATTGATTCACAGGGCTCGCTTTTATCCAATTCAGCTAGGGTCAGCAACAAAATTTATCGAGGTTGGAGACCGGTAAAGCCGGAGAACGACATAAGCACGAATAGCCGCGAACGAGAGGCCTATAGAAGAGTCAAGACCAGCGACTTGTCGATTTACTGTCGACCATAGAAGAGTTGAACTTTTGCCGCCCATTATGGTAGATGCCATGGGTATTGCCAGGCTGCTGGATGAACAGCAACCTGACAATAAATGAATAAACAAACAAC
>JBEEIB010000201.1:0-4812 GCA_041167675.1 Verrucomicrobiota bacterium
TTTCACTGCTGATTGCCGTATGCAGATCCGTACAGGCTTGCCAGACTTCGCGGTCCGCCCGGTCGCCGCTTTGCTGCAATTGACTGTTCGCCTCCCCTAGTTCTGATTCGGCCGCCAATAGCTCATAGCGACGAAAGAATCCGTCAAAGATGGGAAATTCAACGGCCAGCCCTCCCCCAAAGGTGGGAGCCCCTTGATCGAAGGTGCCGAGACCGCCAAGACTTAGCCGTTCCTGACCGTAGCCAACGCTTCCTACGGCGCTGATTTTCGGGTAATAGCTCGCTTTAATCTGGCTGATCTTTGCTTCCTTTGAACGGATGTTGGCGAAGGCAGCGACCATGTCGGGACGCTGAACGAACGCATGTTCGACTAATTGATTGACCGGTGTTTCGATATCAGTCGGGAGCGATCCGGCGAAACTGTTCGCGATCTGAATCTTTACTGACGGCGAGAGGCCGATGCTGACCAGCAGATCGACCAGCGAATTCGTCTGGCTACCTAGAGCCTTCTCCAGATCGAATCGTGACTGCGCAAGCTGCTGCTTGGCTTGCAGCAATTCAGGCTGAGTGGCTAAACCGGTATTGAATCGCGCCTCCACCGCTTCGCTCACGGTACTGGCTGTTTCCAAGGCGGACCGAGCAACGCGGACCGCGTCGCGCTGAGTGTTGTAAGTGTAAAAGTTCTTACTAACCTCGAAGACTAATTTTTGATGGGTCGCATTAAAGGCGAGGTTGGCGACCAGGAGTTCCTCGCGCGAGGACCGGACGGAGGCGTCTCTCTCTCCAAAATCGAACAGCAGCCATTTCACAGAAAGGGTCGTTTGGGCGAGCACATCAAGGTGCAGGACCCCATCATTCTGCAGGCTAATAGCTGATTGCGCGGAGCCGCCGGTTTGGATCGCACGGACCAGCGCTGCTCGGTCGATCTTCAGCGCGGGGAGGGGGGCAAAGAGCCGAGTGTATCCAGCAGCGGCTGCGGCCGACAAAATTGGATAATAAGTAACCTCTTTGAGGCCAACTGCGGCTAATGCTTGCTTCGCCCTCTGCCAGGCGATCTTCGTTTCGGGATTGAGTCTTTGAGCTATATCGATTAAGTCCGGCAGCAGATAATTCTTACGAGGATCAATCACGACGTTGCTCGGGAGCTCTATCCGGTGGTTCCGCAGCCCTTCCTGGTGTGCCGGCAGATCCGGTGGAGACCAGGACTGATCGGGTGACGGCGGTGCGCTGTCCTTCGATTTACCCACAGCCGAGGCGATCAGACAGAGAAAGCTAAGGGCGAGACCCATCCCAATCCTGGAAAAAGCAGGCAACTGTCCGCCATCGCCTCTGCTAGCACCAGGCTGGATCCTAGAAACCTGGCGACGGCGGAACCAAGTTTCCATTGCAGCCATCGCGGTAATTCGATTGCGTTCTCGTTTCACATTCCTATCAGCCAAGTGCTTCCTACGAATTCTGCTGGCCTTCGCAATTGGTAGAAGAGGAAGTTTTCGTATTACCCGAACGAGTGACATGGCCGCGGATGAGAGGTAATTAGTCATTGGTGATTCGTACGCGCACCCTACGAATCACCACTTCTCACCAATCACCGATCAACTCTCCCCTACAATCCAAAATCTCCCCAATAGTGCTCTATCCGCAGGGAACTAATCACTCTACCACATTCCTCCAAACTGTCTGCAGTCGCGTGATAACGGTCAACGAAATCGAGGATCCGCAGGGACGCTTCGCGCGGTAAGTGCTCCAATAGGTTGCGATCACGACTATTTTGCATTGCACGATCCATTTCGGTCAAAGCCCCTCGGAGGCTCGGCAATTCACGCGAGCAATCGCCCTCACGAAAGCACCCTGCAAAAGCATCCAGCATTTGATTAAACTCAATTTCTAAACGTTCGAACTGCAGCCTCAGGATCTGTCCTATGACTTCCGGCAATAGGTTTCGCCGATAAACTAACTGGCTGATCCGGCTTAGTAACGTTTGGAGACTACGAACCAGAGCTACCAGCCTCGTCCTTTCTTCCTCCGAACATCCGGCTATTCGAATCTGGCGAATAGCTCCGAGAGCCTCAACCGATACATTGGCCAGCTGGACCCGAATTCTCTCTGGATGAGGATCTCCGTTGAGCAGCGCTTTGATCTGAGTACAAAGCGCGACGAGATTATCTCGCAGGATTCTTTGGGGCAAGACCGGCCAAAGAAGTCTACCCACCACAAATCCGATCCAAATTCCGAATATCAGGCCGAGAAAGGTATCGATGATGGTCTGCGAGGCGACCGGCATTTGCGGATTGAGTCCAACAAACGCGGGAATCGTTAGATAAGCAACTTGCATCCAATAGGTAATTCCCTGGATGCGTACTGTAAGAAAACCGAAGGCAAACAGCACGACGAACAACGCCACGCTCATGGCGACATAGCCAGCCAATAACGGCGTGGTGAGCAGAAGCAGTACCGCGCAGGCGGCAAGAATCAGGGAGGCGCGGAGGGCCGTCTGAAAAGATCGCAGATCACCACTGCCGCCGGCTAGCAAAAATGGACGTCCCATGATGGTGAGGGTCCAAGCCATTGCCGGAACGTTTGCAGCCCCGGGTGGATGGATCCACTTTATAAAAACGATCGCGATCACCACAGCCAGGCCGCCTTTTATCGCGATCTTCATCCAAAACCAATCAATCGTCGGGAAAACATCCCAGTGTGGTTTTTCCTCCGGCATCGGTTGTCCGAAACGCGGTAAACCCTCCATTGCACTACGCAGATTATTCAATTCATCACGCAACGAACGCAGCACCGCGAGCTCTCCGGCGAGATCTATCGCCGTTTGCAGTGGCGCTTTGTGCAACATCCCCTGCTCCCGAATATGGTTAACTTTCCCCTCGAACGCAGCAAATACGTCATTCAGGAAACTGGTTGGCAATTTTTCGCGTGGAGAGATCGAGCTGGACAGAATGTCGAATTGCTCGGAAATCGCAGCGAACAAAGATTCCATTTCCGAGTGCACGTGCTCAAGAAACCATGCCTCTCCTCGGTGCCGGCTGAAATCTAGACTGGCGTGAAACAAGTTGGTCAGAGAGACCATAAACGCGTTATAGTTTGCCAGACGTGCGGAAAGAACAGTGGTTTCTCGCGCTCCTGCCGTGAGTAAACTTCTTAAACGCGACAACTGCTGATCGAAAGTATGCTGAAGCTGCTGTATCTCAGTGGCCACATCGGCCTGGTTAATGTAAGCTTGAGCGTGGACCGAGACGAGCTGCTTAGTCGTCTTTAACGTAGCACGGGCTGCTTCGAGAAACTCTTCCCGAGCGTAACGTGGCCAAACCACAGTACTGACAAATAGCGAACAGACAATTCCGATGACGATCTCCTCCGTTCGATCAAGACCGGTCTGCCACGCTTGACCAGGATTGGTGACTCCCTCAGTAACAATAGCTAATGTAGTGAGCCCTAGCAAAAAATGCGCGTACGGAACCTGCCGAGCGCCGATGTGCCCGAAGTTGTAACCAGCGAGAACCATCACCAGAAAGAACACTGGCAAAAAGATCGCTGGCGTAGAAGCATAGTCACTCGCTAGCCAAACGCCAACGATGGCCCCGACGACGGTACCAGCTATTCGCATGGTCGCTTTGAAAGCAAACGCTCCCACGAATTGCGCGTTCATCAACACCATCACAGTGAGTATCGCCCAGTAGTCATTCGGTACTCGCAGTACCTGAGTACATAACAAGGCTATTAAGCCCGATAGACCCAATTTGAACCCGTGCCGTACTCTTAAGTCGCCGAAGAGATCCTGGCGAGCCCAATTCAGTAATGTGCGCGATGCGGCAGGGGAGGACATGGTGAGAGGTGAATGGTGATTGGTGATACGCGTCAAGATAAGTGAGCCCTTCTCACCTCTTACAAACCATAATCTCCCCAATAGCGTTCGATCCGCAGGGAGCCGATCAATCGACCGCATTCCTCCAAGGCATCTGCAGTCGCGTGGTAACGATCAACTACATCAAGGAACCGCAGCGATGCTTCGGGAGGCAATTCTCCTAACAGATTGCGATCACGAATCTGTTGGACTACATAATCCATTGCGGTCACAGCCCCTTGGATGGCCGGAAACTCACGTGAGCAATCACCCTTATAAAAGCACTCCGCGAAAGCTTCCAACATTTGCTTAAACTCAATTTCTAAGCATTCCAACTGCGGCCTCAGTATCCGTTCCGTAAGCTCCGGCAATAGGTCTCGCCGAGAAACTAACTGGCCGACCCGGCTGATCAAGGTTTGAAGAGTACGAACCAGGGCGACCAGCTTCGCTCTTTCTTCCTCGGAGCATCCGGCTATTCGAATCTGACGAGCAGCTCCCACGGCCTCTACCGGTAGATTGGTCAACTGGGTCAGGACTCTTTCTCGTTGGAGCTCTCCGCCGAGCAACGCTCTTAGCTGGGTAAAGACTGCAAGCAGGCTGTCTCGCAGAATTCTCTGTGGCAAAAGCGGCCAAATCAGCCTACTCACAACGGTCGCGATGCCCAGCCCGAAGATAGTTCCAATAAAGCTATCGATGATCGTCGGTGTTGATATCGGCACTTGTGGATTGAGTGCGACGAATGCGCTTGTGGTCAAAAAGGTGAATTCGCTCCAGAAGACAAGACCGGGAATTTTTGCGGTAAAAAAGCCGGTAGCAAACAGAACGAGGAATAAAACCAAATTCATGGTCACATAGTTAGTTAGAAGCGGCGTTATAAAGATCAGCAGGACGATGCAACCGGAAAGAATGATCGAGCCGCGAAGTGCCGTCTGAAAACCCCGCAAATCGCTGGTGCCGCCTAAT
>JBEEIB010000202.1:0-5879 GCA_041167675.1 Verrucomicrobiota bacterium
CTTTCTACGAAGCCTGATCCAGATAGTCGATGCCTTGCTGAGTGATTTCCAGCATTCCTGTACGCTGGTTATGAGTAATCAATCCTTCTCGCCGCAGTCTATCAGCAAATAGCGACACGCGATGCGCGGAACGAGAGCCTGGGTTAATCCAAGATTCATTCGGATTCAATACCCGCTTTTTCTTTGCTAATTGTAACAGCTTCTTTTTCCGTTCTTCATACGTCATTGGAGTCACCTCCTCTCAAGTAGATTGCGTAACATTCTTCAATTTTGCCGGGCACACAAAGAAAATCCTTTTTCGCAATTCCGTCGCCTCTCAACGGGACATCCCCGAAACGAACTCAGGCTACGGGACGAGGCGGTGTCTAAAATTGCACCTTCTGCGCAGCCGTAAGGAAGCGATCTCTGCGGAAGCACCCCAAGCCTTCCATTGCGAAAGCCACGCCGGGGAGATAGTCGATTTTATTGAAAGGGGATCTTGAGATTGTCACTGGTTCCGGAACGCATCGGTTCAACCTTGTCTGCGATTTGGGGAAAACGGCAGAATCCGCCAATGGCAGCAGAAGAACTTTTCTACGCGATTGATGTGCCGGGCGCGATGGTTTACATCGATACTGACAGTCCGATAAAGGCTGGGGAAGTCGCTATTTCCGTGGAACAAAAATCCGGCAAGATTTACTCAGGATGGCATCCTCACCCGACCAAAGAAATGAGAGACCGAAATCTGTTGGGCGCGGCAGAAGATTACGAGGGAATCAGGTACTGGGTTGTTGAGAAGATGGAAGTCAAATAGAACGTTTGGTAGAGTCCGATTGGTAGAGCATCCGTAGATCAAGTATTTAAGCGGCTCTACGGACGTCGGATTCTCCTTGCCAAGGAAGATGTCGCGAGTTCGAGTCTCGTCACCCGCTTTCGTCCAGCAGCCGCCGGACAACAGTCCGGCATGGCCCGCTACCTCGACTCGGTCTCTAAAGAGCATTCAACCCAAAGGGCGAAAGCGTCGCGCCGAAGTTCGGCGTCAGCCGAACGAAGGCGGACATACCAGCCAATCAGGCTCTAGGCGAATCGCTTCGGTGAAATCGCTGGCCCTCGCGTGGTCCCTGGGAGCTTGTGTGGCAGAGTTGCCTCCTGTCGTTCCACGGCCAGACACGAGACACAAAATAGACTACGCAACAACACCGTTCAGGCGTAAAGAGTCTCCTATGCAACCCCCTCTCACATTTCGGTTCAACGACGGCACGGAGGTGCGCCGACTCGGCTATGGCGCGATGCGTTTGACTGGCCAACCCGGGAACTTTGGACCTTATGAGGCTTGGGACGATGGGAAAAAGGTCTTGCAACGCGCACTCGAGCTTGGGGTCAATTTTATTGATACGGCCAGGGCTTACGGACCCGGATGGAACGAGGGACTCATCGCGGAAGCTCTCCACCCTTACCCGGAAGGGCTCTTCATTGGGACCAAGGGTGGGGTGGTAAAAAAATCGGCTAATGAGCGATACCTGGACGGAAGTCCGGATGGTCTGCGACGTGATTGCGAAGAAAGTCTCAAAAACTTACGCGTAGATTGCATCGACTTGTACCAACTTCATTGGGTCGATCCGGATGTGCCGCTGAGTGAATCCGTGCTTGGTCTGGCTCGACTCCAGCAGGAAGGGAAAATCAGGCTGATCGGCCTTTCGAATATCACGGTCAAACAGCTCGAAGAGGCGCGATCAATTGCCCAGATCGCCTCGGTGCAGAACCGTTATAGCGTTGGTGAGCGGCAGGGAGAACCCATGGTGGTTTATTGCGCTCGTGAAGGGGTTGCGTTTGTGCCGTATGGCCCTTTGGGAGCCGATCCGATGAAACATGGGGCGCCGCTTGCTTCCGCCGAAGGAGGTCTTGCCGATATTGGCAAACACCTTGGAGCGACGTCGACACAAGTGGCCTTGAGTTGGCTACTCCACCGCGCTCCAAACATCCTTCCGATCCCAGGGACAACGTCGATCGCTCACCTTGAGGAAAATGTGGCAGCCGCTAAATTGGATCTTACGCGGGACCAACTGCAGCAGCTTACAAGCACTTCCGTGCGTGAGGGTGTGTCGCAGTAAAGGCGTGTGCGCGCCTTTGAACGGCCGCATGCGGCTGACTTTGCCGGAACGCGTCGAGAGATGGACACTGGTTCGAATCGACCTTGTAAGGCGATAGCCGTTCTCGCAAATTAAATGAAGATGCAATTCTGCATTGTTGGGGCTACGCGCGGTACAGGCCTACTGATTACTCAGCGATTGTTGCAAGCCGGGTCAAGTGTCCGGGTCCTCGCGCGCAATCCCGAAAGAGCCGGGCGGCTCCTGGGGAAGCGAGCGGATATAAGCCATGGTGACGTAACTGACGCCCGGTCGGTTCGTGACGCCATAGCCGAAGACTACAAGGCGATATTTTTCACTGTTGCTGCTACAGGTGGAATTGACGGTCGTGGCCTGTTCGCATCAGAGGCCATGATTCGCAACGTAACCTACCAAGGGCTGCTGAACGTGGTCGATTCAGCGCGTGCAATCGGTTTCGAAGGACGCATCATTCTCCCGTCGGTTGTGGGCGCAGACCGGTCATCGGTCATGATTCGCATTCTCGATAGGATCAAATGCGGTCTGCAGCGGAACTTGATTGAAAGAGAACTCTATCTGCGAGCAAGTGGGCTAGACTATACTATTGTGCGCGCGCCGATCCTCACCAACGCACCGGCTGGCGGCGCTAATATCCGCATTACAAGAGCAATTAATAAGTTAACAGCCGGACCAAAGATATCGCGTGGCGATCTTGCTCGTGTAATGATCCTGACGTCTCAACACACCGTGGCCTCACGTAAAACTTTTGACCTGTTTGGCGCAAAGGGCGTCGCACCTTCTGACCAGCAAATTCTTGAGCAGCTCGAACGGATACCGGCAGATACTGAGCTACGATAAATCGGCGAAATTTCTAGGCGATCTCTTAATCTTCGCTCACTCTGTGCTTGCCGCGAATCTGAGGGTCCGTTGGAAGGAGTCGCTGCTAAAAACGGCGCGTTGCCGGTCGGCTGAGATGCGACCGTCGGAGAAGTGACCTTTACCAATCCCTAGCCAGTCGTGTGAGACCACCTCAGTCCCGACCATCCACAAAAAGCTAATCACCGCGAAAAGGATAAGGCTGAGAACGATCGCCGCTGAAATGCTTCCGCGAACCACTGCACGATTGTGGAGAAAGGCTGCGACCAATCGATTTGAACGAATCACATAGATAATTCGTTTGGACCATTCGAAACGGATTGGTCGATGCGCGTTGCTTTATCCCATTCGCTGGTACGGCAATACCAAGCAGGGCAGGTTCATGAGCGAGGCAGATGCTCGTGCCCAAGGCTACAGACCAGCCAGGAACAGGCATAAGACATCCTGACAGCGGCTTTCGGCGTTCCCATACGCGAGGACGATGTGACTCGCGAGATGGAGCGGCCATACGGAGTATATATAGTGCTCACCGGTATACGACAGCATTAAAGAAATAGAGAAAAACGCCGACTAAGCACTATGCGAGTTTTGGTGTGAAGCGTGCCGTCGATTGTCCCATCTCGGGAAAGGAACCGCAACCCGCTGGGAACAATCGGCTAAGACAGGCGGAATTCAGAAAACAGTAAGAACGAATAGAGGCGCGAAGGATCTACGCCGCTCTATTTAGCGGTTTTCCTTACTGGCTCGGCACGGCACAGATATTCGGTCAACGTCTGATCGGCTACGCAGCCATGGACGATTTAACTCTATACCTGGGTTCTCGGTCATCATAGGGACTGGGAAAGAGTTCCAGCTCCGGTTCTACAACTCGGTGTCAGTTAAAAGGATACGAAATGAAAAAATTAATATGAAAAAGTCAGTGATACTCCTGGCAGTCGGTACGGCACTGTCACTGTTCTACACCAATCGGACTGAGGCCGGAGAACTGTACCGCATCCTCAACTCTGATACCCTAGTCACAGCACGACGGGCTGACTTGCTCACGTTCATGTACCTGAACTCGCACGGCAATAAGCCTGCGGTCCGCGCACTGTACAATCAACTCAGTGCCCAAGGGTTACTGGTTAATTTCCAAGCTGGGGTCGTGGTCAAAGTGACCAGTTTCTACGGGGATGGCACCGCTCAGATAGCCGATGACCGTTTAATTGGTTACATCGCCACCGATGACTTGAGCCAGTACCTGGGTCCGCAGCGGTCCAACTGGGAAAAAGTGAATGATAAGGAGAATGAATTGTGAGAACCCTACTCATCAGCCTCGCCACGGGGCTATTGGCGGTTACAGCTGCACAAGCTCAGCAAATTTCAGTTCCGGTAAACGATCTTATAGTCCAAGTCGCTAAGCAAATTCTTGCTCAACTATGAATCTGCTGTCAGCTAATGCTGAAACCGGGAACAGTCCAACGGCTAATGTGATCAGCAATTTTTACTCTTCAATCTCGCCTAACGGGCGTATTTCTCTTCCATCGGTGGTGAACAAGTATTTACGCCAATACGCCCCGTATTGAGGCGCGGGATGATACCTTTTTTGGCTAACAACAAGTTGATCACCTTTGGAAGAGTGTATGACTTGCAACAGACTGCCTGGGCAAACGAAATGCTCTTTCCGAGTAGTAGTGTCCACAACATGAACTGCCGCTGATGTTCCCCAGGCTGGTGTGTTGAAGTAGACAAGACGACCATCAGTGGAGAATCTTAAATCGTCAAATTCAGCGACGAGGTAACGCACATCATCATCATTATGAGTGCTAGCAAGCAGTGTACGATTTCCGTCATGTGAATCCATTTGCCAAAGTTCACTAGATTCATAGTTACCCGCACCAGAACTAACACCCGGCCCAGAACCTTTAACGACGTAAACAGTCCACTTGCCGTCTGGTGAAATAAGCGAATCGCCTACTTCGGCTTGCACAGCTGAAACCGCGAATAACCCAGCGGCGAGGGTGATAAGTAATCGTTTCATATTTTTGACTCCGACGACCGTTTATCGAAAAGCGATGTATCAAGTGGTTTAAACCCTTCGAGGTCCAATTCACTGGTCGGGCGACACAGTATGCGGCTCAGAGCGGTTCGACGCCATGGAAAGAACTGCTTCAGCGTTTCAAATTCTTCCCGGCTAAGTCCCTCAACTCAAAATCGGCTTTGGCTCTGCCGGTTTTGTGTGCTGCATCGGGCAGCCTACACCTTCAGCGGAATCCAATGGGCTAGTCCGACACTCCACTGCGACAACAGCCTCAACTACACCGATTCGTCACCAATGAATCGGGCGTTGATTACCTTCAACGCTACAGCACACCGCAGATTCACATCGACTGCTTTGTAAGTCACTCCCATCGCCCCGCGACCGAGTTCTACCGGTGTTCCATCTTCACGGGTTAGGATCTCGTAAATGCTCAAAGCGGAGAAGCTGGGAAGGCGAAAGAGTTGGCTTGATGGACGAATCGCTGGTGGCCAGCTCAGCGGCTCGATGACGTGCCCTTCGAAGAGTTATAACCGAAAGTTGTGGATGACAGGATAAAAAAAGGCGCATCCTTTCTGTAACCAAAAAGAAGAACGGCGTACTCACTCGAGGCGCCGAAAGAAAGGATGCACCTGAAGTGGAAACTAAAGTCATTTCGCTCGCAGAGCGAGCCAAAGATGAAGGCAAGAGCTACCTGGAAGAGTTGCTGTCGGAAGGAGCCAGGAAGCTATTGCAGACAGCGATTGAGAACGAGGTGGCCGAATATTTGGAAATACACCAAGAGCGACGAACCGATGCTGGACAGCGGGCGATCGTACGCAATGGCCACCATCCCGAACGCGAACTGGTAACCGGTATTGGCCCGCTCAAAGTGCGGCAGCCGCGGATTCGCCATCGAGATG
>JBEEIB010000203.1:0-3846 GCA_041167675.1 Verrucomicrobiota bacterium
CTTTCGCTCGATGGAAATGCCGACGAAGATCAAATCGAAAGGCGGCGAGTTGCTCATTGTTGATTCCTGCAATTTCAAACCCACAACCACGGCGATGGCTATGGTTACCGTTCATCCGGGCGGGCTGAGAGAATTGCACTGGCATCCGAATGCCGATGAATGGCAGTACTACATTAGCGGCAAGGGTCGAATGACCGTGGTGGACACAGGCAATAAGGCTCGCACGATGGACTTTCAAGAGGGAGACGTCGGATACGTCCAGAAGACCTTGCTGCATTACGTCGAGAACACAGGCGACAGCGATCTAGTGTTCCTGGAAATGTTCGGCAAGGTCAATCGTTTTCAGGACCTTTCCTTTTCGGAGTGGCTGGCTCACACTCCGCCGGAAGCGGTCATGGCGCACTTGCGCATCGATAAGGCGACCTTCGATGCGCTTCCCAAGGACGGCGGCGTGGTTATGCCACTGTCATAGGAGGACCTCCGAAAAATAAAGACCGACAAACGTTAGAAATCATAAGGAGGAATTTATGCGAACTAATAATCGATGGGTAATCGCAATCGCAGGTATCTTCTTTCAGATTGCGCTGGGTGCGGTCTATGCCTGGAGCGTTTTCCGTGTTCCGCTTGCGAAGCAATTCGGTTGGAGCATTTCGGAAGTAACGCTGACGTTCACGATCAGCATTTTTGTCCTAGGCATTGCTGCGTTCTTCGGTGGTCTGTGGCTGAACCGCAAAGGACCGCGAATCGTGGCATTGACCGGCGGCGTGCTCTATGGCCTGGGAGTTTTTCTCGCCAGCTTCTCACATAACTTGTGGTGGCTATATCTCAGTTACGGCTTTATCGGCGGAATCGGTCTGGGCTTGGGATACATCGTTCCGGTGGCCGTGCTAGTGAAGTGGTTTCCGGATCGAAGAGGACTTATTACCGGGATCGCGGTGGGCGGCTTCGGAGCGGGCGCACTCATCACCGCGCCCGTGGCGACGCGACTCATTCAGAGCGTCGGCGTCTTGAGCACATTCGCTTACCTGGGCGTCGGGTACCTCATTGTTACAGTAATTGCCGGCTCTTTCATGCAGAATCCGCCCGATGGCTGGAAGCCAGAGGGTTGGTCGCCGACAGCTACGGAAACGGCGCAACGTGCCGGGCACGACTTCAAACTGGGCGAGGCGCTCAGAACCTGGCAATGGTACGCGCTCTGGCTGCTGCTGTTTTTAAATACGTGCGCCGGCATTTCAGTCATCTCGCAAGAAGCTCCGATCTTTCAGGAGCTGACGGGAGCGAGCGCGATCGTTGCAGCAAATATGGTGGGACTGGCCAGCATCGGCAATGCTGTCGGCCGAGTATTCTGGGCGTGGGTTTCCGATTTGATTACGCGCCGAGCGACCTTCGCCATCATGTTCGTTCTTCAGGCTTTACTTTTTTGGTTTCTTCCAAGCATCGCGACGATCTCGTTGATGACGATCGTGACATTCGTGGTGTTGATGTGTTACGGAGGCGGGTTTGGCACCATGCCCGCGTTTGCGGCTGACTACTTTGGTCCGAAGAACGTCGGTCCCATCTACGGTTTAATGCTGACCGCCTGGAGCTTTGCCAGCGCGGTTGGTCCTTTACTCATCGCACGCATGCGTGAGACAGCCGGTTCATATGGCGGCGCTCTTCATATCATCGCCGGTATCATGGCGGTTTCGATTGTACTGCCGATTCTGGTCCGGCCTCCGCGGGTGGCCGCGCGGTCAACTACTTAGCAAACCACGGCTCCGTAAGATGTGGTTATTACGCTAGCGCTCGCCGTTTTGTCACGAAGATTCCCAAGGTCCATCTCTGCGGGCCATCGCCGCCTCTTTGACGGCTGTAGTGACGGCGCTCCTTGGCACGCCGAAGCATTTAGCGCAGGCGCTGTCGCCGTGCTAGAAATCGATTCGCCCGACCCATCTTCGCTGCCCTTCGGCGCCCTGACAAAGCGGTGCGGCTAGAACTGACGCCTGAACCGCGTCCCTGACCCTCACTCCAAAGAGGGATCAAGCCTCACTTCGCAAGTGACATTAAAAAATCCCGCACACGCGCCCTGGCGGCGACGGGCTAGTCCGTCATAGCGTGATGCATGAAAAGAAGGAGCTATCACGACCGGGCCAGAGCATTCGATGCGCGTCTTCTTAAGCCATCCACGGACGGAGGTTCCTCCGACTCCTTTGGCTTTCTTCCCCGTGGTCGACAGTCTGGCCCGAGGGCGAAGAGAATTTTCGTCATTAGGCAGGCCGTACAGCTACCACCAACAAATTCTGGGGAGCGGAAGCAGGCGCAGCACATCCTGATTTTTGACGATCATCCAGACAGTCTGCGCCTGGTGCTTGGACCGCCCGCCAATCCACGTGCCGAACGCTCCGTATCACGTCGTGCAACTCTCTGGGTTGCCCTCTTCTCGATGTTGATGCTCAGCTTGTTGATTGCGATGTTCTGGCCGCTCTTTTGAGATTCATCTCGCGGTCAACTGCGGTCAACTGTAGTCCCTGCGCTCCTTGGCACGCGGAAGCATTGGGATTAGCCGGCTGTCGCGGTGTCTGAACGGAAAGATGGTAGCGGCTACAGACAAACCAGCCGCCGGGGACGGCCGCAGCTGCAACGCTTCAACCACAGTCGTTGTACTCACGGCGCTCCATAGTTGTAGTCACGATGCTCCTTGGCACGCTGAAGCATTTAGCGTAGGCGGCTGTCCTCCTGCTTAAATCAATTCACGTTGTAGTCACGGCGCTCTGTCGCCGTGCTTGAAATCAATTTCGCCCCGACCACCCTTCGCTGCGCTTCGCGGCAGGCAGAGCGGGGCGGCTACTAACAGACGCCTGCGCGGCGGCCCACTCACTCAAAAGAGGGATTAAGGCTCACTCTTAGGTGGCATCTCAAAATCCCACTGACGCGCAATGGTCGCGAGACGGAAGCATAACGATGTTTGGAGTATGAAAAGTTTAAGATTATTTAGCCTGGTTGGCGTCATATCGATGTCTCTTGCACATACCGCCTGGGCAGCCCCCCACGGCGGGGGCGGCGGAGGATTTGGTGGTGGCCACGTCGGCGGTGGCGGGGGGCGCGCCATGGGTGGAGGAGGATTCCACGGTGGGGGCTACTACTATAGTAGAGGGATGGGTTTCGGTAACACTTCGGGACGTTTCGCCCCATCGCAGGCGCGCATGCCGCTCTCTCGACCGCATGTCTTTAATGGACCGGACCGCTCGATCACGAACCGCTCGATAACCAACCGCTCGACGACAAATCGCGTGATTAATTCGCGCCCAACTGTTGGCAATGGAGGGGCGGCTTCAGCGGCGCGCCAATCCGGAACATCTGCGCGACCCGTCTTGGGCGGCCGAACCGACCACATCGCCGAACGCCACGACGCAAATTGGCACGGCGACTGGGACCGGCGGCATGCACACTTTGATCACGATCGCTTCTTTGTCTTTGACAACGGTTTCTGGTTTGGACTCGATGCCGGATATTTCCCGTGGGACTACTATCCCTACGATTCCTACGACTATTACCCGTACGACTACTATCCCGGGTATTACGCCGACACTGAGCCCTATTATTACAATGAGGGAGTATACAGCGACGCGCCTGTCGCCGATCCGACAGTCAGTGCTGTCCAGACACAGCTCGCACAACAGGGCTATTACAACGGCCCAGTAGACGGTATTTTCGGCCAGCAGACGCGCGACGCGGTGGCCAAGTATCAAATCGACAAGAACCTGGATGTAACTGGGAGCCTGTCAGCGCAGACGTTACAGTCCTTTGGCTTGCCGCCGCAAACACCGCAAGCAACCGCAAGCTGAAAACGAAAGAAGAAATACCTAT
>JBEEIB010000204.1:0-3894 GCA_041167675.1 Verrucomicrobiota bacterium
ATAAAATCGCGGGGGCGTTCACCAATTCGAGCAACTTTTCCGGTGACAAAATGAACACCCTCTTTGGTCTGGTCGTAAATGCGATGCAACATGGAATGATTTACGTCAGTCTGGGAATGCTCCCAACCGCCAATAAGCCAGAGTACTTGCAAAGAATTGAGGGACCGGGGCCTGACGCCTGGAATCGAAGCTCGTCATCGATCGGAGCGATGGCATCAAGTTTCGGCTTGGAGCCGGGAAAAGCTCCGTCCGTCGGTGACCTGGAGACCGCTGAAGCTTACGGCCGCCGGATCGGCGAAATCACTATACGCTGGGTGAGAGGAAAAAGCGTCTAGGTGCTGACGCTACGGATGATGGCAGGGCGAAAACCTCGGCGCGCTTAGTAGGTACGCCTTTTTCGTTATGCTTTCCGATGCGCTGGGTTTGAGCCATGTCCCAGGATCGACCTTGTCATGAAACTGCTTTGAATTCCAAAATCGCAATCGACGGTAGCAGGCAGGGTTTTCGTCATCGCGGGACCGCTACCGAAGCACACCGCATTCCCGTAAAACTTCACTGGCATTCTGTTCTCTTCGCTAGATTTTAGCGGAATGCAGGGCTTTTCAATTTGGACAAATCTCCGACTCACGGACCAGGCCAAGAACTATCTGGTTCAAGAAACGAAGAATCATCAATTGATCATCTCGCCACCCGGTGAAGATGTCCTCCAGGAAGGAATTACCGATCGCCGCCTGCGGGAGTCCGACATCGCGTTTGGACAACCAAACCCAGCCGATCTGCGAAACAGCTCACGGCTCCGCTGGGTGCATATATCGAGTGCAGGATACACTCGTTACGACTCACCGGAACTACGTTCCGCGTTCAGCAAACGCCAAGTAATTCTGACCAACAGTTCCACAGTATTTTCTGAACCCTGCGCTCAGCACGCGCTCGGTTGGCTGCTCGCGGAGGCCCGGCAATTTTACCCAGCCTTTCGCACGCAATTGACCGATCGAGCCTGGCGGCAAAACGAAATACGCAACAGATGCCACCTCTTGGGTGAGCAAACCATTCTGATCGTCGGATTCGGTTCAATCGGCCATCGACTAGCCGAGTTGCTCCGGCCGTTTGGAGCCACCGTCTTTGGCTATCGGCGAAATCCAGCTCCCGATCAATTCGCCGAGGTGATCGGGCCAGACCAGCTGGATACGGTTTTGGCGGCGGCGGATCACGTCGTTAATGTCCTTCCGGAAAGCCCACATTCGGTCCATTTTTTTGACGCCGCGCGCTTCCAATCGATGAAAACCCGGAGCTGTTATTACGCGATCGGGAGAGGAACAACCACGGATCAACCGGCTTTGGTGGGCGCGCTGTCCTCTGGTCACCTGGCGGCGGCGTATCTCGACGTGACCAATCCGGAACCTCTTCCACCAGATCATGAGCTATGGGGTTTGCCTAATTGTTACATCACTCCCCACAGCAGCGGTGGACACGAGAACGAACCGCTACGGTTGGTAAAACATTTCGTGGAAAACCTGCGGCGTTTCGAAGCTGGAAACCCGCTGGTAGATCAAGTGTTTTAGGCAGGATGGACGCGAGACGCCGATCTTTCCCCATATGGTAGGGCCTCTTTTTGCCACTCGTATTTGACTATCAACTATTTTTTGCCCGCAAGCTCCCGGTGCCGAAAGCATCCCACCAAATGATCGTTCACCATTCCCACCGCCTGCATGAATGCGTAGCAAGTGGTGGGACCGAGAAATTGGAAGCCGCGTTTTTTCAGTTCAGCCGCGAGCCGCTGCGATTCATCAGTCATCGCCGGTATCTCTGATTGTGATTTCCAGCGGTTGATCAGCGGACGATTCCCAACCATCAGCCACAGGAAATCAGCTAATGACCCAACTTCAGCAATTACGCGACGGGCCGCTTGGGCGTTGGCAATTGCGGCTTCAATTTTTTTCCGATTACGAATGATACCGGGATCGGCTAAGAGCTTATCGATTTTCGCCGCATTATATTTGGCTACGGCAGCGATATTAAAATTGGAGAACGCTCGACGAAAATTCTCACGTTTCCGCAGAATCGTGATCCAACTCAGCCCACTTTGCATGCTTTCCAAAACTAGCATCTCGAAAAGGTGCTGATCGTCTCGGGACGGAGAGCCCCACTCGGTGTCATGATAGCGGATGTAATCGGCATCAGAACTAGCCCAGACACAGCGCGGCCGCGAATCAGAAACGTTGGCAGGAGTGCTCGCCATACCAGTAATCGAAGCGGGCGCCGTTGGTTTCGTCGAGCGAATTCGCCTTGCGCTTTTCCGTTAGATGCATTTTTACTACCGCCGCAAGCCTCCTTCGTTATGTACTCGTTTCAATCGATTTTTGGGACCCTAACCAAATTCGCACCGCTAACCCTGACCATAGCGATCGCCGTTCCCGGAACGCTTCGCGCGCAAGACGCCAAGTCCAAACTGAAGTCGCCGATCACAGATCCCACCGCAACCAAATCCTCCGCCACTCCATCAGGGACGGGCGCCAGGACACAGGCCACTCCCGACAAAACAATGGTCGAGGCGGCGCAACAAGCACTGGGCGAGGCGGCGAACAAGGTTCTGAACCGAATACAAACCGAGGAATCTGACGTGCATACCCGATTGGGGTATTTTGAGAAAGACGACCGGCTCGACCCAAGTACATATAAATCGGTTGATGAGGTTGCGCAGTGGCGAACTCTGCTTTCCGAACTTAAACAGCGATCCGAGTCGGTGACCGATCTTTATAACAATCTCGGAAAGTACCTCGACATCGCCCTACGTAATGCCAAGGTGAATGAACAAATTGCCGCCCGCTTTAAAGAAGAAGTCATCAATGGCTTTCCCTGGGACACGGTCCACAAAAAAAATGCCCTGATGTCGGAATACATCACCGATCATGGGAAACTTCTTGATTTTTATGAGAAGAATTGGGGGAGTTGGAAAACGGCCGGCGGAACAGTGGTTTTCCAAGATGGGCATCTGGCAGTGACCTTCCAGAAATTACGTGATCAGATCATCGCCACTGGAAAGGAACTGGAGCAACAGTATAAAGCCATGTCCGAAGAATAGAACCTGTGTCCGAATTACCGAATACGGAGTGCGAAATCCGAAATTCGCAATCCGCGATTTGATACCCCCATCAGTTCATTTCATGAAGTATCCCGTCTCAGCCCTTTGCTTTTCAGTCCTTTTATTCACCGCCTCGATTGCTTTCGGCCAAACGCCGAGCCCGAATTCGTCATCGCCAGGACCGAAGACCCGTCCATCGACTTCGACCACCCCGAACGGCTCGGCCAGTCCTAGCGCTTCTTTTTCTCAAAAAAGATATGACGAAACGGTACAAGTTCTCAAAGAGCGGATCGGCCTGGCATCAGAGACGGTGATGGTTAGGATCACCAACCAGGAGAAGGATGTGCGTAACCGATTTGCTTATTTCCAGAAGCCGGAGCGGTTGGATCCGAATAGCTTTGCGACCAAGGAAGAAATTAATCCTTGGCGACCACTTCTGGACGAGTTCAAACAAAGCAAGGATTTAGCAGCTAAGCTCTACCTTAATGCTGATGCAGATCTTGATAACGCCCTAACCAGCCAACATCTCCCCAGAAAGATTGTCGACCCGGTACGAAAGGAACTGATCTCTACCTTTCCGTGGGAGAGCATCAACAAGAGAAATCAGTTACTCCAGAATTACATCGACGAACATCGGTCACTGTTGGATTTCTTCGCGGCCAATTGGGGCACTTGGAGCAAAGGCGACGAAGTGGGAAAGCCAGTTTTTTCGGATAGCAAACTCGCGGCGACCTACCAAGGGATTCGCGACAAAATCGCTGGGCTCGACAAACAGATTACGGATCTGAACGCAAAGATATTGCAATAGGGGC
>JBEEIB010000205.1:0-4179 GCA_041167675.1 Verrucomicrobiota bacterium
AAATATTCCAAGCTGGGCTCTCCGATGTTGGCACTTCAGCCACGGTAAGTGCTTGGCCTGAATTTGCGGCCCTGGCAGCTTCAACACCGGGAATGTTGCCAAAACTGAGAGCCGCTGCCGTCGCCAGCAATTGCCGTCGATCAACACTGAGGCTCGGTTCGGATTGCTTTGGTGTCGCCATGTCGCTCTCCTAATCTTGGCATCAAGGAGAGGCAGGCAATCCGCGGTTTGCCGTTTGTCACGACCACATCCCCAGGTCAGGGAACCACCTTGCCACGGATGAGCAGGTTGGTGAGGAGCGGGACGCCCTCGTCTTGATGCGATCCGATGAGAATAGTCAAAGGAGAAGGCCAGCAAATTATTTTTGCGAGCGAAATCGCTGGTGTAAAGAACGGACTGGAAGGATAGGCTGAAGCCACCTAGACCGAATGGTCATGAAGCCGACCAGTCCAGCACGTACCTCTACGGGCCGAATGTCCGTTCACTGAGGTGGAGCGGACAGCAATGCTGCGGCGCGGTAATGCGGGCTTTTGAAGCCGGAGCGGAAGTCGGCCGCCGACTGGCCTAAAACTGCACCGCGAATCCAACCAGCTTCCCGACCTGCGAGAGTGCGCCGTGACAGATCAGTCAAACATTCTCAAAAAATGGCACCTTATCAGGCCTTACTTGAGCCGACGGCAGCGAGGATTGTGGGCTGCCGCAGAGGCTGAAGCTTTTGGTTTCGGCGGCGGCAAGCTGCTCGCGAGCGTTACCGGTATTTCACCGGGCTGTATCGGGGATGGAAGGCGCAAACTGAGGCTGACCGACGCGGCACCCGCGGGAAGCCTTATGCGAGTTCAGCGGCCTGGTCGGATAGGTCGGCCATTGGTGGAGGTAAGAGACCCGGATATCGCACCCGCGCTTGAGCGAATGCTATCCGATGAAGTCGCCGGCGATCCGATGGGTCGCCAAAGATGGGTGCGAAGCAGTATCCGCAATATCAGCAAAAGCCTAAAGGAGCAGGGCCACCCAATTGGGCATGGTGCGGTCGCACGATTGCTGCGCAAGCTCGGCTACTCGTTGCAGGTGATGAAAAAGAAGCAGGCTGGAGCTCAGCACCCTGACCGTGACCGGCAGTTTAGCTACATCAACGCCGTGAAAGCACAGTTTCTGTCGGAGGCACTCCCGGTCATCAGCATCGATACAAAAAAGAAGGAACTTATTGGAAATTATAGACGTGAGGGAAAAACCTGGCGGCGGAAACCGATAGAAGTTGACTCTCACTTTGCGGGGTACGCGCAATGTGTCGCGGTCCCGTTTGGGATATACGACCTCGCTAAAAACACTGGATACGTGACCGTCGGAATCTCCGGCAATACCTCTGAATTTGCGGTAAATTGCTTGGAAGACTGGTGGCGGCACTACGGTCGGCTGGCGTATCCATATGCCGACCGCATGCTAATCCTCGCTGACGGGGGCGGTGGTAACGGATACAATCTCCGGACCTGGAAAAAGGACCTACAGGACCGACTGTGTGATGCTTTCGGGCTAACTATCACAGTAAGCCACTATCCAACAGGTTGCTCAAAATGGAACCCCGTGGAGTATCGGCTGTTCAGTCAGATCAGCATTAACTGGGCCGGCCAGCCATTACGCAGCCTCGATGCAATGCTTGCGTTCATCAGGGGCACAACGACAGCCGCTGGATTGAAGGTGGAAGCGCGGCTGGACCAGGAAATCTACCGAAAGGGACGGAAGGTTACCGAACGAGAATTAAAGCACCTGGCGCTATCTACGCACGATGTATGCCCGCGCTGGAACTATACCCTCGCGCCGCGGGGTAGCTGACTTTCAGTGAAGCCATATGTCGGCCCTTGGCACGAACGCGAAGTGCCGATGCGCGCCGCCAAGGTCGGGTGATTGGGGTAAAGCAGACCTAATCGGCAAGCGGCGCAAGTGCATGGTTTGTTGGACGCTATTTCGAGCGGAGTTTACTCATGCCACAAGCTCCCTTGCCCGCGTACAAGATACGAAAGCTTTTGCAGCGATGTTTTTGCTGATAATTTCAACAAAACCCAGACCGCGGAAGCCCCGCACCTGCGATAGGGCCGGGAACGGCAGCCGGATCATCCGAATGGTGATGGTGATGATGGTGATGCTTGTGGCCGGGCACACTGGAGGCGATTTGCACCTGTATCTGGTCCGTTTGGAACGTTGCGGGACAAGTTCCTACTGGGGTCTGATTACATAGCTCGATTATCATTTCCTGACTAGGTACACAGTTCGAGGCAACTCCGCCGGCCGCACAAACAAACCAATCAGAGTGATCATTGTCGAAGAAGATGTATCCTTGCCCTGCAAAGTTGAAGAACAGTCCTTCAGAAGTGGCCGTTAATGCTGTGCCGGAGATAAAGGGAAATGTCAGCGGATCGAGATTCGTAGGAGTTAGGTGATCCGTGTAGATGCTGCCAATTGTCAATGTGAGGTTAAAATCAAGAATATTTGTGTCCTGAAGAACGCCAAGGGTTCCATCGGTCCGGATAAAACCATTGACCGCTCCTGCACCAACTTGGGGGCCGTCGAGCCAAGAGGACAACACATCATTGACCTCGTAGGTTATGGTCGAAGCCAAACACGGGCTGCAAAGCGAGAATGCAGCAGCACATAGGGCCGCAAGCCTCGTCAATTTCATGATGATCTCCCGAGGTTTCCCGGACGCGCGAGCGCGTCATTGCGTGACCAGAGGCGACGCTGAATGCCGCTTTCAATAATTATGTGTTTGCCCCCTGTGTGCCCGCAGCCAGCACCGAGCATCCCGAACAGGCGGTGTCAACGACTATCTTTTTGGGCGGCATGGCACGAGGCCGCTAGGGACCCTAGGCGGATCACAACGAGCGCACCGGGGGCCCTAGGGACCCTAAGGGTCACAACGAGCCGTATGGGACCCGTCAGTCGGTTCCCCACACTGGGGCCCGCCGCACGACACGCGACTGGTACATCAAGCCGAAAAGAACCTTACCACCGATCTGGTCTACAAGACGCCGCCTCCGAGCGAGCGCCCTGTGCTGCAAGAACAGCACCAACAGGTTCAGCCCAAAACGAACGGTGACGGGACCTAGGCCGCCCTTTTCCCAGGCTTCTGTCCCAATTTGACTCGCTGACTGTCCTTATTGCGTGTAGGCGCTTTGCCTGATCTGGCGGCGGAGTGGCGCATGTCGATGCTTCTTTTTGTAGCAACCGTTACATTGCTTAGCTTTGGATACGTCCCGGCCTTGGACGAGTAAGCGCTTCGTCCCGGATCTTAGTCCGGCGAGCGCTTGGCGGTGAAAGTCGAGTTGGTTCTCAATCTCAATTTAAAGCTCGACGCCAAGGCTATGGACTGCCGAAAGCATCGAGAGCGATGATTTTCGATTGCGACAAAAGTCGATGAAAACTGGCCTGCGGCTTACTTTGTTGTGGATAAAGCTGTGCACAGAACGGCAAATTCATCAAAGCGCCACCAAGAGACGCTCGATTCGGACCGTTGTTACGGCATCGACCTAAACGTTCCGATCGAAGAGTACTTATCCTGGTCGCTGTTCATCGATGCCGATTCGTAAGGGTCACAAAGTGCCACGAATTATTGGCCGTATTCTGCTTGCGCTGAACGTCTTTGCAGTTACTGGTTTTGTGCTTCTCGTGCTGATTGGTCTCTGGGATCGTTACGAAAAGGAAGCCACAGCATTGGGATTCGGCGGGCCTTATGAACGTTACTTAGCGTCGCAGGCTGGTTTTCTGAATGACCCGAAGGCATACCACGCCGCGATGTTTGAGCGCGTGCGGCAAGGGGTAGTCGGCCCAGAAACGACGGCGGCAATTGAGGAATGATACTCCCCATCGCGACCCGATCAGCGGTGTGAGTACCGCCTAGCCCCGGTTATGGCGTGCCTGCAACTCGTACTCCGACTATCCAATGCTGATCGGCTTATCCAAAGCTCAGAAGCGGCATTGGTGAATCCGCTTGCTGGCCGTCCAGCGGGCGAAAATGGAGCACTTGCCTTATTCTCCACGCCATCCGTCGTTAATAGCAAGGGCCAAGGGACCGTCGGAGGGGGGCAACCGATGATCGATCGTTTCCGAGATTTTGCGCGTGCTTTGCTGACCGCTCTACTGCTGGGCGTAACTGGCGCTGCCGCCCAAACTTCCCAGTCCCTGACCTCG
>JBEEIB010000206.1:0-3348 GCA_041167675.1 Verrucomicrobiota bacterium
ATTGGCGCTGCGACGGTTCGGATTGCGCCCGGGACCGATGCCGCCACGTTGCAGACGGTGCTGCGCGCGGTGATGGCGGCGTCATGATTACGGTTCCGGCCGGCATACGCGTGCTGGTGGCCACCAAACCGGTCGATTTTAGAAAGGGCGGCGATGGGCTTGCGGCGCTGGGTGCGCGAGGCGCTCGGCGAGGCTCCGTTCTCGGGGACGATCTTCGTTTTTCCGGTCCAAAGTCCAAACGAGCCGACCGCGTAAAGATTTTGGCGTGGGATGGGTCTGGCCTGGTGCTGTTCTGGAAACGGCTGGAGCACGGGGCATTCCGCTGGCCGCCGATCAGCGATGGCATCATGCGATTGACTGTGACTGCGTCGCAGCTCGCTGCGCTTGTTGACGGGATGGATTGGTCGCGGCTCGCGGCGCCGTCCACCAAGCTCGTCAATCTGTGGCCCCCAAGTTTATTGGTGGAGCGTTCGGCCGCCCACGCCCAGGGCATGAGCTCGTCGAGACGCGAAGCGGCGCAATCCTGCACCAGCATTCGTCGATGGTGCGCTATCAGAGTCCCCGTGAGGGAGTGCGAGAAATCCTTGAGGTCGGCCGAGCGGTCCCACAGCAAACCGAGGTTAATACATTATTTCTGAGCCGATCCGATAAATGGCGCACTAGACCCGTTCGCGACACAGAACCATCTGCGGCTTGGTCCACGAGTTTAATGTGGCAGACTTCAAACCCAGAATCTCGACTGCGAGAACAGCGTCTCCGCGCTGCGTTTGCCTTCATCATAGAGCGTTTCAGCCCGCCGGCACGCCCCCTAAACGGAGACCTAGCATGTAATTATCGCGATCGCTCGCGTGTTTGAAGGGATATACTTGACCAAAGCGCTCAACCGTAAAGTTCGGTTCAAGCGACAATAGTTTCGACACATAGAAATTAGCTTCCTCTGTCCGTCCGAGATGACCGAGCGCCGCAATCAGCGGTTTGTACCCATTCACGAAGCTGGGTCTTGTTTTGGCCACGCGCCGGCCAAAAACTGCTGCTTGCTCGTAATCACGCTTAATCAGGTAGGCGATTGCGTACGGGTTGTCGTAAAGGGATGGGTACGGCTCAATCGGAGTTAAATCGCGATGTCGGTCGAGACGTTGTAGGGCAATGTCGGGCTCACCTATGTAGCAGTAGGTCAACGCGCTAAGCGACCAAACAAATGCCAAGTTAGGATTTACCCGAAGCGCTCGGTCGAAATAGTGCAATGCGGAGTCGAAATCCTTGTCGAGAAATGAGCAGACGTGGCCGTAGATCCCCAACGCCTCGGCATTTTCCGGGTCAAGCTTTATTGCGCTGAGGGCATATTTCTGCGCCATCGCAAATGCCTGCCCAGGATTCGGCGACCAACACTGCCCAACGTGGTACACCTGCCAATGTGCGGCCCAGGCCAAAATCATCGTATTGTCTGGGTCTTCTTCGAGAGCACGTTTGATCAAATCCCCCGCCTGCTCATATTTGTCTCGTTCCATGCTGTACATGAGCGGCATAGCGCGCAGCAACAATCCGGTTGCTCCGCAGGGTTTTTGACGTTTCGGCTGCCCCTCAATATAGAGGATCACTGGGTCTATTCGTCCCACGATCCGCGCCGTAACTCGTTCGTCCAATCGATGTAATTCGTCGGTCGCCAATTCGAACCGATCACTCCAAACCGGACAAGCGAATTGAGTAACGTCGATTAGCCGTACGCTGATCTGAAATTGCTTCCCATCCCCGGAGAGAGCTCCATCGACAATGTAGTCCACTTCTTTTTGCTTGATCAGATCCTCGCACGCACGCGCAGAAGGTTTGCGCGCTAGCGATCCTGGCGCAATCACGTCAAACCATCGAAAGCGCGCCAGTCCAGCCGCGATTTCTTGGCTTAACGACAAAGCCAAGGTTTGGTCATCTTTCCCGCGGGTTGCCAGGAACTGGACAACTCCGACGCGGAGCCGGTGGCGAAGACGCGGTGCAGGTAGAACTTTCAGGTCTTCATAGATTGGTGTGTTTGAACTGAAGGCTATTTCGGCGTGCCGCTCGCGACCGGAGAAAGTTCGTATGGCATCAGCAAGCGCGCGGGTTTCTTGCGAGGGTTCGACATCAAGTGCCTGCTTCAGGACCTTTCGACATCGTTCATACTCACGCACAGCCTGGGCTCGCTCCCCCAATTTGCTGAGGGCACGCATTAGCGCTCTTGAAGCTCCTTCATGCGTTGGATCGAACGCGATGAGGCGGCGGATGTTGGGGATCAGCTGCTTCAGGTCTGCCTTCGAACGCGGGAGCTGATTGAGTTCTGCCTCAAGCAAATCGCCAAGCTGCTGGTTAAAACGGGTTCGCTCGACCAAAAGCCATTGATCAAAAGAGGAGCTGATGCCGTCGAGACCCTCGAGAAGCTCCCCGTTACAAACGCTTGACAATTCGCTGCGAGACAAATGTGCCGCCGCAGGCACCGGCGCGAGCATTGCGGTTGCGTCTATCCAGCATAAGTTCGAGTTGAGCTTAACGGTCTCACGATCCACTGCGATCAATTCGTCCGCTAGTGGACCCAGGGCCGACAAAAGCTCGTGCAGTGCGCCGCGAAAGCTGCTGCGGGCCTGAACATCAGGCGTCCGATCCCAAAGCATTGCTGCCAACCGGCTGCGAGACACTCTGTTTCCGGCGCCAATAGCTAGGTACCCGAGGATTGCTCGCGCTTTCTTTCCTCGTGGAAGGGCGTCGGCGCCCAAAAATGTTGTTGCGCGCATCGACCCGAGAACATGGATTCGGACCAGTGAGCGGCTGGCGCCCTCCCCTTCCGGTCGGTCGAAAGCCAATTGGACGACTTTGCTCGATTCAGTTCCAACGGGTTTCTTTTTCATTGCATTTCACTCCGCGGCAATCTTGAGTTGCTGCGTATTCCCCCATAAACCGGCTGGAAATCGAGAACGACTTAGAGGTTTGAAATCCCCAGCCACTTTAACGCAGATTTGGCGCTTGTGCAATGTTCTTTAACGAACGCATAGCGGGCCTACTACGATACCGCACAAGAGAAAAACGCGACATTCACGAATAATTCACGACAGATTAGCGCCAGTTTTACGATCGGCCGCCGTCCGAAATCCTAGCTTAAATTCAATTCGACGAACACGTCATTGGTGGCGTGTCGTGGTGGAGATGATTATGCGAAAGCAAGCCAAGATGATTATGCGAAAGCAAGCCATCATAGAGGTCCGTTCAATCCCGGCAGCCGTTTCGGACGCGGGCAAGGTTCGTTTAGGGGGGGAGAGCCCGAGCTTTGGTCCGGTCCGTGTAGCTCGCCTTAATACCGTTGACAAGGGCAAGGTCCGTTTGGGT
>JBEEIB010000207.1:0-5330 GCA_041167675.1 Verrucomicrobiota bacterium
CCCGGCCAGGTGCTGGCTTTTGGCATTGGTGCCATGGTGACGGTGATTCGCGCACTGAATTTAGGGCCGACGGCTGCTGGCGCCAAAGCGGCGGAGCACGCGATGGCGATAGCCGGCATGTTCTTCACGGGCATTTTCGCAGGGACGATTCTCTTCGGCATTATACGGGCGTTGCGGGGGCGATATGCGCGCACCTTGGGGCTTGCCTTGGGAATCGCCGTGGCTGTCCCGGTTGCATTGATCAGTCACCAGGCGGGTCAGACAGCCAGTACGGGGCCTGGGTTGAGCGGGTTGTGGGTATTGGTAGCTGTTTTGTTTTGGGGTGCGACCCTTGGGTGGGCCTATCAACAACTCCTGATCGGCGGGGGTACGGTTGCAAAGCATGCCGGAGAGGATACCGTCGAGCGGATCGACCGGCGTCGCTTCCTGGTTCGGCTCGGGGGCGCTACCGCGGTTGTCATCGTGATTGGGGCCGTTGTTGGCGAATTAGCGGAGGCGAAGCGCAAACGGGTTAGGGTGACGACAGGGAAGGACCTGCTATGGTCTTCAACGCATCCGTTGCCTAACGCGAAAGCCGCCGTTAAGCCGGTTCCCGGCACGCGCCCGGAGTATACTCCGCTTGAGCGGCACTACCGGATCGATATCGACACAAGCCCACCAATCATCGACCCGCAGCACTGGAGGTTAAAGATCGACGGACTTGTCGAGAAACCGCTTGCGCTGACGCTTGACGAGCTCCAGCGCTTCGAACCGATGCATCAGTTCATCACCCTTTCGTGCATCTCCAACCCGGTGGGCGGTGATCTGATCGGTACCACACGCTGGACAGGAGCCTGCCTGCAGCGACTCCTGCCAAGCCTTCGGCTTCAAGCCGGCGCGACGCATCTCAAAATCCGCGCAGCGGATGGGTTTTATGAGGTTGTCTCGCTGGAGACTATTCGCTCCGACGAACGTGTGATGCTGACTTATGCATGGGACGGTGTGCCGCTACTCCCGGAGCATGGCTTCCCATTGAGGATCTACATCCCGGACATATACGGAATGAAGCAGCCCAAGTGGATCGAGTCCATCGAGGTAACAGATCATTGGGAGCCCGGCTTTTGGGTAGATCGGGGCTGGGACAAGGATGCGCGAATGAAGTCCACGTCGGTCATCGACACCGTTGCGGTTGATATGACGATCATCAACGCAGACCACCGCCGATTGGTGCCCATCGGGGGTATAGCCCATGCCGGTGCGCGTGGAATCTCGAGGGTGGAATTGCAAGTGGATGACGGCCCGTGGCAGGAAGCCGCACTACGAACACCGTTGTCCGACCTAACGTGGGTTGTCTGGCGATATGAGTGGCCTTTCGACCACGGGACACACACCTTTAGGGTGCGTTGTTATGAGGGCAACGGTACACTCCAGATTGCCTCGCCCAGTCCTGTCGAGCCCAGTGGCGCTACCGGCCTTTACAGCAGAACGGAGATGTTCTGAACCCCTTCAGAAGAAGAGCGTAAAATTCAACGCGGGCGGAGGACAAAGGCATAAAGACCGCTGGCGTCCACATAGCCAGCGATGAATTACGATCTTCCGGAAGGCAAGCTTCGCTCAGGTTCAATGATCGGCTAATTTGGGCCTGTCCTCCCTACGAAAATTGCCACCTATAGTGCAACTTTGGCTGTTGCAAAGAAGCATCACGGTCTGCTAACAGCCACGATACTCTTTGCCAAAAGTTGCAGCAGTAGTTGCCGTTATTCTAACTGGATCTGCAAAGGCTCGCTTTCACTATTCTCCGGAGCCGGCACAATGACGAGATAACGGCGATCGGTTTGATCCGCGGGTCCCGCTACAAAGTGCCGTAGAGGGCCCAGAGTATCCACAATCTGGGCGCCGGCGGCATTGGTTGTGAATGCGACGAGAGGCTCCAGCTTGCCATACGGTTTTGACCGGTGCTCGACCAGAGCGAGCTGATAATTGGTCTTCGGCTGCAGTCCCGTAACCGCTGCCTGCAGAAGATCTATCAGACCTTGGTTATTGACTGTCACCGTGGTAGGGGCATCCGTCGGCTTCGCACCAGGAGGACCCATTGTCACGTGTGCCGCCAGACCTGCATTTCCAATCGGTACGAGGTTCGTCAGCCCATCTCCTTCCGGGACTGCACCCGGGACGTAACCGAGCGCTTGGGAGGATTGACCTCCGGAAATCCGCGCGATCACTTTATTAGTCAACGTATCAATGGCGTTAACGCCGGTCCCATTCTCCAGGGCTACGTAAACCCGAGTGCCATCACCCGATGGCCAAATGCCATGGGGCAGTTCTCCGGTCGGAATTGTTGCCACCAGCTCCGGCTTGTCAGCAGTCGTGTAAACTTTGACGACATTTTCTCCTCCAATGGTAATGTAAGCGAATTGACCGTTCTTATTTCGAACGATGTTCACATGATTTGTGATGGGACCGGTGTCCAGGGTCGCTAACACATCAAACGGTGGCTCGGCCCGAAATACCTCAGTTTTGCCGATATCTTTCAGGGTTAACCATACCTGTTTGCAGTCGGGCGACGCTGCAATGTTGGGTGAGAATGGAGAGGCTTGCTTGACCGTAGCGACCACCTGGTGGGTCTTTACCTCGACCACCTTCGTCTCAGGAATAAAACTGGAACAGACAAATCCATATTTTCCATCCGGACGGAAAATCGTCATGCCCGGACCGTTCCCAACCGGGATTCGTTGTTTTTCCTCGTAAGTTTTACTGTCGATCACCGATACGTAATCTTCGCCTCGAACCGTAACCCAGACTTCGGTGTCATCCGGTGTAAAGAAAGCTTCATGGGGAGAGCGCCCTACGTAAGTAATATGCTCGACGTTGTTGGTTGCGGTATCGATGAAACTCACTGAATTGGAGCCGATGGAAACAACAACTGCCGTTTTGTGGTCGAACGAAAAGCCGAACCCGTGAACAAGTAGTTGCCCGCGATAAAGAGGGGACAAGTTCTGCGGCGCGGGGTCACCTAGGCGGATGACTCCTAGCAAACGATTGGTGGAAGGATCATACACTGACACAGTATTTGAACTTTGATCGCAGGTGTAAACCCGGTCATGCGAGCTGACCGGAATGTCGGGGACATCCGATGAACTCGGAGCCTGGCCGGCCTTGAGTCTCATGTTAAATCCCAGGAGGATAATAATAGCTAGACATCGCAGTACATTTATCATTGTGAGCACCAGTTGTTCCTTTTCTTCGCTGTTGAGGATGAAGGGTAATTTCTTAGAGCCAGTTTCATCACATCAATTTCGGATTGCTGAGTGACAATGATTTCCTGCGCCAGGCGTCGGAGAGTGGGATCGGTTCCAAACTGAAGTTCGACCTTTGCCATTTCGATCGCCCCTTGGTGGTGAGGAATCATCATGCGCGCAAAATCGCCATCCGGTTTGCCAATAAAAGAGACGGCGTGCATCGCCGAATGCATTGCTCTCATGCTCTCGGCCAAGGCGATGTCTACTGGCGAATCAGATTTTTCACAGGAAGTCGAAAGGACGCTGATGAAGCAAAGCAAGACAAAGGGTAGACGAACCGGACACATATTCTAGATCTCTGTTGACTTCTTCTAGAACTTATTCAAAAAAGCTAAGCTCGTTCAGCGCAGCAAGCAACACCCAACTTCATGACGATGTTCGCCTGAAAGACCTTATCGTGGCGAACCGGGATGCTTAGTACAGACGGCAGCGAACGCCAGCATCCTGAAGATGCGGCCCTTTATGTCTTCCCGACCCTGCTTCTTAATGAAGTCAGCTTTCATTCTCGATTTTAGTAACGATCTAGAAGAATTTTTCTGTAAATTTTTTTGTCGAAATAGGCAACAGGGCTCGCTGACGGTCGCCGATTAACCAATAAGCGAATGTTCGTGGCCCAGCGTGCCGGTTCAACTCGGCGGGGTGTGGCTCCTGCTCGGATCCGCCCGGAGGACGATCCAGCGACCGGGTCACCGCCACGCCATCCGCCCTAGCGAGAACGGGCGTAAGAGATCTGCCCGTCTGATCTGCAAGGGTCCATGATCTGGGATCAGGATGGAGAATCCTAGACGGTACAGCAACGCGTGGCGTGGTTCTACCCAGGAAAGCAACCTCTGACCTTTCGGAACAGCATCCTCCCAATTTATCGAATCATTTCAGAGATTGCTATTGGCCCATTTGGATTCCATTCTCGCTACTTAATTGGATCGGAGCCGCGAGCGCATGCCCGCCGCGCTTTCATCGCGGCATAAGTCCAAGGAGAGAAAGCAGTGATCCAAAAAACCACATATGGTTTGGCGCTGGCCGGCCTCGCTGCATTAACCACCAGTGCCGCCTTTGCAGATGATCAGGCGCTCATTGATGCTTTGGTTCGCAAAGGCATCCTGATGCAAAAAGACGCCGACAAAATCGAAAGCGAGGTGTCGAAAAACCCGGCAGTGGTGACCACGCCGAGCAGCCCGCTCAAGCTGGCACCCTGGATCCAAGAACTGAAACTGAGCGGTGATTCGCGTCTTCGTTACCAGTGGGATGAAGAGCAGGCTCAAGAGCCCTCGGCTGCTCCCGGTATTCCAACTCCGACTCCAAGCCCTTCGCTCCGGAATCCGACCCCTACGCTGACCGCCAGCCAAAATGGCAAGAACCATGTGGCAACGCGCTCGCGTTGGCGATTCCGGTTGCGTTTGAATGCCGAGATGAAATTTGATGGTGGCTTCTTTGCCGGAGTCAGCCTCTCGACCAATAACTTCTCCGATACGCAAAATCAGACCTATACGGGTGGTTTCCAGAACTACGGCATCTATATAAGCAAGGCATTCTTGGGCTGGAACGGCTATCCTGGATTGACTCTTATCGCTGGCAAACAGGACAACCCATTCTATGCCACCGATCTGTTCTGGGATCCGAACATGTATCCGCAAGGCTTGGTGGAGCGGATCGATTTCGATCAGCTCTTTGGCTGGAACTCGGCTGGGGAACCGGTCAGCTATAGCAAGGAGGGCAAGGCTCCGCCTCCGGTCAAGAAAAGCCACGGCGCCTTCGAGTTGGCGCTTATTGCCGGTCAGTTCATTTTCTACGACAACAACGAATACAACTTCGACAGCGATCTGAAGAACGATTCTTACTTGTTCGAAGAACAGTTGTTGGCACGCTACAGGACCGACTGGTTCTCGATTACGCTCGCTCCGTCGCTCTTTATCGCCAATGCCGCTGGCTATGGACACGACACCGTGGCCAACGGTCCGGCCGGCAATTTCTCTTCGGTTAATACTGGCGGATTTACCGCGCCAGCCAAGACCGATTTCCTCCAATTCCTGGACGGAACAGGCGAAGAACGAG
>JBEEIB010000208.1:0-26236 GCA_041167675.1 Verrucomicrobiota bacterium
TGACCGAGCGCGGCGCAAAAAGATATGTCGGCCGAGGACGTTGGGTTTCCGCTATCCCATTTCTCAATCAAATTTATTATCGCAGATTTCTGGCGACGCGCGCACAAATTCGCGCCTGGCTGGCCACGTTTGCCTTTTTCGATTCCGACCGAATCGATGACGAAATCGTGGAAGTCCTCTATAGTTTCGCCCACCAGTTCGGTGCGGAAAGGGTGGTTTTCCGGTCGGCGAATAATAAGTTGCAGGTCGATCTCTCAGAGCGGCTAGCCGAATTAATCCAACCGGTTACGCTCATTTGGGGGCAGAACGCCGTTTTTCCGCCGATCCGGTCTGCCTACGAGTTACAGCGGCTTCCTCTGCAGTGCAGTTTGGTTTTGGTCGAAGAATGTGGGATCTTGGCTGCTCTTGAGGTACCCCAAGAATTGAAACGGATCTTGGATCGCGAGTTAGAATATCGGATTCGGCTCCATGATGTGGGGTAGGGCGGGTAAATGGCGACTGATGAATTTGTGATTGGTGATCGGTGAAGCGGGGGACGGGAGCTCGGCGTGGCTAATTTTCGAATTGCGGATTACTATTTCGCAATCCGCAATTGTCTTCCGTTTCCGGCGATGTCGGCGTTCCCGACGTTATTCCTGGAGAGTGGCCGCTAGCTAGTTCCCGCCTTTCCGGATATTCTAACGACGATGCCGGAGAGTTTCCTCATCGTAGACGGGCACAGTATCATCTTTGCGTGGCCCGAACTGCTGGCCTTACAGCGGCGCAGCGGAGCCTCGGCTCGCGAGAACCTGATCAAGATTCTTACGGAGTATCAGGATCTGAGCGGCGTAAATGTGGTTGTCGTTTTCGATGGCAAAGGTGAACGAATCAACGAGGTAACCGAACCGGGTGGGATTCAGATCTTTTATTCGAATGCCGGTCGGACGGCAGACGAAATTGTGGAACGTCTAGTAGCAAAATATGGACATAAACACACAATTACAGTCGCTACAGCCGACCTCCTCGAACAGCAGACAGTAATCTCATTTGGAGCTCAATGTGTTGGGTCGGAAGGTTTGAGACGTCGTATCGAAGATGCTCGAGCCGATTTTGCCACCGAAATGAAACGGCGGCGAAAAGCGGCGAAATGATCGCCAATCACCTATAACCATTCACTCTGCTTCGCGCTCAGCGCTCACCCGTGAGCTGAGCACTGACTTCCATTATTTCCGCCGCCGGAACTCCACGGAGCTCATACACGCGTAAAATGGTTTCTTCGATCAAGTTGTTAGGGCACGAAGCACCCGCAGTGATACCGATCACCAGTGGGCCGGCCGGCAGCCAATCCTCAGTCGCTATTTCCCCTTTCTTATGCAGATTGAAATGCGTGATCTTGCTTGCGCTTTCGAGCTTGTCCGCTCCTCGAATGAAGAAGGTAGGCAGCTTCGCTTCTCCCATTTCGGCCAGATGAGAAGTGTTTGAGCTATTGTAGCCGCCAACGACCAGAAGCAAATCCATCTGGACGTCGAGCAATTCTTGAAGCGCTTCCTGCCGCTCCTGCGTAGCGCCGCAAATAGTATCAAAAAACCGAAAGTTCTTCAGACCCTCGATTGGGCCGTCGCGGTCCATGATCGCCGCGCGAATTCGACGCTGCACCTCTTCAGTCTCGCCGCGTAGCATGGTCGTTTGATTTGCCACACCGACGGCCTTCAAATGCAAATCCGGATCAAAGCCAGGCGAGTGTGCATCTTTGAAGCGCTCCAGCAATTCATGTTTGCTTCCGCCGTGCCGAATGTAGTCACAAAGGTAGTCGGTATCGGCGAGCGTTAATATCACCAGATAGTGACCGTAGCCCGAGCCGAGCGCCCGCGATGCGGTCGCCTTAGTCTCTTCGTGTTCTGCCTTGCCGTGAATGATTGAAGTTACGCTCTCCATGGCGTTTTGGCGTACTCGCTTCCAGACGCTCATTACGTCCCCACAAGTTGTGTCAACAATTTGGCAGCCACGTTCGTTTATCTTCGCCAGTGTTTCCAGATCGGTACCGAACGCCGGGACGATTACGACATCTTCTGAAATCAGATCTTCGATATTGGCTTCCCGATTTTTGCCAATGAGATTTTTGATTCCCATCGTGGCGATCTGCTCGTTAACAAGCGGGTTGTGAATGATCTCACCTAAAATAAATAACCGGCGATCGGAGAATACTTTCCGGGCTGCGTAGGCAAGATCGATCGCCCGTTCCACTCCGTAACAGAATCCAAATTGTTTGGCCAGGAGCACGGTGGTATCACGCACCTGAAGCGTTCCGCGGCCGGCTCGAATTCGCTCAGTGATGGTACTCCGATAATGAGACTCCACCTGCTCCTGCACCTTCGCCATGACGTCAGGCGTACGCAGGTTTATCTTCCTAGGCTTAGCTGGAGCCGTGCTCTGAGATCCGGACATGAATTACCCTAAACGACTTCTCGGGGCACTGCAGCCGATAAATATGCCTGCATTATTGGGTGACCAGAAGCGGCTCTTTCGGAGGTGGGAAAGACCCACTTGAAGGACCGGAAATAAGGGTGGACCCAGCGGGATCCTTCCACGCGTAATCGTTTGGTCGCTCTACTTTGGCTCCGATCGTCTGATCTTCGGGTAACGAACTCGCAATCGTGATTGATGTGCCGTCATGGACTAATGCGAAAAATTTGGGAGCAACATTTGGGTGGATCCGCACGCAACCATGGCTGTGTGCGACCGGCCAAACTGGGCCCGCGTGAAATCCGTACTCGGGCTTAAATTCAACCCAGTAAGGCATTGGGTAACCAACATAATGATAGCCTGACCCCGGGGCCCTTCCCGCTTCGCCGGCAATGACCGTATTCCCCTTCACCCAGAAACCGTATGAACCCGAACGTTTGTCTTTAATCTTTCGCGTCACTTGGTAGCCTCCGGTGGGAGTGCCCTTTCCGGGCAGGCCGATCGTGCACGGTGTTATCAATAAAGGTCGGTCTCCTTCCATCACATAAATCATCCGATTTTGCAGCGATACTTTCACCTTAACCGCGGATGCATTCTTTGGCTTATAAGCCACCGCGTTGTAATTTCCGGGAAAAGTACCGGTAATCGGGTTCGTTACAGTCGTACAACCGGTTAAAAGGCCGAAGCCGGCCATAGTTGCGACGAAGAGAGTCAGGAGGCGGGATCTTGTCATACAAACTCAAAATTTCGAGCTGTATTGTACTCGAATGGCATTTTTTGCAAGCGGGAACGGAGAAAGCCGGTAGCGATCCAGCATTGCTTGTGGGCGGTGAGCAGAGCCTTTTTTGCATAACGCCAGACCAGATTTCCAACTTTGGCCCGACATTTCGTTATTGTGAGTTTCATTCCCAAAGCTCCTTACGCTTAAAGTGATATAGGTATCGCGCTCGTAATTGCCGAAGCATGAATACACCCTCGCCAACGGCTGTTCCGGATGGTCTGTCCGGATTGATCGAACGCGTCACTTTTCACAATCCTGAAACAGGATTTGCCGTGATGCGGGTCGCGGTAAAGGGGCGGAGGGAGCCGATGACAGTGGTGGGAGTGGTGGCAAGCGTCAATACCGGTGAGTGGATTACCGCTCAGGGCACCTGGGTCCGGGACAGAGAGCATGGGCTCCAACTTAGGGCCGATTCCATTACGTGCAGTGCTCCCAATTCCCGTGAGGGCATCGAAAAGTATCTTGGCAGCGGCTTGATCAAAGGCGTCGGTCCGGTCTACGCCAAGAAACTGGTGGACAGATTCGGTGAAGAAATCTTCACCATCATTGACGAGTGCTCAGCGCGGCTCGAGGAAATCGACGGGATTGGTCCAACCCGGCGCCGAAAGATCAAGGCAGCATGGACGGAGCAGAAGTTGGTGCGCGAAATCATGATCTTTCTGCATTCTCACGGCGTGAGCACAAGCCGTGCGCTCCGCATCTACAAGACCTACGGCGAGAAGGCGATCGAGACGGTGCGGGCTGATCCTTACACGCTGGCGAAGGACATTCATGGCATCGGGTTCAAGTCGGCAGACCTGATCGCACAAAAACTTGGCCTGCCGCGGGATTCTATTATTCGAACACAGGCCGGGATTATGCATGCGCTGCTGGAAGCCACCGGCCAGGGCCACTGCGCGCTGCCGCAAGGCGCACTGATTGAGCAGGCGACGCAGTTGCTCGGCGTCGATATAGCCATCGTCGAACAGGCGCTGGAGCGCTTAATTTTGAATGCCGAAGTCGTGCCCGAGCAAATCGCCGAACAGCATCTCCTCTACCTTCCCTATCTCCGACGCGCCGAACAGGGTATTGCCAAGCTTTTGCGGAAACTCAGTTCAGCGCCTTCCCGGTTGCCGCTGATCGATATCGAGAAAGCAGTGACCTGGTGCGAACAACGGACCGGCAAGGAACTGGCGCCAACTCAGCGAGAAGCTGTGCGAAAGGCTCTCGAGAACCGGGTACTGGTGATCACCGGCGGACCAGGAGTTGGAAAAACAACCCTGGTTCAATCGATCCTGTTAATTCTTCGAGCAAAGAAACTTGATTGTCTGTTGTGCGCACCGACCGGACGGGCTGCGAAACGGCTGAGCGAGGTAACGGGTCTAGAGGCAAAGACCATTCACCGGTTGCTGGAGTTCCAGCCTGCTATCGGCGGTTTTAAGCGCAACGCTGAAAGTCCATTAGAGTGCGATGTCCTGGTGAGCGACGAAAGTTCGATGATTGATTTGCCGCTCTTTCACAAGCTGATCCAAGCGCTGCCGGAAAACGCTCACCTTTTGCTGGTCGGCGACATCGATCAGTTGCCCAGTATCGGTCCGGGCTCAGTTTTAGCTGACATCATCCGCAGCAATGTCGTGCCCGTCGTGCGACTGACCGAGATTTTCCGGCAGTCAGCTTTCAGCAAAATCACGGCTAACGCTCATTGTATCAAAGCCGGGCAGATGCCGCAGCTGCAGGAAACAAAGGAATCAGATTTCTTTTTCATCGAGCGCGATGAGCCTGCCGGCATTCAGTCCACGATTCTGGAGTTGGTTAAAGAACGGATCCCGAAAAAGCTGCGGCTCGATCCGATACTCGATATCCAGGTACTTTCTCCAATGAATAGAGGCAGTCTTGGTGCGAGAGAAATGAATATGCAGCTCCAGCAACTGCTCAATCCTCGTCGAGTCAACGAACCGACGATTGAGCGCTTCGGCTGGCAGTTCCGACTCAGAGATAAAGTGATTCAAACGGAAAACGATTACGATAAAGAAGTGTTCAACGGTGATATTGGCCAAATTGTAAAAATTGAACCCGAGGAGCAAGAACTGACCGTTCGGTTTGACGACCGCGATGTGCCTTACGATTTCGGGGAACTCGACGAGGTCTCTCTGGCTTATGCAATCACGATTCATAAGAGCCAGGGATCGGAATTTCCCGCAGTGGTGATACCCTTGGCCATGCAACACTACATGCTCCTGCAACGTAACCTGGTATATACCGCCATTACCCGAGGCAGGAAGATGGTGGTTCTCGTTGGACAGAAGCGAGCCTTTGCGAGTGCAGTGCGCAATGACAACATCGGCCAGAGATTTTCAGCGTTGTACAATCGCCTTCTCACCGGCCAACTGAATTAACCACGAACGGACACTAATGGACATGAGTTTGCCGCAAACTCTTTCGTGTCGGTTCGCGTCGGTTCGTGGTTCCAATCCGCTGGTAGCCCCGATGAATTAACCACGAATGGACACCAATGGACGCGAATTTGCCGGGAATTCTTTCGTGCCAATTTGCGTCGCTTGGTGGTTCCAATCCGCTGGTAGCCCCGCTGAATTAACCACGAACGGACACTAATGGACATGAATTTGCCGCAAACTCTTTCGTGTCGATTCGCGTCGGTTCGTGGTTCCAATCCGCTGGTAGCCCCGATGAATTAACCACGAATAAACACCAATGGACGCGAATTTGCCGAGAACTCTTTCGTGCCGATTCGCGTCGCTTCGTGGTTCCAATCCTCTGTTGGCCGGCTGCCTGGACTGCGAATTTACCGAGAATCATTGGCGTCAATTCGCGTTTATCTTGTCGAACTCCGCGTCAAAGAGTTCAGATCGGTTGGCATAAAAGGGATGCGGTTTTTCTGGGTTGGCTGGCCGATACCGCCAGTGTTTGTATCCCCATAGCCACTGTTCCGGATGCTCCCGGATCAGTGGCTCGAATTTGTCCCAGCAAGCTTGCGCAATTTCCTGGTATGGTGTCCCTGCTGGAAACTGCATCGGCTCAAATGCCCGGATCAGGTACCCGCCCCCTTTGCGGGGCAATGCGACGAACGGCATGATCGGGGCTCCGGTTCTATCGTGCAGGACCGCATGCATCATCGTTGCCCGCATCGGTAGCCCAAAAGTGCGAAAGATCACCGCCGGATCTGACATCTTTAGCGTCAGATCGATGAGGATGCCCACCGGAACACCCCGCTTGAGCGCTTTGAAAAATCGAACCATCGAGTTCTCTTGGGTAACACTGGTTTGGCCGGAGGTTTCCCGTAGCCGTTGAAAGAGCACCGTCAAACGATCATTCTTGAAGCGTTGCATCAAGATCAAGCCGTTGTACCCGCGGAGGGAGTAGTACGCGCTGGCCCATTCGAAGTTCCCGAAATGGATTGTCACCCCTACCACTGGTCGAGAAGCCTTGGTCGACACTATGGACTCAAGCAGCTTTTCATCTTCGATCGTAATGTACTTAGCCACGTTGCTGGCACTAAGTCGGGGGGTCCAGAACAGTTCGAGAAAGCTTCGTCCGAAGATCTGTAGTGATTGCCTAGCGATCCGTTCACGCTGCTTCAGAGTGTACGTATCGCCGAACGCCGCCTTCAGATTGGCTAATGCGACTCTTCGGTTTTTACGGTCGAGGTGATAAACCAGCCAACCGGCACCGTCAGCAAATCTACGCAGAAGTCCGATTGGCAGTAACGGAACTATGCGAATTACCGTGCAGACCCCAATGTACTCGAACCAATATCGAAGTTTTTTCACAAACAGCAGAAAGAATTCAGAAAACGAAAGAACACCATGAACCGTGATCAACTTCTCAAAATTGTCGAGCCTCTCCTCCGCTGTCCTACCGCTCCGACATTCGAAGGAGCGGTCGTAGAAGAGATCTGCCGGCAACTGCGAGGACGCGCTGGAATCCATATCGAAAAGGATCACTTCGGCAATTTGATTGTAGCGCGATCGGGTTCGGCGCACGCGCAGTATGCGTTCGTCGCCCACATGGATCATCCCGGATGGCGGCTTGAGCCGGACAAGGAGTTTCTCGGCGGGGTGAACCCAGATCTCCTCGGCCAAGGGAAGATCCGCTCATTTGGCGAGTTCGGCATGTGGGATCTGCCCGAACTGGTAGTGGAGGGGGATCGCCTCTATTCGCGCGCATGCGATGATTTGATCGGATGTAGCGCGATTGTAGGTATTCTCGATTCTCTGGAAGAGAGTCGCTCATTTGCGTCTGCTTTCGGGATTTTCACTCGGGCAGAAGAGGTTGGTTTTATCGGGGCGATCGAGTTGGCCAAAGGGGGATGGCTCGATCCGGATTTGACGGTGGTCTCACTTGAAACGAGCGCAGAAAGACCACCTGCCCGAATGGGAGCCGGACCAATCATTCGCGTGGGCGATCGTACTTCCATATTTGATTCTGATGTCACCGCATTCCTGGTCGAGACCGCCAAATCGAGGGACTTATCGTATCAGCGTTGCTTAATGGATGGCGGTACTTGTGAGGCGACCGCGTTTCAACTTTACGGATATCGGTCGGCGGCGCTTAGCATTGCGCTGGGTAATTATCACAACTCTACGCCAGATTCCCGAATCGATGCGGAATATATCGATATTAAAGATTTGGAGGGGCTGATTGATCTGTCGGTAGCTATCGTCACGGAGAAAAAGAGTATTGCCGACACCCGCGATGCGCTTCGTCAGCGTTTGGAAACAAGGTTGAAAAATTTCTCGTTGAGATAAGGACTCTGAATAGCAGTTCCGTCTCGCCGGGAACGCGACGACTTGGTGCTGGGTAAACGGTGGGAAGAAGTACCGTCCCGGACGGACGGATGCGTTCTTAGGACGCAGCGCCCATTCGAGACACCCTTATGGCAAGCCCGGATACTCCGGCGCGATCAACTCCTCGCTTTCCATAGTTGCGATAGGGTACGCACAATAATCGGCTGCGTAAAAGGCGCTCGGGCGATGATTCCCGGATAGGCCGACCCCGCCAAATGGAGCGGCGCTGCTCGCCCCAGTAGTCGGACGATTCCAGTTAATAATTCCCGCGCGAACTCTACGCCGAAATAATTCAAAGTCCTTTTTGCGACCGCCGATCAGACCGGCTGCGAGCCCATATCGGGTTGAGTTTGCTTTGAGAATCGCCGCGTCAAAATCGGTCGTGCGAGTCAATAGTAGAAGTGGTCCGAAGATCTCTTCGTCTGGAGGATTCAAGACGGAAGTCACATCCAGAAGGCCAGGTTGCAGAAAGGGAATACCTTTTCTCGCCGGCCGGCATTTGATCAGGATTTCGCCTCCACGCTCAATGATCTCTTCTTGTGCCTGGAGAACCTTCTGCGCAGCTGCATTATTAATTAATGGACCGATAAATGGCTCTGGGACTTCATCGGGAGATCCAACTCGAATTTCCTCGATGATCCGAATGAGCTCGGTTACCACGTTATCTTCTACCAAAATTAGCCGGCGGCTACAGGTACAGCGTTGTCCGGCGGTGATGAATGCCGAGGTTGCTATGGTACGAGCGGCCGCTATCGGGTCCGCTCCATTAAGCACAACCAGGGGATTGTTGCCCCCCATCTCGAGGGCCAGAATGACGTCAGGCTGCCCAGCGAAACGTTGGTGAATAGCGATTCCGGTTCGAGCGCTTCCAGTGAAGAAAACTCCAGTGAGTTCTGGGCGGCCAAGGATTAACTCGGCGGCAGTTGGCCCGCCCTGAAGAAGGCTCAGACACCCGGAGGGCAGTCCGGCTTCTCGCCAGAACTCGACCATCAGAGCTCCAACCGAAGGGGTAAGTTCACTGGGTTTAAACACGACGCAGTTGCCAGCGATTAGTGCCGGCGCAACGTGTCCATTTGGAAGATGCGCCGGCAAATTGAAGGGTCCAAGCACGGCGACGACGCCGTGCGGAGCATGCGAGAGATCGGAACGGCCGTTTCCGGATTTCTCCGATTTCGTGCCGGTTCGCTGGCGGTACGCTTCGACGCTCAGATCGATTTTTCTCACTACCGTGTCAACTTCCTGATTTGCCTCCCAGCGCGGCTTTCCAGTCTCCATTGAAATAGCCTGCCCTAATTCTTCCCGCCGAGCTTGCGCGACTTCGGCAAATCGCCGTGCGATCTTGATCCTTTCCGTAAAAGCGTGATCGGCCCAGTGCGGAAAAGCCTCCGCACCAGCGCCGAAAGCTCGTTCGACCTCGAGAGAAGAGGCATGTCTCGTACGGAAGACCTCTTCTCCGGTCGATGGGTTTATTGAGAGAAGCGGTTTGCCCTGGCCTGGGACCCAATCGCCCCCGATAAAGTGGTCGTGCATGCCAGGACAATCGAGAATTTGGAATCTGGAATCCAGAATTTAGAATTTAGAAGATCTAGGTAGGATAGCCTGGCATCCGAAGCCAGAACGTAAGCTACCGGGACGCGAAAACTTGGGACCGTGGATCCCTCAAATTTCGCGGCTTCCATATCCTCTGACGATTGATATTTCTTATACATTCCAAATTCTAAATTCTGAATTCCCTCCTCTTTCCAATTGCATCGCGCTTGCGCTCAAGTAACGATCGAACCTATGGCCACTTCCCCCAATCAACGGTTTTTTATCGGCGTCGATGTCGGCACCGGTAGCGTCCGAGCCGGTGTTTTCGATGGAACGGGAAAAATGCATGGAGCAGCAGTCCGTCCTATTCAAATCTGGAAACCTGCTTCCGACTTCGTGGAGCAATCTTCTGAGGACATTTGGCAGCAATGTGTCGAGTCGGTTCGCTCGGCTTTGGATCAAGCCGGCATTGCGGCAGCGCAGGTAGAAGGATTAGGGTTTGACGCAACGTGTTCCCTAGTTGTTCTCGATTCAGCGGGAAAGCCGGTTTCCGTTAGTCCCTCGGGAAACGACGCGCAAAACGTGATTGTGTGGATGGATCATCGAGCGATCGACCAAGCGGAGCGGATCAATGCGACCAAAGATGAGGTATTGAGGTATGTCGGAGGGGTGATCTCGCCGGAAATGGAGTCGCCCAAGTTGCTCTGGCTTAAAGAGCAGATGCCAGCCACTTGGGGACGAGCCGGTCACTTTTTCGATTTGCCGGATTTTTTGACCTATCGCGCTACCGGTGACATCGGACGCTCGCTTTGCTCGTTGGTCTGCAAATGGACTTACCTCGGTCACAAAAAAACGAGCGATGACAAAGCGGGTTGGAGCGATGTGTATTGGCGGACCATCGATCTGGCCGACTTGGTTGAGGAAGGCTATCAGCGGATCGGTACAAAAGTACGGCCGATGGGAGAACCGGTCGGAAACGGTCTCACTGCTGAGGCTGCCGCGGAGCTAGGCCTTCGGCCGGGGATCGCAGTGGGCGCCTCGATCATTGATGCGCATGCTGGCGGCCTCGGGGTTCTCGGTGCTGTTCAGCCCGGAGAGATACTGGACGCAAGGCTTTTGGAAGAACGAGTTGCGATGATTGCCGGAACCTCCTCCTGTTTTATGGCGGTATCTCCGGAGCCACGATACATTCACGGTGTCTGGGGACCTTACTATTCTGCGATGATTCCGGGCCTCTGGTTGACCGAAGGTGGACAGTCGGCGACCGGCGCGCTGATCGATCACTTGATCTATAATCACGCCGCCTACGGAGAAGCTAAAAAAGAGGCAGATAAGGCCGGTCTTTCGATATTTGACTTCCTGAATCGCCGCCTGAAGGAAATGCAGCTCAACCGGACTAAAGCGAATATCGGTGAGCTGACCGAGGACTTTCACCTTTATCCTGATTTTCATGGAAACCGATCGCCTCGAGCCAATCCGAATCTCCGCGGTATGATTTCAGGGCTCCAGCTATCTGCAACCGTCGATGACTTGGCCCTAATCTACCTTGCTGCGATCCAAGCGATCGCCTATCAGGTGCGCCACATCGTGGAGGAGATGAATCGGCAAGGGTACCGCATCTCCAAGATTTTTGCGTGTGGAGGAGGTCTCAAGAACGACGTCTTTCTTCGTGAACACGTGGATATCACTCGTTGTGATCTGGTTCTACCCAAAGAGCCGGAGGCGGTCTTACTTGGTTCAGCGATTCTCGGCGCAGTCGCCGCCAAAGCCTATCCGACCATTTTGGAGGCGATGACCGCGATGACCGCCGTGGCTAGCGCGATTGAACCGAACACCGAAACGGCAGGGTACCATCGAAGGAAATATCGCGTATATCATCGCATGTACGACGATCAGATGGCATATCGGGAGATGATGAACCAGCATGGTTGGGCGAAATAGATCCGGTGGAAGCAGGATCTGTGAGAGTTGCCATCGTTGCCACAATTCCCGACGGATGAATAGCCGCAAAAGAACGCAGAGATTGCAAAAAAGGAAACAAAAGACGGACATTACCCGGCGCAACAGAGAAGCTACGATTTCTCTGTGGGAAAATTAGGTCTCGAACCGTTCGCCGCGTCACCGCCCAGCCGCTAACACTTCGTCTTCCTTTCGATACATCTCGCGAAAAGGATGTTCGTCGAGCAAGTTCGGTTCAATTCCGCCGAGCTTAGCATTATCGTAGATCTGGATGCCCATGTAGAAATAGAGCGGGCAGATCGGTGTCGCTTGATTGAGTAAGATGTCTTCGGCTTGCCGAAAGTAATCAAACCGTTTTCGTTGATCGGCCTCTTTGCCCGCCGCCTCGATCAATCGATCGTATTCTTGGTTGCTCCAACCGGTCCGATTGTTTCCGCCATTAGTCACAAAGCAGTCTAGGAAAGTGTTAGGATCATTGTAGTCACCGATCCAGCTTGATCGGCAAAAGTCGTAGTCTCGACGATTCATCGAATTCAGGTAAACCTTCCACTCCTGCTTTTGGAGTTCGACGTGAACGCCCAACTCCTGCCAAAGCATACTCTGAATTTCTATCGCGATGTCTTCATTCAACTTTTTGTTGTCATAGAGGTAAGTCACAGTGGGAAATCCGCGCCCCTGCGGATAGCCGGCATCGGCCAGCAGTTGGCGCGCTTTTTCCGGATCGAAATGAAACATTTCAGGAGGCTGGTAACCGGCGGTGCCTGGCGGCGTGAAAGAGTAGGCCGGGGGTTCCCCGGCTTGAGTTATCTTCTGCACAATTCGCTGCCGTTCGATCGCCATGGCAAACGCTTGACGCACTCTCGCATCGCTGAAAGCTTTTCGCGTTACGTTGAACCGAATGAAGTAGTCGCCCAGAAATGGAGCAGCATGAAAATCGGGCCGGCGCTTTATTTCCGGGATAAGCGAGGGCGGAGTGAGCCCTTTGTCCAGAATCAGATCGGCGACTTTCGATGCATAGAAATTGTAGGCGGAGATGGCGTTCTCAATCGGAAGTAAATCAACTGTCTGCAAACGCACGTTTTGCGCATCCCAATAGTTAGGATTCTTACGAAGCCGGATCCGATAGTTAAGTCGCCATTCCTCCATCAGGAATGGCCCATCGTTCACCAGGTGAGCCGGCTTAATCCAATCGTCCCCGAACTGTTTCACTGATGGAATGTAAACGGGTAGATAGGGAACGTACGCCAGGAGATCGAGGAAATACGGGGTTGGGTCTTCGAGTTCAACCCGCAGCGTCTGCGCATCAAGGGCATGGACTCCGACCAGAGAAAAGTCTTTGATTTTACCTTCATTAAAGGCCTGGGCATTTTTGATGTGGTACATCACATATGCGTATTCCGCGGCCGTTTCGGGTAGGAGGGTCCGCTTCCATGATTCGACGAAGTCGATTGCGGTCACCGGCTCGTTATTGCTCCACTTGGCATTTGACCGAAGGTGAAAGGTATAGGTCGTCGCGTTGGACGAGAGATCCCATGATTGGGCAATCGCCGGTTGCGGAACTCCGTGGCGATCGAAGTGCACGAGGCCGTCGAAAAGCGCATAGGCGACACGACCATCTAGTTGCCCGGTGATCACTGCCGGGTCGATAGATTCGGGCTCAGCCCCGTTTAAGATTACCAGATCGGCACGCGACCCCGAGGAATCGCAGCTGGTCAGAGAAGAGCAAACGAACAGGCCGACAACGGCAGATCCGATCAGCCTGCTCGCACTTTTCACGCTTCAGGGAGTAGGGGTGGGTGATCCGTCCTTGTTACTGACCGAAGGAGAGGGTGAAACCGTTGGCCGCGCGGTAGTCGTTGGCGTCGCTTCCGGCGTTGAGTTTGGGCTGCTGGTTACCGAAGCGGAGGCGTTGGGTGAAGCGGAGGCTACCGGGCTGGAGGAAGCAACAGCTGACGGAGTTGCGCTCGGCAATGGTTTTGCGGTCTTAGCTTCACTTTCGAGAACGCCGGCGCGTCGTTCCAGACTTTGTTTCGCGGTCAAAAAGGTGAGTATCAAAGTTACCCCGAAAAAGATCCCCCCAAGATAAACTGTTGCTTTCGTCAATACCGAAGAAGTCTGAGCGCCGAATATGTTCTCGGTCATGCCCGACCCGAACGCCGCTCCCAAGCCCTCGCTGCGCGGGCGCTGCATAAGCACCACGAGTACAAGGAGTAAGCAAACGACCACTAGGATTACTAGGAGGATCGGTATAAGAATCGACAGCCACATAAGGGGCGGAATATGTGCCGCCGGACGGAAGTTGTAAAGCGGGAGGTGAAGGGGTGGATTTTGCTGGGACTCGAGCAAGCGTGGCATCGAGCATTTTTCGAAATGGAGTGTTGCCGACTTGATCGTCTGATGATTGCAGCACGGGTATTTGAATTTGGCCGCAAGAACTGGAGTTTAAACGTGGTAACGGAATGTAGAATCACGCTGTGCAAACGAAAGTCGCAGGTTCTAATGAGCCGTTGGTTATGAACGGAGCCAGATCACTAGCCAGGCAGTCGCTTAATGAAGAAGCTTGCTGGGAAGCCGTGCTGAAGAAAGAGAAAAGCGAGGATGGCCAATTCTTCTTCGGCGTACTGACGACCGGAGTTTTCTGCCGGCCGTCGTGTCCAGCCCGGCGCCCATTACGCAAGAACATCAGATTCTATAAGACGGCCGCTGAGGCGATAGCGGATAACCTTCGGCCCTGCTTACGCTGTCGTCCGCTAGTGAGTGGAAAGGACGATAGCACGGAAAGACGGATCTATGCTCTTTGCGATTTCATCCGCAAAAATAGCTCCGAGCCGCTCAACTTGCAGTGGCTCAGCCAGAAAGCTTGCCTCAGCCCTTTTCATCTTCAACGCACGTTCAAGGCAGTAGTAGGGGTGACACCGAGACAATATTTGGAAGCTTGCCGACTTGAAACTCTCAAGAAACAATTTCGATCAGGCAATTCTCTGACCGAAGCCATCTACGATGCAGGATTCGGTTCAAACAGTCGAGTGTACGAGCGAGTTAACACGCGTCTCGGAATGACCCCGACGGAGTATCGAGCGGGCGGTGATCATGTATCGATTTCGTATGTCACGATCCAAAGCCCGGTCGGACTAATGATGGTTGGTGCGACCGATCGAGGCCTATGTTTTGTTCAGTTTGGCGATTCCAGACTCAAACTTCTTCAGATGCTACGCACCGAATATCCAGCTGCAGCTCTTGCGGAAATGAAGCAGCCGTATCCCGAACAGTTTGGTCTTTGGGTTCAGGCATTGATCCGGCATTTGAGCGGCGATCGACAGCGATTGTTTTTGCCGATCGACGTTCGCGGAACCGCGTTTCAATTCCGGGTTTGGACATACCTCCAGTCCATTCCCTATGGCGAAATCCAATCTTACTCAGAGGTTGCGCGCGGTATTCGGAATCCCGGCGCCCATCGGGCGGTAGCGCAGGCGTGCGCCTCAAACAAAATCGCCATTGCAGTTCCTTGCCATCGGGTGATTCGCGGAAACGGCGAGATGGGAGGTTATCGTTGGGGTGTCGCTCGAAAGCGTACGTTGATCGATCTGGAAAGATCGGCAAAAGCTGCCGTTGCGCAGGAAAGAGCATCGCGCACACGATCAAATAGGATTGGGCGTTCAAACATATCGTCCCGGAGGGTGGGACGAAGCGTTTGAAGCAAACAGTGCCGGCGCGATCCGCGCAGACAGGCATTCCAACGCTCGGAGCGCGCCCAGGCCGACATCGCTACGCTTTTGCGTGCCTTAAAGCTGTGACTTCGAGGAACACCTCTGGCGACGATCCGGCAGCGGCCACGCAGCGGCCGGACGAACACGGGTTTTCGCCTACCAATTTTCCTCACGCTAGCGCTGGATTGATTCTCGTGCTTCCGTTCGGCTCATGATTCGAGGAGCTTTGTTCCTGTTCCTATTGCTCGGCACGACGATGGCCAAGAACTATGAATATCCGGAGACCACCAAGGAGGACACAGTAGACGATTACCATGGCACGAAGATCGCCGATCCATATCGATGGTTAGAAAACTCGGATTCTCCAGAGACCATTGCCTGGATAAAGAAAGAAAATGCAATTTCGTTACCTTATCTGGAAAAATTGCCAAGCCGGGGAGATTTCCAAGAAGGGCTAACTAAGCTTCTGAAATTTGAGCGATATTCGCCGCCCTACTGGGAAGGTGGCCGATACATTTACGATAAAAATGACGGCTTACAGAATCAGAACGTCATCTACACGGTCAAAACTCTCAGTGATGCACCGCAAGTAGTTCTCGATCCGAACAAGCTTGCGGCGGATGGAACAATCTCAGTTGGTTCCACCGCCCTCAGCAGCGATGGTAAGTTCTTCGCGTACGGCTTGGAATCGAGCGGCTCAGACTGGAATGAAATCCATGTGCGCGACCTGGAAACTAATCGGGATCTGCCGGATTTGGTTCGCTGGGTAAAGTTTTCGGTCATCGGCTGGACCAAAGACAACCTGGGATTTTTCTATACCAGATACCCGGCTCCTTCGAGCGCCTCTGGTCAAAAGCTGGAGAGTTTGCGCGATCCCAAAATTTATTATCACCGGTTGGGCGATTCGCAGGACAAAGATCAGCTCATTTATCAGAGACCCGATCATCCGGAGTGGTTGCTACATGCGTCTATCCCTAAGAATGGGCGTTACCTGATCATCACGGCTTCCGAGAATACGGTCCCGAAAAATGCGGTATATGTTATGAATCTGGGCGATCCAAGCCACCCCAAAATAGATTCACCTTTGCGCCCGATCTTTGCGCAATTGGATGCACAATATGAAGCGTTCAGTGTCGTCGGTGATCGTCTTTTGCTTCGTACGGATAAGAACGCTCCGAAGTACAAAGTGATCGCGGTCGATTTGTCTCATCTGGATCAACCTGTCGCGGATGACGTCATCGCTGAGTCGAAGGATCTATTGGAAGAAGTTGAGGTGGTTGGCGGTAAGCTAGTTCTCAATTATCTGGCGGATGCAAAGAATCAATTAAAGATCGCTTCTCTCGATGGCAAAACAGAAACGGATGTGCCGCTGCCGACGCTTGGCTCAGTTGACGCACTCTCCGGAGATCAGGATCGACCAGAGCTGTTTTACTCCTTCAATTCGTTTGTCTTTCCGGCCGCTATTTACCGTTACGATGTGAGTACGGGAAAGAACGAGGTCTTTCGCAAGCCGTCCGTGCCGATTTCTTCGGACGATTACGAGACCAAGCAGATCTTTTACAGTTCGAAAGACGGTACTCGCGTGCCAATGTTTATCGTGCACCGTAAAGGGATTAAGTTGGATGGCGCCAACCCTGTTTTGCTGACCGGGTACGGCGGGTTCAATATTTCCATAAAGCCGGAATTCTCCTATTCGTACTTTACCTGGGTGGAAAAAGGAGGCGTCTTGGCTGAGCCAAATTTGCGCGGCGGTGGCGAGTATGGCGAAGATTGGCACCAAGCTGGTACCAAAGACCGCAAACAGAATGTATTCGACGATTTTGTCGCGGCGGCAGAAACGTTAATCGCAGAAAAATATACCAGCCCTAAACATCTTGGCATTCTTGGCGGATCAAATGGTGGTTTGTTGGTCGGCGCATGCTTAACCCAGCGCCCGGATCTCTTCGGTGCGACCGTTCCGGCAGTCGGTGTACTTGATATGCTGCGTTACCAAAAGTTCACGATAGGCTCTGCTTGGATTTCAGACTACGGAAGTTCGGATAATCCGGAGGACTTCAAGTACCTGATCAAATACTCGCCGTTACATAATGTTCATCCCGGAACTTGTTATCCACCGACCCTGATAACGACCGCGGACCATGACGATCGGGTGGTTCCAGGCCATTCCTTTAAGTTTGCTGCGACGCTTCAAGCCGCGCAAAGTTGCGGTCAACCTATTCTCATCCGGGTCGATACCAAAGCCGGGCATGGAGGTGGCAAACCGATTGCCAAGATCATCGAAGAGCGAGCCGATCAGTTGGCGTTCTTGTGGGACAACATTCAGTGAGAAGTAGGCGCTAGACAGCAGAGACCAGGGTAGCGGTCTAGCGGGCCACAATTGAAAAACTTGGTGCCGGGGAACACCTCGACTTTTTCGAAGCGCAGGCCTACAAGTCGAATATTCGTCGGAAGGATCGACGTTATGTGGCTCTCATGTCGCGACACGGTCAGAGAGGAATCCCATTCGCGATCCGATGCGATCAGGGCAGGCTCAGAGATCCTGCTTTCGCTGGATCTGTTTCCCTACCGCGACATGTTATCGTACGCTCACATCGTGATCGCGCAGAACGGGAAACCGTGCGCGCTGAATGGTAAGCATTCCATAGAACCGCTTAATCTCTGTCATCATCCGGCGGACATGGGCATTGCTGCTGTTTTCCGAACGCGGTTTGAGGACGTGATAACTTCGCCAGGGATCTCCCCATTCCAAGATCTGGATCGTGACGCGGCGCACTCCCCACTCATTCATCTCTGATCGGCTCGGGCAATAAAGGTCGATGGTATTTCTTCCGGCCAATGCCCAACCATAATCATCGATTTGATAAATTTTGCCGGTCGCCACAATCATAAACTTCGTTCCAACCGGCCAGCGAGCCCAGTCGCCAGCCGCACTCCGAATCGACCCGGATTGGAGCGGCGTCCCCAGCGCGCTGGAAGCGGCGTATTTGATGTGATCGCTTTCGGTGTGGGTATACGCGGTAGTGCGAATCTTCATATAAGCGCTGCGTTTCAGGGGCGCTTCGTATTCAGGGAGTGAACGCTCAGCACAGCCGACGAGAAGAAATAAAGCGACTAATGCTGCCAACGAGACGAAACGGAACATCATTGGCACCACACTCTAACAGTTTTGCGCCGTGATTTGAATAGAATTCTTCCGGATTCCTGCTTGGAGGTTTTTAGTCCGCAATTGCGTTAAACCGATTTCTGAGTAAATCACTGGATCTGATGCGGCATGTAGTCACCGTTATTTTGAGTTGTATCGTTTTAGCGGGCGGAGGGATTGCTCACGGTGAGGGTAAACCTGTCCGTCGAGCGTTGCCGGTTCAGCCTTTCCCCGATACCTCAAGGCAACAATCGACCGTGCAGAGTCCGATCCTGCGGCGAGGCGTTGCCGATGATCCATCCGGAGCCGCCGGTCTTCGCCTTTATCCGGCTAATGCGCCAGACACCATTGCCGGTTCGGCGATGATGATCGACGCTAGGACTGGAGCCGTGCTCTATTTTAAAGAGCCTGATGTGCGACGGCCGGTCGCGAGTACGCAAAAGCTACTCACCGCTCTCATTATCATTCAAAGCGGAAATTTGGACAGAACAGACCGAGTAATCACTTCCGATTGCCAGGTTGAACCAACCAAACTAGGATTTCGCGCCGGCGATACTTATACGGCCCGCCAACTTTTGGGAGCGTTGCTGATTCATAGCTGCAACGATGCGGCCGTTTGCCTTGCCCGTAATGAAGCCGGAAGCATTGCTGCCTTCGCCCAACGAATGAACTCAAAGGCCTTTTCATTGGGAGCGACGCAAAGTCATTTCGTGAATCCAAATGGTCTTCCAATTCCTGGCCAATACTCGACTGCCCGTGACATGGCTCGGATCGCTTTCGCTGCCTATCACGCGCCAGTGTTGCGGGAGTACATGCGAATGCCGGGTTTTACGTTCACCTATAATTCCGGCCGGCAGCGATATTTTGAAGCGACCAACAAGCTGATCGGGCGGTCGCCGATGTTCACTGGGATGAAAACTGGCTATACTGGTCCAAGCGGACGTTGTCTCATCTCGAGTGCTTCGAACGGATCTCGCGAAGTTATTTTGGTTCAGCTCGGAGGGACCCATCATACGATTTTTGACGATGCTGAAAGGATGTTGCTGTGGGGGCTAAATCGCTCCGCTAACGGAAGCTCGATAGCGACGAACTGATTCTAGAATTCAGAAGCCAGAATCTGGAATCTAGAAGCTAGAAGAGAGCGATTCGAGGCTTGATTGCTGGATCTGCTTCGCCCCGCAATCTGGTGTGACCAAATCGATAGAGATTGCCCGAGGTTTCGCAATCGGTAGCGGCGACTGTCCGGCGAGACCTTTGCGCGCCACTTGCGATTCCATCTGAACCGGGCATGATTCGTTATCCAGTCGAACGCGCAGTCGCCTTCGTGCCATTTAAAGACTAGCGTTCCCAATGAGGAATGCGCCTATTCCTTCAGAAGTGCGGCAAGGCAATTTGCGTAGAACCATGTTTTCCGAATCGGCCGAATACTACGATCTCATTTACGGATCGAAGGATTATCGGGGCGAAGTCGAGAAGTTACGCAACCTGGTCGCGAAATACGTTCCCGAAGCCCGATCCATACTTGATGTTGCCTGTGGCACCGCAGAGCACCTGCGATTCTTGTCTGATTACCAAACGGTAGGACTCGACATCGATTCGGCCTTTATCCAGCTGGCAAAGAACAAACTTCCGCGAAGCGATTTTCATATTGCCGATATGAGCCAGTTCCAACTGGGAATGAAATTCGATGTCATTCTTTGCCTATTCAGCTCCATTGGCTACGATGACGAATCGATCAAATCAGCTCTTTCCTGCTTCAAAAGTCATCTTGAACCAAGCGGTGCTATTTTTCATTGAGCCATGGATTGAGCCGGATGCCTGGTTAAGTGGGCCCGCTCATATGATTGCAGCCGAGGATGGGGAGAGGAAGGTTTGCCGGGTGATTCGTAACCAGCGCGACGGTGACCGGTCATTCCTCGATGCCCATTATCTATTCGTGAACGGAACTGAGGTAGAATACGCAACTGAGCGGCACGAACTGAGGTTACTCAGCCAGCAGCAATGGTTCGGCTTTTTTCGAAATGCCGGCCTGCCAGTAGAGTATTTGCCGGAAGGATTAATGTCACGCGGCCTGTATGTCGCGAGATTGTGATGCCGTCACGTCCTCACGCACTGACCGGGCGTGACACTACGGCGTAATCCATGCCCGCGGCTTCGGCGGCTTCGAAACCGGCCGGACTATCTTCCAAAACCAGGCAAGCCTCCGGTGAAACATCGAGTCGCCGGGCAGCTTCAAGAAACATATCTGGATACGGTTTGCCGCGCGGAACTTGCTCGCTGGTGACGACCACGGAAAAGAATCCAGCGAAGTCGATACTATCCAGCGTCTTCAGAACAACGGGCAAAATGCCTCCTGACGCGACGGCGACCTTGGCAAAAAGGGCAACTTCTCTCGCGAACGTGATGAGTTCTTCGATCGGAGTAACCTCAGCCAAAAGATCGACATAATATGCTTCCTTCAACGTGGCCACACCGTCGGGGTCCATCTGAGAACCGAATTTCTCGTTCAATAAAGAAACTATCTGCCGGCTTGGCACGCCGCCAAGACTGTAGAAAAGATCCTCCGGAATTTGGCCACCGGCTTCTCTCACCGCCTTTTTCCAAGCCAGATAATGAACTGGCATCGAGTGCGCCAAGGTACCGTCACAATCAAAAATGTATCCCTGATAGCGTTTTTCCGGAGCTGTGAAGATGGTCATACCCGGCGCGACGATGGCACGGGAGGTTGGTATAGACAACTCGGTAGAAATCGAAAGGGAGAGTTGAAGGGACAAATTTGCCGTCGGCTCTGATAGGCGCGGCCTATTCGCGTCTATTTGTGGTTCGTGTGTTTTCGCCGATTGCGAGGGATCCGCTGCTCCGCGACAACCAGGGCGGCGAAGTTGTGGACAACCGGCGAACATTCGTTCGGGCGGATTGCGAGGGCCAACCGGGCGATTGGCGGATCCTCCGCGATTGGCACGTGGTCGACGCCCGCCACCCGTACCTGGGCGATCGAAGCCGGCACCACCGAGACACCGAGTTCCGCCGCCACCAGGCTGGCGACCCGGTCAAAGCGGCGCAGGTGCTGCTGAAGCTAGTGGCAGCGGACAACCCGCCGGTGCATCTCCTTCTTGGCAGCGACGCGCTGAGGCTGGTGCGCGAGAAGATCGGTTCGCTCAATGGAGAGATCGAAGCATGGGAGACCGTATCTCAGTCAACCGACTTCGCCTGAGCGAATGATCGTCGATCAGCGCGATGGCGACCCTCCAACGTGTGAACAGGACTTGGCGGCAGGCAGATGTGTTTGCCATGGCGCGGCTTCCTTGCCGCGGAAATTCCCATGTTTTTTATTGATTTTGCAGCGGTTCGCCGGATGATTTCCCCCCTTAGCTATGCGTCACACAATCTCTATTCTGGTGGAGAATCGGTTCGGCGTCCTTGCGCGGATCGCAGGAATGTTCAGTGGGCGCGGATTCAATATCGATAGCTTGAATGTCGCGCCGGCGAACGATCCTTCAACCTCGCGAATGACCATCGTTGTCCGTGGAGACGATACTGTCCTGGAACAGGTAACTCGGCAGCTTAGCAAATTGGTTGATGTAATTGAAATCCAGGACTTTCGGGACGGTCAATTCGTAGACCGGGAATTGGTGATGCTTCGGGTGAAAGCGGATTCGCAGACCCGTTCCGAGGTAATGCAAATCTGTGATATTTTTCGAGCCAAAATTGTCGACGTTCAGCCGAAGCGTCTCGCCATCGAGATAACCGGCAACGAGAGCAAGATCACGAAGTTTCTCAAACTCATGGAGAACTTTGGCGTCAGTGATCTAACGAGGACCGGCAGGGTCGCAATGGATCGAGCTGAGTGAACGCGCCTCGACTGACCAACAAGCAAATCATTCTATGCCAGCAAAAGTCTATACAGATAAAGATGCCGACCTAAGCCTCCTGCATGGAAAGGTATGTGCAGTGATCGGCTTCGGGTCGCAAGGTCATGCCCACGCACTGAATCTCAAAGACAGCGGGGTGGATGTCATTGTCGGTTTGCACGAGGGCAGCAAATCGATCGCCGTGGCCAAAGAACACGGTTTTGAAGTCTCTTCGGTAGCGGAAGCGGCCCAAAAAGCTGATATCATATTCTTCGCTACACCGGATTTGAAGATCGCCTCGATCTACGAAAAGGAGGTTGCTCCGCATCTTCGCCCGGGAAAAACGCTGCTCTTTAGTCATGGATTTGCCATCCATTTTCAGACGGTCAAACCGCCGGCTGAAGTAGACGTGATTATGGTCGCTCCGAAAGGACCCGGTCATATCGTTCGACGGCAATATCTGGAGGGTAAAGGAGTGCCCGCTTTGATCGCCGTGTATCAAAATCCTTCGAAAAAAGCCAAAAAGATTGCTCTGGCTTGGGCCAAAGGGATCGGCGCAACTCGAGCTGGTGTACTCGAGACAACGTTCAAGGAAGAGACCGAGACCGATTTGTTTGGCGAGCAAACGGTTTTGTGCGGTGGCTTGACTGCTCTCGTCCAGAACGGATTCGAAACGCTCATCGAGGCTGGCTACCAACCGGAAATGGCTTATTTCGAGTGCCTGCACGAACTCAAGTTGATCGTGGATTTAATGTATGAATCGGGGATTGCCGGAATGCGGTTTTCGATTTCGGAAACAGCCAAATGGGGTGACGTTTCGGTCGGACCGACAATCATTGATGGCACCGTAAAAAAGAAAATGAAGCGTGCTTTGAAAGAGATCCAATCTGGAAAATTCGCGAAAGGTTGGATCGGCGAGTACGAGAAGGGTTTGCCTGGTTACAAGAAGCTGCTCAAAGACGGCCAAAAACATCCGATCGAGAAAGTGGGCTCGCGTCTGCGGTCACTTATGCCATGGATCCATCGAAAAAACATAACCGGGGCTCAAGCTTCGTATTAGAGAGAGTGTTGCGATGCCCAGCGTTGGCGGAAGCAACCCTGACGACGGAGGGGAGTAGCTCCCCGACTTGGCCAATTTTCTGCGCGGTAATTTGATCCGGGGGTGTAGGCTTCGCCGGACAGGTGCCGCTCCCGCGGATTACCCCTGATGATATAATGCTCCATAATCCTTGGGCTCGATTCCGGGGCGCGCACGATAGTTCCCGGGCGCCGCTTACTCGATGTAAGGATAAAAAATTGTGCCGGGCGAATCGGCTACCTCGTTCTTGGTAGAGCGAACTTCCAGTTGTGCTGCCAGGCGAAAAAGCTCTCCTGCGCTTAGCCTCGGAATATTCGAGACACTGAGCTTTTCTTCTTGGCCTTCTTCGAGTCTTTCAACACCTTCCCTTGTTGTTATTTTATTCACGGTAACCCTCCGTCTCAGAACTCTGTTGTTTCGATTTTTTCAGCTCTTCAGCTGCTATCGTCTATAGCACGAGATTGTTAATCTAGCCAGTGCGGAATCTATGAAATTTAGTGGGAAAAATTTCTCAAAATTGCGAGGCGTGTCGAACTCCGACCGGATCATCAGAAAGGCGCCGCGAGAGGGAGCGGCGTCGCCGCGTTTCAGGAAAGCCTAGAGGGCGTAACCCTAGGAACAGAAATAGTGCCAACCTGCTCTTCTAGTTTCTAGTTTCTAGCTTCTGGATTCTGAATTCCAGATGGGTCAGTGGATCAATAACTCTCTCAATTCCTGCAACCGCCGGCCAAACAGCTCAATTGCTTGGTCTACCGGCTCGGAGGTCAACATATCCACACCTGCCGCCTGCAAAGTCTCGATCGGAAATCTCGAGCCGCCAGACTTGAGAAAGTAAAGATAGCGGGCAATCGCCGTGTCTCCGTCCTCTAGAACCCGCCTAGCCAGAGCGATGGCAGCAGAGATTCCGGTGGCATATTTGTAAACGTAGAAGGCCGAATAGAAGTGGGGAATCCGGAGACATTCGATATTCAATTCTGGATCCAACGCAAAGTCAGGTCCGTAATAGGCCTGAAGCAGTTCACGGTAAATTGATTCGAATATATCGAGAGTGACCGGACCTCCTTCTTCCTCGCGTTGGTGCGTTTCCTTTTCGAATTCGGCGAACATCGTTTGACGAAATAGAACCGACCGAATGTCTTCGATCTGACGATCGATGAGATAAGCTCGCAAACTAACGTCATCCGCTCGCTCAAGCAGATAGTGAGTTAAAAGTTCTTCGTTAAAGGTAGAAGCTACCTCGGCGAGAAAGATAGGATAGCTATAGTCTTGAAAAAGCTGGTTTCGCTGCGAATACCAGCTGTGCATCGAATGTCCGCTCTCGTGCGCAAGGGTGAACACGTCGGAAAAAACGTCGGCGCGGTAATTCATCAAGATGTAGGGCGCGTTGCCGTAGCTGGAGGAAGAAAAGGCCCCGCTGCGCTTTCCTTTCGTCTCGTATCGGTCGACCCAGCGAGCTCTTAATCCATTACGCAGAGTATCGACATATTCACTCCCGAGAGGTTGTAGCGATTCGGTAACCAGGTGGATCGCTTCGTCAAAAGGCACATGCCTCGCCACTTTTGGGACTAAAGGTACGAATGTGTCGTACTGGTGGATTCCATCGAGTTGAAGGATCTCCTGGCGAAGCGCGTAATATTCGTGCAGTACCGGTAAGTGCTTCCGAACCGTCGAGATCAGGTTGTCGTACACCGGTAACGGAATATCATCGCCGAACAGCGAGGCGGCCCGAGCCGACGGATACTTGCGCATCCTGGCGTAGAAAACGTCGCCTCGGATCGAGGCGGCTAAAGAGGACGCCAATGTGTATCGATGATCGGAGAATTCTTGGTAGAACTGAACAAATGCGCGATGGCGGATCTCGCGATTCTGATTTTGCAGAAGGGAAACGTATGAGCTTTGGGAGAGTGGAACTTCTTCACCTTCGGCACCCACCACGGCACCGAACTTCATATCCACATTGGTCAGCTGAGAAAAAGTATCTTGGTGCGCGCGAATGATGATCGAGCCGGCTGCGAGAATTCTTTCTTCCGGTTCGGACAACGTGTGTGGCCGATAACGTCGCAATCGGACTAGCAATCGGCGCCAGTCTGCAAGAGTCGGATCATTCAAAAAAGCCTCGAAAACGGAGTCTGGAATCGCCTGGATCCCCGGTCCAATGAACGCTGAAGCTTCTCGGCGCTGGGTTAACACGTTGGCCAATTCCGTTCGACGAGCCAAATGCTCGCGATTCGAACCATCTTCCGCGTATTTGAGTGAGGCGTAGTGACCAAGACGCTCCGCAATCTGATCGACCGATTTATCGAACTCCAGGCACTGGTATAGGTCTTCCGCGAATTCGGTGAATCGACCTTTGAACTGTGCATATTGCGGAATCGCCTTCCGCAGTTCGGCCAATGCGGCCTGATAATCGGATTCGGTTTCAAACAGAGGAGTGAGATCCCAGGTATCAGCAACGGCAATCTCAGCGCGAGTAGGAATGTGATCCATCAGCTTGGAATAAGGAGGTGGCGATGTATGTCGCATTGGCGCGCTGCTCTTGCAAATCTTGCGAGCCGCTTAGCCGGTAAAATTGACCCACGCCACTTGGCGAGAGCCTCAGTGCAGCCCGCAATACCGTTTCGGGAATTGCGGCCGCGCCAAAATTGTAGCGAGCCACCAATGGCTCAAACCCGGCGCATGGGGAAAGCCACACGGATGGGCACACCCACCTAAAGCGCCGAGGTTTTCGCCCTTGTACCGTTTATGGGTATTGCGGCCGCGCTAAATTGTAATTCCTTGCTCCAAGCATTCCGGGGCGCAGACCAGAGCCTTAATCCCTAGCTCCCGCAACCGCCGGTAGAGCACGTAGCCCAACGGTCCGGCTTCGTAGAGTGCGTAGACCTCTTCGGCTAACTCAAAAGTTGCATATATATTTGCAACCTGCAGGTTGCTTAATTAAACATTACTAAATGAAGCAGGACAT
>JBEEIB010000209.1:0-3866 GCA_041167675.1 Verrucomicrobiota bacterium
CTCTTTCGCTTTCGGCTGCTCTCCACCCCGTCTCTCGACGACCCAGTTGCCTTCCGCTACCGACAGACCAGTGTTTCTGTCCGATGAGGACTTTCACCCCATTGTTGTTGCGTACTCTCAGGCGCACCTCCCAAGGCCCTTCGGACCGCGTTGTCGGCGTTACCGGCGCTCCCGGCGTTGTCAGCGTTCCTCCTGATCTCATTGCAGACCACAAAAAGCGCAGCTATCTTTATCAGTGGCTTCATTGGAAGACACTATAATTGAAGGATCAAAGCGGCTTATTATTGAACGCGTTATTGCGGGCCAACCTGCGCAATATGCCAGCGATACATTGACAATTGAAGAGCCGCTGGAGATCCGCGTTCGCTTCCGGCGCGGTCCAAGTGTGGTTCAAAAGCCAGTCTCGATTACGATGCGGACACCGGGATCGGACCGAGAACTTGCGGTTGGGTTTTTGTTTACCGAGGGGATCATCCATGAGTCCTCTTGGATCGAAGCGACTGAGCTCAAGAGCGACAACGAAAACTCAATATTGATAACGTTGAGTCACGAGGTCGACCTGAAGCGGCTGGAACGTCATTTTTATACCTCATCAAGCTGCGGGGTCTGCGGTAAGACTTCGGTCGAAGCGTTGGCGATTAACCGGGAGATTTCTCTCTTGCCGCGCTCGCCTCAGGTGGACATCAAAACGGTTTTGGCTCTTCCGGAGCGCCTCCTCCAGCAACAAGCTCATTTTTCAAAGACGGGAGGACTGCACGCCGCGGCGTTGATCGGCTCTGAGGGAACGGTCCGCGCGGTTCGTGAGGATATTGGGCGGCACAACGCGGTGGATAAGGTGATCGGGCATGCGCTGCTCACGAACACAGTCGATCTGTCGGACTCCATTCTCATGGTTAGCGGTCGAGCCGGCTTCGAACTGGTTCAAAAGGCCATCATGGCAAGTATCCCGATCATGGCGGCAGTTGGGGCACCGTCTTCTTTGGCAGTCGAACTCGCTAGGCAGTATGATCTTACCCTAATCGGATTTCTCCGCGGAAATCGTTTCAATCTCTATTCCGGCCGACAGCGGATTAAGTCGCTCGAAGCTACGGCCGCCAGGGAGTTCGTTACCAGCTAGATGGAGTTAGCAGTCATACCATGGATCAACACAATTCATCGCCCACTCATGTTCGAATGGAAGAAACGAAACGGCGCTCGACACAAAACAATGGATCTGACCGGGACCTTGCGCCGGGCGGCTCCGTTCCAGGAGCACAGCCGCCAGTAGAAACTGATCCAGCCAAGCAAAGAAGGCGCCACGAGACCGCGGCCGGTATTCCGGCGATCATCCAGACCCTGCGTTACGTGATGGGACGAATGGGAATAGCGCGAGGCACTTCCGCTCTGTTCGAGGTCAATAAGATTCATGGCTTTGATTGCCAGAGCTGTGCGTGGCCAAGTCCCGACGATCATCGCCATTTCGCAGAATTTTGTGAAAATGGTGCTAAAGCGGTTTCGGACGAAGGTACTTTGCGCCGAGTCACGCCCGAGTTTTTTGCGAAATACAGCATTCACGAACTCCTGCAGAAATCCGATTTTTGGCTCAATGAGCAAGGACGATTGACGCATCCCATGATTTTGCGGGACGGGTCAACGCATTATGAGCCGATATCTTGGGATGACGCATTTTCTCTCCTGGCCAAAGAGTTAAATCGACTGGAGTCACCGAGCCAGGCTGCGTTCTACACATCAGGGAGGACCAGCAACGAAGCCGCTTATCTTTACCAACTTTTTGCTCGCCAATTCGGGACGAATAACCTGCCGGACTGTTCTAACATGTGCCATGAGTCGAGCGGAGCCGCTCTATCAGAAACAATTGGCATCGGTAAAGGCACGGTCACGTTACACGACTTCGATATAACCGAGGCTATTTTTATCGTCGGACAGAACCCCGGAACCAATCATCCGCGGATGTTAACCTCGCTGGAACGGGCCAAGCGCAATGGTGCGAAAATCGTCAGCATCAATCCTTTGCCTGAGACCGGCAATTTCCGGTTCAAGAATCCGCAGGATTTCAAAAACCCTTTTACTGCAGTCGGCGGTGGCACCCGCCTTTCTGATCTCTGGTTGCCGGTAAAAGTCAACGGAGACCTCGCTTTGTTCAAAGGCATCATGAAAGAGATGCTGGCGGCCGAGGATCAGGAGCCCGGATCGGTTTTTGATCACGATTTCATCACGAAATATACTGCCGGATTTGAGCCTTTAATCGATTCGATTAGAGCCGCTCCCTGGGAACCAATTCTCGCTAGCTCTGGATTGACGCGAGAGCAGATCCGACAAGCGGCCCAAATTGCGATGGACGCAAAGAGTCTTATCTGCTGTTGGGCGATGGGCCTTACTCAGCATCGCAACGCGGTGGCTACTCTAAGAGAGATCGTCAACTTCCTTCTGTTACGCGGAAATATCGGACGCCCGGGCGCCGGGGCTTGCCCGGTGCGCGGCCACAGCAACGTGCAGGGTGACCGAACAATGGGCATCTGGGAGCGACCGTCACCGAGACTACTCGATAGCTTGGCGGAGCGGTATCACTTTGAACCGCCTCGAGCAGTCGGTACTGATGTCGTTGATACCATCAAGGCGATGCACCGAGGTCATATCAAGGTGTTCTTCGCAATGGGCGGAAACTTTTTGTCCGCAACACCCGACACGGAACTCACCGCCGAAGCTCTCCAGAATTGCCTTCTAACCGCTCACGTATCAACCAAGCTAAACCGTGCGCATCTCGTCACGGGCCGACAGGCATTGATTCTTCCCTGCTTGGGAAGATCAGAGATCGATGAACAGCAAAGCGGCCGACAATTTGTTACTGTCGAAGATAGCATGGGAATCATCAATCCGTCGCGTGGACGCCTTGCGCCTGCTTCCGAACATTTGCTGAGCGAGCCGGCCATTGTCGCTCGACTCGCTCAGACAGTGCTCAAGGACCGAAGCCACGTTCCCTGGCAGGAATGGATGGACAATTACTCGGCTATCCGCGACGAGATCGAGGCCGTTATTCCTGGATTTGACCGTTTTAACGAACGAATCGCGCAAAACGTATTCTATTTGCCCAACGGCCCTCGTGATAAACGCGAATTTCAGACCAAGACTGGAAAAGCAAATTTCACCGTCAACGATTTCGAGCTATTCAATCTTCCTCCAGGTTATTTCATTCTAACAACCATTCGAAGCCAAGACCAATTCAACACTACGATCTACGGACTCGATGACCGGTATCGCGGCATCTACAACGGCCGCCGTGTTCTCTTCATGAATCCGGAGGATATGCGGGAGTTCAGTTTTCAGCAGGGTCAACCCGTTGATATTACTAGCCACTTTGAAGGTCAGGAGCGCGAGGCGCAGCATTTCCTCGTGGCCCCCTACTCTATCCCGCGCGGGTGCGTTGCGACCTATTTCCCTGAAGGCAATGTCCTTGTCCCGATTGGGAGTGTCGCGGAAATCAGTAATACGCCGACTTCCAAATCGATTGTCGTCACGCTTACTCCGTCACCAAACGTCGAAGCTGTTCGGACCGAATTGTTCGCCCAAATGGCAGAGGCGAAACGCTTACCGGCACAAGTAGTCGCCGGAACGGCGAAGTTGATGACCGATGGTCAGCGGTAGGGACGCGCTCCTGACTTCGCCCGGCGGCTGCCCATACGCGTCACAACTTAAGGAGGCGACACGGGAAAGGGCGAGTGGACGAAGGGCTCGGTGATCTGCCAATAGCGGTAGGGCAGTAACTGAGCTGGTCTGCGCAAGTAAAATGATTTAGTTTTTAAACATTGGGATAAGGGATTTTTTGGCTCAAGGGCGAGCGGCGATTTCTGAGGGCTTGCAGGTAGAGG
>JBEEIB010000210.1:0-8940 GCA_041167675.1 Verrucomicrobiota bacterium
TCTTAGAGCGGCTTGAGCACGAATACTCGCTTCGGGATGAGCTTGATTCAGACTGGGCGGCTCGACCTCTCACCCTTGTTCGTCGTGAGGGTCGGCCAATGCTTATACTCGAGGACCCTGGCGGCGAACCACTCGATCGGCTCCTGGGACAACCGATGGAATTAAGCCGGTTCCTTCGCTTTGCGGTCGGCCTTGCCGCTGCGCTGGGTAAGCTCCACCGACAAGGTCTTATCCACAAGGATATCAAGCCGGCTAACATTCTGGTGGATTCTGCGAGCGGCGCGGTCTGGTTGACTGGTTTCGGTATTGCTTCCCGTCTTCCGCGCGAACGCCAGCCGGCAGAACCACCTGAGATGATCGCCGGCACGCTTGCCTACATGGCGCCCGAACAGACCGGCCGCATGAATCGGTCCATCGATTCTCGAAGTGATCTTTACTCCCTGGGCGTTACCTTCTACGAAATGCTCACGGGTGTGCTGCCCTTCAGCGCTTCGGATCCGATGGAGTGGGTGCACTGCCACATCGCCCGGCAGCCAGCGCCGCCGGAGGAGCGAGCCAAAGGGATCCCTGGAACGGTCTCTGTCATCGTCATGAGGCTGCTGGCCAAGACCGCCGAAGATCGCTATCAAACGGCGCCCGGCGTTGAAGCCGACCTTAGAAGATGCCTCGCAGAATGGGAAAAGCTCGGACGCATCGATTCGTTTTCTCTCGGAACACACGATGCGTCGGACCGGCTCTGCATTCCCGAGAGATTGTACGGTCGTGACCGGGAGGTCAAGGTGCTGCTCGACGCCTTCGAGCGCGTTGTCGTCAGCGGAACTTCCGGGTTAGCGCTGGTAGCCGGTTATTCCGGTATTGGCAAGTCCTCGGTCGTCAACGAGTTACAGAAAGCGATCGTCCCGCCGCGCGGCCTGTTCATTGCGGGGAAATTCGACCAACATAAGCGAGACATTCCGTACAGCACGTTGGGGCAGGCGTTCCAGACTTTGGTTCGCCAGATCTTGGGCAAGAGCCAGGAGGAGGTAGGCCATTGGCGGGAGGTTATCCGACAAGCCATCGGACCGAACGGGCAGCTCATCACCAACCTTATCCGAGAGCTTGATCTAATCATCGGTCAACAGCCGCCTGTTCCGCCGCTTCCACCTCAGGAAGCGCAGCACAGGTTCCAGGCGGTTTTCCGGCGGTTCCTCGGCGTATTCGCCCGGAAAGAACACCCGCTTACCCTTTTTCTCGATGACCTTCAGTGGCTTGACGCCGCAACCCTCACTCTAATCGAACATCTCGTCACTCATCCCGACGTCAAACACCTCCTGATCGTCGGCGCATACCGGGACAATGAACTCAGCCCGTTTCATCCTCTTATCCTGACGCTGGACTCGATCGGCAAAGCCGGCATCATCGTGGACGAGATTGTTCTCAATCCCCTCTCGCTCAAGGATGTGAACCAGTTTATCGCTGACGCTCTCCGTTGTGAGCCGGCACGCTCCAAAGCCCTCGCGCGGCTCGTGCATAAAAAGACTGCGGGCAACCCTTTTTTTGTGATCCAATTCCTCACTGCGCTCGCCGGAGAAAACCTTGTAGAATTCGACGCAACTGGGCCGGCCTGGAAGTGGGATCTGGAGCGCATCCGCGCCAAAGGCTATACCGACAATGTGGTGGATCTCATGGCCGGGAAGCTGAGTCGTCTGCCCCACACGACGCAGGAAGCGTTAGGACAGCTCGCCTGTTTGGGGAACGTCGCCGAGATCGCAACGCTAGCCCTGGTTCAAGGAGAATCGGAGGAGCAGATCCACGGGGCTCTCTGGGAGGCTGTTCGGGTCGGACTGGTCTTCCGGCAGGGTAACGTCTATACGTTTCTCCACGACCGCGTGCAGGAGGCGGCCTACGCGCTCATCGCTGAAGGCGAGAGGGCGGCGGTACACCTCAGGATCGGCCGATTGTTCGTGTCACGGACGGCATCGGAGGAAATGGAGGAAAAGATCTTCGAGATCGTCAATCAGCTCAATCGCGGTACCGTGTTGATTGATTCGCTGGAGGAGCGAGAGCGAGTTGCCGAACTCAATCTCCTTGCCGGTAAGCGGGCGAAGACTTCTACGGCCTATGCCTCTGCGCTGAGGTACCTTATTGCCGGCCGGGCACTGCTGGCGAAAGAGAGTTGGGAGCCACAGTACGCGCTTACCTTCGCGTTGGAGTTTGAGCGGGCCGAGTGCGAGTTCCTGACCGGTGATTTCGCGGCGGCGGAAGAACGGCTGTCGATGCTGTCACGCCGCACCAGGAATCTCGTCGACAGTGCCGCTGTCACGCGTTTGCAGACGGAGCTCTACACCACGTTGGATCAGAGCGAACGCGCTGTCGCGGTGGGCCTCGAATACCTCCGGCGCGTAGGCGTCGACTGGTCGCCGCACCCGACGAAGGACGAGGTGCGGCAGGAATACGAGCGGATTTGGCGACAGCTCGGGAGCCGAGCGATCGAGGCGCTGGTGGATTTGCCCCCGATGACCGACCCAGTCTGCCGGGCAACTCTTGACGTTCTCACGGTGATCGAGGAGCCCGCCCATTTCACCGATGAGAATCTGCGATGCCTCGTCGTCGCTCGGATGGCGAACCTCAGCCTGGAGTATGGCAATAGCGACGGATCATGCGTCGCTTACGTCCACCTCGGCTGGTTTGTGGGACCGCGTTTCGGCGACTACCAAGCCGCGTTCCGCTTTGGCAAGCTCGGCCTCGATCTGGTGGAGAAGCGCGGGCTGGAGCGTTTCAGGACCCGCGTCTCCCAGTGCTTCGGTTACTTTGTCAATCCATGGTCAAGGCACTTGCGCACCAGTATCGAATTGCTGCGGCGCTCTTTCACCACAGCGCAGGAGGCCGGCGACCTCACATACGCTGTCTATGCCTGTGACCGTTTGGTTACGTTTCTTCTCGCTGCCGGAGATCCGCTTGGCGAAGTGCAGCGCGAGGCCGAGAACGGGCTCGAGTTCGCACGAAAGGCAAAGTTTGGTTATACCGTTGACATAATCGTCGGCCAGCTCGCGCTTATCCGGACTCTCCGGGGCCTGAGCCCGAGCTTCTCCTCCTTCAACGATGCGGAGTTCGATGAGGGCCGGTTCGAGCAGCACCTGGAGGCCGATCCGCACCTAGTATTCGCTAGGTGCTGGTATTGGATCCGCAAGCTGCAGGCGCGCTTCCACGCGGGCGACTACGCGTCCGCCCTCGCGGCGGGATCGAAAGCTGAGCCGCTAGTCCAGACGATGCCGTATGCAGAAATTGATTTACAAGATCACTTCATATCATCGAAGGCAATCGGTCGGCCGGGAGTTTTTGAGTCGGCTGAATACCTTTTCTATGACGCGCTCGCGCGGGCAGCACAGTACGACTCTGCATCGTCCGAGCAGCGGCCCCAGTATCGGGAGGCACTTGCCGCCCACCACAAGCAGCTCGCGGCCTGGGCGGAGAATTGTCCCGAGAATTTCGGGAACCACGCGGCATTAGTCGCCGCCGAGGTCGCTCGCATCGAGGGCCGCGATCTCGACGCAATGCATCTGTATGAGGAGGCCATTCGATCGGCACGTGAGAACGGCTTCATCCAAAACGAAGCGGTTGCCCATGAGACGGCTGCGCGATTTTACGCCGCGCGCGGCTTCGAGACATTTGCCCAAACTTACTTTAGGAGCGCACGCTACTGCTATCTTCGCTGGGGAGCCCTCGGCAAGGTGCGGCAGCTCGACCAGCAACACCCTCCGTTGCATGAGGAACGAACTCCCTCATCAGCCGCTACGATCGAAACACCGGTTGAGCAGCTGGACCTAGAGACGGTGATGAAGGCGTCGCAAGCGGTCTCAAGCGAGATTGTGCTGGAGCAGTTGATCGAAACGCTGATGGTGATCGCGGTTGAACACGCTGGTGCCGAGCGCGGTCTGCTGATTCTGTCGCATGGCGAAGAAGTTCGAATCGCTGCGGAAGCCAGGACCGGCCGCGACGGGGTCGAGGTCGAACTACAACATGCGTTGGTGACGCCTTCCGACTTACCCGACTCGCTCCTTCACTACGTGATTCGAACTCAGGAGAGCGTGATTCTGGATGACGCTTCGACCCAGAACCTGTTTTCGCAGGACGAATATGTTCGTCAGCGACGTCCTCGGTCAATGCTCTGCTTGCCCTTGGTGAAGCAGGTCAACTTAGTGGGCATCCTCTATCTGGAGAACAGCTTGGCGCCTCGCGTGTTCACGCCCAAGCGGCTGGCCATGCTGGAGATGCTGGCCTCGCAGGCCGCAATCTCTTTAGATCAGGCTCGATTGTACGCTGAGTTGACGCAGGAAAACAGCGATCGACGGAAAGCGGAAGAAGCTCTGCGGGCAAGCGAAGAAAGGCTGCAGGACATCGTCGACAACACCACCGCCGTGATCTTCGTCAAGGATCTCGAGCTTCATTATCTGTTAGTGAACAGCGAATTTGAACGCAGAAATCAAGTTCAGCGTGACCAGATTCGCGGCAAAACCGACTTTGATATTCTTCCTCCCGAAGTAGCCGAAGCGGTGCGGGCAAACGACCGCCGGGTGATCGAAGCCGGCGAGCCGATCCAGTTCGAGCAGGCGGTGCCCTCGGTTGAGGGTGAACGGTGGTATGTCGCAGTGCAATTTCTACTACGCGACCGCACGGGAAAGCCATATGCGGTTTGTGGCATCGCGACCGACATCACCGAATCGAAGCGCGCCGCGCAAATGCAAGCAGCAATTATCCGCGAGCGTGAGATGCTCGCCCAGCAGCGAGCGACCCAATTAGCCAAAGCGAACGAGGCACTTCGCGAATGTCTGGATGCACTCGCCTCGGTGCCCGAACTGGATGAGTTTCTTGGCCAGGTGATGGCTGCGATTACGCGGCAGTTGGGTGCGGCCTCGTCCGTTTTGCGATTGTGCAACTTCGAAAAGAACGTACTGACCTTGGACCTAGTTTTTCAAGACGGGCGCGTAATGGCTCCGGCGGAAGCGAAGTATCCAGAGAGCTTGCAAACTCTTCCGCTTGATGAACGACAGCTGAGTATGTTGAGCAAACCGGCTACCGTCATGCACCTTCTCGGCAATTTCGCAGCTATTCCTGATTCCCATCGGTCCTACTTGGTCGGGCTTGGCACTAAGACCTTGTTAATTATTCCCCTGGTTATAGCCAGGCAATTGATTGGTAGTTTAACGTTTCGGTTCACTGAGGACCGAGAATTGCGTCCAGAGGAAATCGAAATCGCCCAGGCATTGGCAAGCCAGGCGAGCCTCGCGATTCAGCTCACCCGACTGGCGAAAACCGCCAGACAATCTGCAGTTCTGGAAGAGCGAAATCGACTGGCTGGTGAGATTCACGATTCGTTGGCACAGAATTTTGCGGGGATCGCGCTGCAGTTGGCAGTTGCCGAGGAGGAATTGGCTGCAGGAGAGGGCGCTCCCCTGAGCCGCGTTCGGTTGGCCCATGAGGTGGCCGAATTTGGGTTGGTGGAAGCGCGCCGTTCCGCGTTGAGCTTGCGATCGACTGTCATAGAAAACTCAAGACTGGTCGAAGCGCTCAGAATGTTGGCCGAACGCTCCAACGTGGCTGGCCGGTTGCGCTGTGATTTTCGCTCTAGCCGCATCCCGGAGGAAAGATTGCCGGCCAGATTACAGCATGAGCTGTTACGCATTGCCCAAGAAGCGATCAGCAACGCGATTCGTCACGGTAAACCGACCATCGTTACTGTGACTCTTCGCTGGGAGGCACCTAATCTGATTTTGCAAATAAAAGACAATGGGTCTGGAATCCCTAAAACTCGTCTGGAGCAAAGTGAAGGTATCGGACTGGGCAGTATGCGGGAACGAGCTGCCCAGATCGGGGCAAAACTGGTTATCCAGACAGGTCCCAACCGTGGGACAAAGGTAATCGTTACCGTGCCGATCTCACTATGAAAAGCACATTTAAACTTTCCGAATCGATATCTCGTCCTGAACTGTCGCAGTATTTAGCTTGTGGCAGAAGCAACCAAGAGATTGGACAAATTCTCTACATCTGTGAAGGCAGCGTGAAACCATCACGTAAAGTCGATCCTCAGCAAGTTAGATGCGATCGGACGGGCGGAAGCAATGGCGATCATTACTACACGCGGGCTAGTACGGGCGAGTTAGGCAAATCGGGGTGCCTGCGCCGCCGCCCTCGGATTTGTCAAGGTAAGCCTCGTATATTGATTGCGACTAAACTTACCTGCGATTAACATTTCCGGCTTGCGACTACCAGTTTCGTCGTGTCCTGGCTTAGCTGATTTCAAGTGATCGAATCTGTCCAGTGAAGTCAGGCGCGTATTTGGTCATCAATTCATCTCTCGTTAGAGTAATACAGAATATCTCTCTTGATCTATAGCGGAGGATGTCGCGATTGGTAGATTTTCTCGGAAAGCAGATTTTGCTATAACAATGATGGAAGTATCCGCAGCTCCAGAAGCGTCACCACAGGTCGTGATCGTGGGAGGAGGTTTTGGCGGTATTAGCGAAGTTTGAGCCCAAACAAAACAAGTTAAGATGACCAATAAAACAGTAGGAGAATCCTTCCCCTGAAGACCCATGCAAGTCGCCCTGATGATTCCCTGTTATGTCGACCTTTTCTATCCGGAGGTTGGTGTCGCCACTCTGGAGCTTCTGGAGAAACTGAAAGTCGATGTCGTCTACCCCTTCGACCAGACATGCTGTGGTCAGCCGATGGCCAATAGCGGATGTTATGAGGAGGCGCAAACAACCGAAGAACTCTTGATCCAAAACTTTTCCGCGTTCGATCACATCGTGACTCCCTCCGGCAGTTGCACCCATCATCTGCGGCACAAATTCACTGCTGCGCCCGATTCGCCGGAGCGCCGAAAGATTTCCGCCGGCGTATACGACCTGGTGGAATTTCTGCACGACGTCCTGCCGGTGCGTGAGTTCCCCGGGACGGAGTTCAAACACAAAGTGGCTTTGCACACCAGCTGTTCCGCGATCCGCGGCATCGGCTTGGCTTCGATGAGCGAACGCGTACACGACCCCAAGTTCTCCAAGCCGAAACAGCTGCTGGAGCGCGTCCCCGGCATTGAGTTCGTCGACTTCGAAAGGCCGGACGAATGCTGCGGCTTTGGTGGATCGTTCTCCGTCACGGAGGAGGCAGTGGCTGCCCAAATGGGATACGACAAAGTCGAATTCATGCGGAAAGCTGGCGCCGACTATATCGTCTCTTCCGACATGTCCTGCCTCATGCATCTGCAAGGCTGCTCAAGTCGCTTAGGCACCAACCTCAAGGTTCTCCATATCGCGCAAATTTTGAACGGAGTCACCCAATGAGCATCGTAGACCAGGCAGAGAACGCGGCCGAGTTTATCAACGACCAGACTCACGAACAACACTTGGATCAGCTGCTGTGGATGCTGCGAACTAGGCGAGACGAGGCGGCCAGCCGCGTACCGGAATGGGAGCAGTTGCGTGATCTGGCCTCGCAGATCAAGGAGCATACGCTCTCCAACCTTGCCCATTATCTTGAAATGTTCGAGAGCCGCGCCAAGGCCAACGGCGTGACCGTCCACTGGGCGCAGGACGCGCATGAGCACAACCAGATCGTTTACCAGCTTCTGAGCGACCGGAAAGTGGACGAGCTAATTAAGTCCAAATCCATGCTCACGGAGGAATGCGATACCCGGCGCTTTCTCGAGGGGCGCGGCGTCCGGGTGTCCGAGACCGATCTGGGCGAACGCATCCAACAGCTCGACGATCAACCGCCCAGTCATATCGTGGGTCCTGCCTGGCACAAGACTACGCAGGATATTGCCAATGTCTTTGCCAAGGCCTATGGCTCCGATAAAGAGAAAGCCGATCCGGTTTACCTGGCGCACGTGATGCGCGAGAATACCCGGCCGCTGATCGAAAGAGCCAGGGCGGGAATGACCGGCGCCAATTTCGCCGTAGCGGAAACGGGTGCTATCGTTACCGTGACCAATGAAGGCAATGCCGATCTTTCCGGCAACGTGCCTGAACTTCGCATTTGTTCGGTGGGACTGGAAAAAATCATTCCGAGGAACGAAGATCTTGCCGTCTTCATTCGCCTGCTGACGCGCAGCGCCACGGGCAATTCCATCACCCAATATACGTCGCACTTTCGAGCTCCGCGGCAAAACGGCGAAATGCACATCATCCTGGTCGATAACGGCCGATCTTCCCGACTGGGCATGGAGAAATTCTGGCCATCACTCAAGTGCATCCGGTGTGCCGCCTGCATGAACACCTGTCCGGTCTACCGCCGGAGTGGGGGGCTCAGCTACGGTTCGACCTACATGGGCCCTATCGGAATTATCATGATGCCGACGTTTGACATCCGGCGTTACAGTGAGCTTCCGTTCTCATCTACCTTGAACGGCAGTTGCACCAACGTCTGCCCGGTGAAAATCAACATTCACGAGCAAATCTATGCTTGGCGGGAGGTAATGGAGGAGAAGCATCAAATCAACCTGGTCAAGAAAGGTGCCATGATCGTGGCAGGCAAGGTGTTGAGTAATCCCACCCTCTATCGCATCGCCGGCGATACCATGGAAGCCAGTTTGAAGGTACTCCCTCGCTTTGCGATCTATAATCAGCTGAACGCGTGGGGGCAGCATAGAGATATCCCGCCGCCGGCCAAAGAGACTTTCCATGACTGGTACAGGAAGCATCGGAGCCAAGCGACCGGACGAGAGATAAACCGATGAGCTTTCGAAACACCATCCTGGAGAATGTTCGCAATAACCAGCCCTCGGCTCGCGAACTGCCCGCCATTCCAAAGTTTCATTCCGAGCAATCGGTCGACCTCAAAAACCAGTTTACTGCGGCGCTGAAAGAACTTTACGGGGAAGTGGTGACTGAGCCCCCGGCCGATCTTAAAGCATTCCTGAAGGAGCGATTCCCAAGCGCTAAAACGATCTGTTCGACTGTTCCC
>JBEEIB010000211.1:0-3494 GCA_041167675.1 Verrucomicrobiota bacterium
GCCGTGACTTGTTCATGCCGAGGCTTGCTTCGTGGAAAGTCGCCACAGCCAGAGACTAAGCAGGCCGAATGCGACCACCGCCAGGCCACTCAGCCATTGCGGAATAGTGAAGCGGCCGATCTGGACATGGAGGTGTGCGATCACTCTCCATAAATGCCCTAATGAGATAAAACCGAAGATGAGGGCCGCGACACGCAGCCCCATCCGTGCTGAGTCCATGCCCTATTATCCTTCTTTGGCGTCCGAATTGTCTAGAAGTGGTTGCAAAAAGTGAAATTCGCCAAGTCACCGCCGAAAAATCGCCCTCATCCTAACTTTCTCCCATGGGGAAAAGGAACCACCTCTCCCTCGGGGAGAGGGTCCTCCGACTTTTGCAACTACTTCTGCTGAATTGCAAAAGACACGCGGGGCCTTCCGACCACCCTTTTTGTCATCCCGACCGAAGCCCCTCCGAGTGTGAAATCATGAACTTGTCATTCTGAGCGCAGCGCCAGCGGAGCCGAAGAAGGAGGGATCTCTCACTTTTCCCCATTCCAGTTCCTCGCTCCGCTCGCGACAGGGAGAGATGTCTCGACTTCGCTCGACATGACAAGAGAGCGGCGTCATGGTTTGCGTTATTCGCGGTTAAAACCAAGTCAGACTCTAGGTCCTTCGAATTCGCTCCGCTTCGCTCAGGATGACAATGGAGTGTGTGTTTCAAGCCCGAACACCCCGAGGTGTCCTGACCATTTACTGATCACCATTCACCAAACGCGCGAGCGCTCAGCTCGCGCTGGCGGGCTGGCTGCCTTGCGGCTCGACCGCGTTGAAGGTGAGTTTGCCCTCGCCGCCCGCCACATGCACAACGTCGTGCGGCTTTACATTGCCGCGCAACAATTCCTCCGCCAGCGGGTCCTCCAGATAACGCTCCACCGCTCGACGCATCGGTCGCGCGCCGTAGGTCGGATCGTATCCCTTCTCGATCAGGAATTCCTTGGCGCTGTCTTCCAGGACAATGCTCACTTCCTTGGCCTGAAGCCGGCGGACCACCTTGTCCACTTCCAGCTCCACGATTTTGATCAGGTCTATCCTGGTCAACTGATGGAAGACGATGATGTCATCCAGCCGGTTAACGAATTCCGGTTTGAAAGTCTTCTTCGCTTCCTCGAGCAAACGATCGCGCATTACTTCGTATTCATGCTCGCCCACCGGTTTGGTCGCGCCGAAGCCCATGGTTGTCTGCTTGCGCAAGGTTTCCGCCCCCACGTTCGACGTCATGATGATAATCGTGTTTCGGAAATCGATCTTGCGCGCCAGTGAGTCGGTAATCTTGCCGTCTTCCAAAATCTGCAGGAGCAGGTGCATCACATCGGGATGCGCCTTTTCGATTTCATCAAACAGAACCACCGAATAAGGGCGGCGCCGGACTGCTTCGGACAATTGGCCGCCCTCTTCATACCCGACATAACCGGGAGGCGAACCGATCAAGCGCGAGGCGGTGAACTTTTCCATGTACTCCGACATGTCGATCTGAATGAGAGCATCGCGATCGCCGAACATGAATTCAGCCAGCTTCTGCGCGAGGAAAGTTTTGCCCACTCCGGTCGGTCCCAGGAAAATAAATGAGCCAATGGGCCGGCGCGGATCTTTCAAATCAGCCCGGCTACGGCGCAAAGCCTTGGAAATGGCAGTGACCGCTTCGTCCTGACCGATCACTTTGCCCTTCAGCTCCTCTTCCATTTTGAGAAGCTTTTGCGTTTCATGCTGCTCCATTCTTTGCAGCGGCACGCCGGTGACTTTCGAGATGATGTGCATCATGTCGTCACCCGTCACGAGCACCTCTCTCTCCTCACGCTCCTCGCGCCACTTGGCCAGGATGGTATCGAGTTTCTCCTTCGTCTGTTTTTCGCGATCGCGCAGGGATGCCGCCTTTTCGAAATCCTGAGCCTTGATGGCAGCCTCTTTCTCGACGCGAATCTCCTCGATCTCCTTTTCGATCTCTTTCACGTCCGGTGGCCGCGTCATGGCATTGATGCGAGCCCGTGCTCCGGCCTCGTCCATCACGTCGATCGCCTTGTCCGGCAGAAAACGCCCGGTGATATAACGCTCCGAGAATTTGACGGCAGTCTCGAGTGCTTCATCCGTCAGCTTGGCCTTGTGATGCGCCTCGTACTTCGGCCGCAAACCCTTCAAAATCTCAATCGCTTCGTCGATCGTCGGAGCATCCACCTTGACTGTCTGGAAGCGGCGTTCGAGGGCGGCGTCTTTCTCGATATACTTGCGGTACTCGTTCATGGTCGTGGCGCCCACGCATTGCAACTCGCCCCGGCTCAGCGCCGGCTTGATGATGTTGGAAGCGTCCATCGCCCCCTCGGCCGAGCCCGCTCCCACAATGGTGTGCAACTCGTCGATGAAAAGAATCACGTTCTTGGAACGGCGAATCTCATCCATGACCGCCTTGATGCGTTCCTCAAATTGTCCGCGATATTTTGTGCCCGCGACCATGAGCGCGAGATCGAGTGTCACGACCCGTTTGTCGCGCAGTAATTCGGGCACGTTACCATTCGCGATCTCCTGGGCCAGGCCTTCCGCGATCGCTGTCTTGCCGACACCCGCTTCACCAATCAGCACGGGATTGTTCTTGGTCCTTCGGCAGAGCACCTGAATAACGCGCTCGATTTCATTCTTCCGGCCGATGACCGGATCGAGCTCGCCTTTCTTGGCCAGCTCGGTCAGATCGCGACCAAATGCGCGCAGCGCCGGCGTCTTCACATCCTTTTTGGAGGTGGGTTCGCCCTGTTCGGCCTCGGCTTCGGGCGGCGTAAAGTTTGGATCCAGCTCTTTCAGGATTTCGTTGCGCGTGCGCTCAATGTCGACCTCCAGACTTTTTAAGACACGCGCCGCCACGCCTTCCCCTTCGCGCAGCAGCCCCAATAAAATATGTTCGGTGCCGACGTAGGAATGATTGAGCGCCTTCGCTTCCTTGCCCGCCAGCGCCAGAACTTTTTTGACCCGCGGGGTGTAGGGAATATTCCCAACCATTTTGGTCTCGGGACCCGAGCCCACCTGCTTCTCGACTTCCATGCGGACAGTCTCGAGATCGAGCCCCATCTTTTGCAGGACATTGACGGCCACGCCCTGGCCGAGCTTGATCAGGCCGAGCAGCAAATGCTCGGTGCCGACGTAGTTGTGGTTAAACCGGTCGGCTTCCTTGCGAGCCAGCGCCAGAACCTGTTGTGCACGCGGGGTAAAATTATTCATCGTTCGCTGGCGAGGCAGTGGTGCCGTTGCCCGACTCCCTCACTAGTTTACCAATATCAGGTTTAGGGAACACTTTCAAACGGTCGCGGATGATTTGCGCACGCAAATGGTCGCGCTCTTCCGCATTCAGCTTCTGTTGTGAGCTCTTTTGCAAATGAGCCGGCTGCGTATCGATGAACAGTTCGTCGATGGGCAACCGTCGATCTTCCGGAAACGCGCCAAGGTCAACGCCCAGCTTAATGATCGACAAAAGA
>JBEEIB010000212.1:0-7141 GCA_041167675.1 Verrucomicrobiota bacterium
TACGGGAGAAATGATTTTCAGGACGGGGGCAATTCCCTCGGGGGGACGGTGCCCAGAGCCAGCCAGCTCGGTGATGCCCTGACGTTCGTCACTTTCGCCAACTCAACCCTCCTGAGTTTTGGAGTGCCCTCAGGTTTGCCGGCCGGACGAGTTGCAAATACTTACCAGTTTCACGATAACTGGACTCATCTCGCCGGACGACACGCCCTAAAGGCGGGCATTGATATGACCAAGGTGCGCGCTCCCATCACTAAGCTTATCAATTACAACGGTTCATTCCAATTCGCTGACTTCGGGTCGTTCGCGACAGATTCCCCGAATCGCATTCGCATTGCTTCCGGAAATCCATATTTGGATTTTCGCGAGACGGACCTCTACCCGTACGCCGCCGACGAGATAAGGTTCGCGAGTAACCTAGTCCTTACTGTGGGACTGACATGGTCTTACTACGGACAACCGGCTAATATCTTGCACAAAATAACGACGCGCTCCCAGACAGGCGACGATCCGCTGTGGAATCCAAATCTGCCGCTGAGCGTCACTACCTCACCGGAAATACCTACTGCTAAAAATGGTTGGGCTCCGGGCATCGGATTTGCGTGGTCTCCCCACAACAATTTTTTGCATTTAGGAAAGAACATGGTGGTTCGCGGTGGTTACCGGTTGACTTACGACCCGGCGGCTTACATCACGTACGCCAAAGAGGCCAATGACTCGCCCTACGTAATTTCCACCACGCTGACAGGAGTTGTTGCAGGGGCAAATCCACTGCCGTCGGTTCCGACCGGTAACAACGTGAGAGCGTTGCTGGGGCCTCATCTGCAGACCGGGATTTTTGACCCGCGAGAATTTGGACAAACTAGCGTCTCGCCGAATTTCGGGCCGGACCGCGTACATCAGTGGTCCCTTGGGATACAACAGGAGATTTCTCACAATGCAGTACTGGAAGTGCGCTACGTCGGAAATCACGGGACACGTTTGTTCCAGAACATCGACGGCAATCCTTACATCCTCGGGCTGGCAAACACTCATCCGGGCCTTGTGCCACCCGGATGGAAACCCTGCCCTGCTACGCAGGCGGCTATACCCGAATTGGTAGGCCGCGTTAATTGCACCGGGGGCGCTCTGGTTCAAGAACGCACGAACACCGGTTATTCGGACTACAACGGGTTACAGATCGAGTTCCGCTCGACATCCCTGTGGCACCAACTGACTTTGCAGAGTTTCTACACCTTCAGCAAAACGACCGACAACGCGAGCGAAATCGGTGCCACAGGCGCCGCCGGCAATACTTCAGCACTGTCGCAAAGTCAGGTTAACTTTACGGATCAGGAACACGGTGTCTCGGGACTGGATTTCCCGCACAAATTCGTACTTTCCGCGGTGGAAGCGATACCGCTCTTCAAAAATCGCGGCGGCATGGTCGGACATATCCTTGGCGGCTGGCGCGCGGCCGTCGTTTACACGCTGTCTTCAGGTCAGCCCTACACCGCCGTGCAATTCTCCCTCAGCTGTAACGCCGGCGGCGACATTTGTGCGACTCCACCTAGCGACGTCAATCCTTACGATCCTGCGTTCAATGCGGAGTACGCCCTGCCGGATGGTTCGCTTCGGCCATTTCTGGGGTCCAACAAGGCCCCGGTGCAATCGGTCGGAATTTTCGCCAAGGATATCTGCGCCAGCGACAGCTCCGGGATTCTCTGCGGAAACTCGGCGATCTCCCCGACCACGTTGATCAGTCTGAACCAGTTCAACAATGGTTTTACCGGCACCACGGTGGATAGCACAGGACGGGTAATGTCCGATAGCACGCATCCCGCACAGGTTGTCGCGAAAGACCAGGTACGATTCATCGCGAACACCAAGACTGCTGTTGCTTTTTTTGGAAGCCCGTTCGGAAACGTAGGGCGCAACACGCTGCGCGACGGTCACATCAACCTTTTGAATTTCTCCGCCTTCAAAAGTATGAAGCTTATGGAGAGTCTGACCTTACAACTTCATACCGACTTCCTGAATGCGCTCAATCATCCGAACTACTCGTCCGTGGATCCTTTCATTGACGACGCGGGTCGCGCCGCCGAAGCGTTCGGATTTGCAAATCCTCGCCTCTTCGGTTTTTCTCACCGTACGATTTCATTTGGGGCAAAATTATTTTTTTAAGGCGCTTTCAAAAGTAGATCGAACATCTTGAGCGCAAGCATGGATCGCTTCAACAGCAATGAGGCGGCTCCCAAGTCCAGAACTCAGAAGCCGCCACTTATCAGTGGTCGTCGTCTGCTCCGTCTCCGCGCTCCAACGGCGCTGGTTTACGTACTTCGATCGTGGTGAGAGGTTCACCCGAAATAGGATTTGCGAAGCGCAGGATGCGTCCAGCAATGCCGGTCGCAGCTCCCAGATCGCTGACGTAGATGTCATCGTGGCAGTCCAAAGCCATCGCAGTGGGCATGTTCAATCCGCTCACGATTTCCTCGGCGACGCCGTTTGCAATCCGAATGATACGGCCTTGACCGATGTTGGGAAAACCCGCGGCACTGGACAATTCCATAACGTACAGTCTTCCCTGACTATCCTTCTGTACGTCAATAATGGTTGTAAACCCACCCCAGTAATCGATCACAAAACCGTTGTGGGTCACTTGATAGAGCTTCGACGATCCCACCACGACGGGGAACGTCCCGAGATTGCCGACAAAGAAACGGCCATCCAGATTGGCGACAGATGTCGGTACGATGTGTCCGAGCGGTGCGGACAGATCGGAAAGTTGTTCAATTCTCGGCTCTTGCTTCCCGGTCAGATTGATTCGCAGCAGTCTCCCGTGGTTGGGCTCGATCACGATTAGGTCGCCATGAAAGGCTTTCATGCTGTATGGCACTCCGTCCGGTTCGAAGTCGGTATGATTCGGATGCGCCACTGGATGGTCTTGGAAAAATCGGCTCAAGTTCGTCACCATTTCGAAAGAGTGGCGCTTTACATTGATACGAAGAACAGCATTGGGGAAATTCGGATTGCCGTGGCTGCACCCACCTCCAGCTGTCAGGGCATATAGCTGGCCGTCGACGAAAGCCACGTCGGCCGCTCCGTTCGTGTCTCCCGTGGGTAAGCTAGTGAGCCCAGAAGGGAGGCCGGCGACCACTGTCGTACGCTCCCCGTTCGACTCAATCCGCGAGATCCGTGCCGTCAGGCCTCCATGATTCGGGCCGACTGGCGCGGGCACACCCTGACAGCCCTTGGGTACCTCCTGCGTGCCACCTAGCCCGGCTTCTGCGACATAAAGCAAACCGTCCGGTCCGAAGGTCATTCCACGCGGCCCTTCAAGTCCTGAGGCAACTACGGTCCCGCCCGGAGGCACCGGAGGAGCCTGAGCAAATACAAACGGTGTACATGCCACGTAAAAAATTGCGAGACAGCAGGCCTTAGGGCCTGCCTTCACACCACTGCCGTTACGTTTGAAATTCATTTCTTTCTCCTTTGTGAATGCCGAGGCCGCCCAATGGACTACGAAAGGTACGGCGCATGATCCCGCTCCTTTTAGGACGGCACAGTAAAGGAAGCAATGCACAGCGGGTAAACTCCTGCTCCATTCGTTCCTCATCAGATAATTGATTGATGGAAAGAGGGTTACGTTGATTGAAGTAGGTCGAGCCGCGCGGCGAGTTCGCGACGTGTCATTTCGATGACATGTTCGCCGGCCTGTTTTCCCAATGTCTGGTGCGTTCGAGCCAAGCCCGGCACCGCAAAAAACTGCTCTTTAATAGGGAAATCTAGAGGCGGGAAGTATGTTGAGCGAACTGCATCGATAGGACTCATGCAGCGGGCAATAGGAATCCAACCGGACTTGAAGTTTGGGAAGCGTGGATGAAATCAACGGCTCGTCCTGGTTGAGGCTTCTGCCGTTCTACGGCACAGTCCATTTCTTGGTCCATTCATGGTCCAATAGTTGTTACCTGGGGTTCCAAAGCGCGGTTTTGGTAGCCATCCGTGCCGCGTAGTTTCAAGCAGTTACCAAACTGTCAAGGCAGAGGTCGCGAGTTCGAGTCTCGTCGTCCCCGCCATTCTTTTCAATGACTTGCCAGAAGTCCTCCGTTTTTGACGGAGAGTACCGATGGTTCCTCATACGTGTCGTTCCGCAGCTTGACGCTGAGGGCAACTTGGTTAGATGGTTTGGAAGTAATATCGACATCGAAGATCGAAAAGCTCAACATGCGCCCGAGCCTTAAGATTTCGCCGGTCTTCTTCGCATGGGTAATGACTTGCATTCGCGTTGAGATCGACGTCAGTGAGCGTGAGAATCTGTGTCCGCCGGAGTTCCGTCCGACCACTTGGACACCGAAACCATGAACTCGGTCACAGGCTCCGGAGCACCGTTATAGTGTGGATTTACCATTACCGGGGAGTCAGGCGCGTCGGCACCCCAAGTCATTGCGTCTTTCAGGGGAACGTAGAACATGAGATGGGGAAGCCAGTGCCCGGCGCGGTCGTTAAGGTGCCCTTGCTTCGACAGCATATAGGCCATCCCGCCAGGCTCGAGGGCCGGCAGTTCCTTTTTCTCGACCGCGGCCTTCATACTCTCATGGATTTCCTCTTTCGATTTTCCAGCCACTACCAATTTTGTCCTCATCAAAAGGATCGGCAGCACCGTTCGAGCAGCGGGCGGATTGAGGCAATCCGGGCCTTGGTTCTTAGGGTTCCAAAACTCTCGGTCCTTCTCGAATGAGCCATTCCATGCGCGTTCTACGAGGCAGACAAAGCCGTTCTTGCCTTCGACCGCAGTTTCATAGCCATGCCTTCCGAGGACCATAACTGTGGCGTCGCGGGAGATGGAAGGCGGAGCCGCGGTTCGAGCCAAGGCGATTTCGGCATCGCGGTCAGGAATGAGGTATTGGTCAAGGGGCGCCATGCTGGGATATGGATTTTTGGCATCCTGTGCTTGCGCTTGCCGCAACTCGCCGAGCCCGATAACCAGCGCAAAAGTTCCCAATGCGATCATGGCGACTATTTTTTGGGCCATTTGGTTCATTGATTCCTCCTGAGGAATTAGAAGACCAATACATATGAATGGGGCACTGGAAATCACCGATGTACGGTTGCTTTCGTGCGTCGCTGGGAAAAAGCAAAAGACGTCCCTAAGATCGGGACGCCTTCTGCCAACCTGTCCCTTGATCGAGAAGCGAAAGGGTTGGGTCTAGAAGAAAATCTTCAAGGAAAGTTGCAGCGCTCGAGCTTCGCTCGGGAACACCGCACTAAAGTTGTTGAAGATGCCGCGTTGCGGTTCAAGGGCGTTGCGCGCCGAACCGGTAACGCCCTGGGCAGTCACCGCGTTGGTCGCTCCACCGAGCGCACCGGGGCCAGCACCCGCGGCGCAGCATGGAATAAATTGTGGATGATTCAACAAGTTGAAGGCCTGCACTCCGAACTCAACTTTGTACCGCTCGGTGATCACGAAGCGCTTGATCGCCGTAGCGTCGAAGTTGTTCGTTGGGGGAGTGAGAACGGTATTACGGCCGGTGTTGGCTAGAGCGCCGTAGTAGGCTTGGATGTATTTCGCGTTGGGATTGAGTGCGGCGTAGCCCACGACGTTGCCAACAGTATTCACACCCACCGGGCAAGAAGAAGGCGAGCCGTCGAACGCCGGATTTCCGGTACAAAAGATATTCGCCTCTGTGCAATCTGCGGTCGGAATCGCGCTGGTACAGAGAGGCATAACCCCACTCCCGGTGACTCCCTTACCTGCGGGATTAGTGATGGCGCGATCCCCAGCTGAGTCGCCGTTCAAGTTGGCGTCGACTCCGCTTTGCGCGGTTGCCCACTCGCCGGTCTGATAGGTGTAGATCGGGGCGATCTCCCAATTACCGAGAACGTTCCTGGTAAACGCATTGCCACTCTTGAAGAAAGGTTCGTCATATACCAACGCCAGAGTAAAGCGGTGGCGATGATCCAAAGCTGAGTTTGCGCGGTCAGCAGACAAGTTCTCAAAGTCCTGCTGGCGGCGCGGTGTGAGGTCGGTGGTGTGGAAGTCTGCAGTGCTGTTATCGATTAAGTGGCTGTAGGTGTAAGCCCCAACGAACTGCAGTCCATGGCTCATGCGGCGGGTAACCTGCAGGGCCAAGCCGTGATACGTCGAAGATCCGGCTGGGATGAACGCTGTAAGGGCATTTTGATTGAAACCAGCAGCATCATAGAGTGGCACTATGCCATCACTGCTATTTAGAATTGTGCCCAGATTTACTGTCGAAGCGTCCAAGGCGGCTTGCGATGGCACATTTCCGATGAAGGTGGGCAGGTGCAAAGCAGGAGTCGTCTGAGCCGCAAGGTTGACAATCGATTGCACGTCGAGATGAATCCCTCGAGTGCCAATGTAGCGCATCTCGACGGTGTAATCATTCCAGAAGCTGTGCTGAACACCCAAGGTCCAATCCATGGACTTCGGATCCAATACGTTTGGCGGATAATAAGTCGTGGTAGCCGCTCGTGCGGCCGCCGGAGTAGCAAACGTCTTAGCACCTCCCGTTCCAGGCGGCAAGCCGCCGTTGGCGAGAAAATTCGGAGTATTTGCTGTAAGTGACGGGGTGTTCTCTGTAACGCTCAACTCTGGTGGCAAAGACAAAATGCCGATGTTGTCGTAGTGGACGTCATACGCGATTCCGAAACCGCCGCGGATAGACGTCTTGCCACTGGTGCCGGGCGAATAGGCGAATCCCACACGCGGTCCCCAGTCGTTCTTGGGAGCGCGAGGCTCATCAAATACCGCGACGCCAGGCACGGAGGCGAGGCTGTTCAGGCTTTGCGACCGAATGCCGAATGGTGTGGTGGTGTATTCGTAACGCATGCCGAAGTTCAATGTAAGATTTTGCCTGATTCTCCAGTTGTCGTTGACGAACCAATAGACAGCGGATTGATCGCCGTAATAGGTGGACTGGCCTACGCTTCTCTGAGCGAGGAAATCAGGGCTCAGGTCGTCCAGATATTGCTGCAAAGTAGTGTATTCGTAGTCGCCACGCGCTCTCTGCGTGAACGATTGAGGAGAGATGTACTTGCGACCCTCAATACCCAGCTTCACAGTGTGTTTATTGTGGGTCCAGCTGATGTTGTCGGATAACTGATAGGTGTTAATAATCGTGAACTGCGGTGCGTTTTGATCCGG
>JBEEIB010000213.1:0-15116 GCA_041167675.1 Verrucomicrobiota bacterium
TCCGGATCCCTCGGCGGGCCCAGCGCAAGACTAAGAAAAGACATAGAATTAGCGCAGCGTGTATGGCGAACTTCCCCGGCTCATGAATCACAATTTCCTTCACTCTTCGTACCGCATCTGATAACCCGTGCTGATCGGATGGGTTGGACGAAGAGATTTCGGCAAAGGCCCAGAGCGGCGGGCTATCCTTTGTGAGCAATCGACTCAGGAGTCCTTGTCTGGTCTGCTGAACGGTGTTCAGCTCTGCCTGAATTCGCGCTTGTTGCGCGGCCACCCGAGACTGCAAGGTCAGGATGTCTGCGCGTCGGGTTTGCAGAGTGTTCTGATTTTCTTTAATCGATGCCATGATCTGATCAATCCGATCGAGAACCTCGGGAGGAGCGTTTTTCGTTTTTGCGGCGCTGGCTGTGAGATTCCAGGTTGTCGCCATTTCGTCCAAACGAGCGGCATCAGCTTCTAGCTCAGTGGCGCGTTGAGTCAGGTCTCGGCCCCAATTTGTCGCATTGTTTGCCAGAGACTGCCAAATCCCAAGAAACTCATCAAGAATGTCAAAGGCCGGCCCATTTGCGATGATGGCCTTGGTTTCGCCGGCTCTTTTATCTATGTCACGTTCAAGATTTGATAGGCCGGGGAAGACGGCTGTTTTCATTATAGCCGCTGCCAGCGCGGAATCGATTTCGGCCAGAACGCGCTTCGCGGATGTGGCTTCCGCAACAACGTCTGGTAAGGGAATCGGAGTGATGGCCGGAGTCGTGGAAGCTGTGGCCTTGGCTGTTGTTGTTGCCGTGGGAGTGGTTGTTTCTGCGGCTGGCAGAGCCGTATTCGCAAGCGCCAGTGCCAACAAGACCAAACAAAGTCTGTCCTTCATGCTGGCGCCAACGTACCGCTCGTTTCGCGAGGTGCCAGCCCAACCGCGAATGGACGCTAATTGATCCTCCTTGGCTCCGCCTCCGGTTCCCGATGGTGCACGGACACGAAATTAAACCGCGAATGGACGCGAAATAGAAAACAGTTATTCGTGTATATTTGTATATTGGCGTCTATTCGTGGTTAAGGACTCAAACTGGCCTTAAAGGCCTGTGGCTATCGCGATTTGAGCGCCCGATCCAGAGTGCGCGGACACGAAAATTAAACCACGAATAGACGCGAATACACACGAATAACTGTTTCTATTTCGCGTCTATTCGTGGTTTAATTTCGGTTAGGATAATCCGTTCCCACTCAAGTTTTGCTCGACGAAAATTGATTATGAGTCCGACCGGCAAGCCAGTTATTCTCAGGTAATTGATCATCCGGCCTCTTTCGTGGTCGGAAATTTTATCAATAACTTTCGGGTCAATGATGATCGCGCCATCTGCAATCAGACCCGGAATATACTCACCGACTTTAGTCCCTTTGTAGACTAGATTGAAGCTTTTCTGCTGCTGACAAGATATTCCGCGCGAACTCAGCTCAACGACCAAAGCATTCTCATAGGGCTTTTCATGGAATCCATGTCCAAGCTTCTTCAACACTTCCAAAGCGGCGTTAACCACCGAATAGACTTCTGTAGCCAGAATGAGCTTGCTCAAGTAAAATCCTCTCGCACTAAAATAACCTATGAAAAGTATGTTATTATACTGGCATGATGAACGCAAGACATAAAAGGGAGAAATGACTGAGAATTCAAATCGCGAATGGACGCCGATCACGAGAAGTTTCTTCGTGTGTATTCGCGTCTATTCGTGGTTTTCCTTTGATCGCGATCCGCGGTTACCCGACGGCGTGAATTTCCTTTTGACACTGTGGGCGAATAATTCAGTCTAGCGGCACTTCAATCCTATGGTTGATCCGTCTCACTCAAGCTCGTTGACCGGGTCGTCAGAGATCGACCCTAATCGGCGTCCAATCAAGATGCGGTCGACGCGTTGGGCGCAGGTATTGGCCAGTACGTTCGCTAAGCTCGGAGTTAGTCCAAACCAGGTTTCGCTGTTCAGCGTTGTCTGCGCTTTAGTTGGAGCAGGATTGTTTTTGATCGAAGCATTTGGTTCGGGTTCGCCCTGGCTTCTGGTCGGTGCCGCGGTGTGTATTCAAATGCGCTTGCTTGCGAACATGCTGGATGGCCTCATTGCAGTGGAAGGCGGACACCGAACGAAGTTGGGTGAGCTCTACAACGAGATCCCAGATCGGATCGCTGACGTGCTTTTTCTGGCATCGGCCGGCTATGCCTCGCAACACGCAGCTTGGGGTGTAGCACTAGGCTGGAGTGCTTCGGTCCTGGCAGTAGGTACGGCATACATTCGCGCGCTGGGTGCACGCCGTGGAGCGGCGCAAGATTTTTGCGGTCCGGTGGCCAAGCAACAAAGAATGTTCCTGCTTACGGTCGGCTGTTTTCTGGCTGCGGGAGAACATATAGCCAGTTGGTCTCGAGAGTCCCTTTTTTGGATACTGGTCATTATCACGATCGGAACATTGGTAACCTGCATACGCCGAATCCAGCATCTAGCAGAGAGGTTGGAGACAGCCTCGTGATTGCCGCGCTGCTCTCCTCTTTCGTCCGTCTTTTTACCGGGGTGCAGGCGCGCTGGTTCGGTTCCGCGCCGGACGACGACGCCCGCCGCGTCTATTTTGCCAACCATACCAGCAATTTTGATTTTTTGGTGCTCTGGTCCGTCTTGCCCGATCATCTACGAAAACGCACCCGACCGGTTGCGGCCAGCGACTATTGGCGAGCCGGCAGACTACGTCGGTTTCTGGCGGAATCGGTCTTTCGAGGCGTATTGATCGAGCGCAAGAAAGTGACGCGTGCTAACAATCCGATGGATCAACTCGTCCCGATTCTCAATGCTGGCGAGTCACTCATCATTTTTCCGGAGGGCGGCAGAACCTCTGAGCCCGAGATGCGTCCGTTCAAGAGTGGTCTTTACTATCTGGGCAGAGCCGTGCCGGACATAGATTTCGTTCCGGTCTATATCAATAACGCCAGCCGGGTTCTGCCGAAGGGCGAGCTGTTGCCGCTTCCGCTCCTATGCTCAGTGATTTTCGGCAAGTCGTTACGTCTTGAAAAAAATGAATCCAAGGATGCGTTCCTGACGCGGGCCCGCGCCGCCGTGGAGGCTCTGATCGATCTATGAATTTTCTGAGTTCCGATCACGAAATGCAGATCTTGGCGGCAGGCGTATTGGCGGTATTACTGGTCGCCTCAATTATCGGTTTCTTCCTGAATCTTCAAGTGAAGAGCGAGAAAGGAAGAGAGGTGATCGACAACCTCAATGCCCGCATCAAGGCGTGGTGGGTGATGACCATTATTTTCTTTTTGGCGCTGGCCACCGGTGGCATTGGCTCCGTCATTCTTTTTTGTCTTATCTCTTTCCTTGCTCTGCGCGAGTACATCACGCTAACCCCAACCCATCGAGCCGATCACCGAGCCTTGTTCTGGGCTTTTTTCGTAATAACACCGCTGCAATACTTACTCATCGCGCTCCATCGTTACGGCATAGCCGTGATCATGATTCCGGTCTATGCCTACCTGTTTATTCCTATTCGCAATGTAATTGCCGGAGAGTACGAGGACTTTCTGGCCCGCAATTCGAAGATCCAGTGGGGGCTCATGATTTGTGTTTACTTTGTGAGTTATGCGCCGGCGTTGTTGTTGCTGGATGTTCCGGGACGAGAAGGACAAAATGGAAAACTACTCTATTTTCTGGTCTGCGTGACGCAGTTGAGCGATGTGCTCCAGTATGTCTTCGGCAAATGTTTCGGCCGCCACAAGATCGCTCCCAATATTAGTCCGAACAAAACGATTGAAGGATTCATCGGAGGAGTATTAGGAGCGGTTCTTATCGGAACCGGCTTATGGTGGATCACTCCATTTAGCTGGTGGCAGGCAGCGCTGATGGCGCTCGTGATCGCTTTGATGGGATTTTTCGGAGGCCTGGTGATGTCGGCGATCAAGCGCGATCGTGGGGTCAAGGATTATGGAGCAACGATTCCTGGGCATGGCGGAATCCTTGATCGCATTGATTCTCTCTGTTTCGCTGCACCAGTGTTCTTTCACATCACCCATTTTTACTTCGCTTCCTAGAAGGTGATCCGGGCCAGAGCGGCGTTCTGCGAAATCTGGCCTGAAATCGCAAGAAACGCAGTGGTCGTTCAAGGCGATGGCCAGACGTCTGATTCGATCAGCTTCAGAACGTAATGTCGAATCTCAATCCGCTCACCAGCGCATTTGGATGCTCGCCGAAGGCACCAGGGTGGAGAATGCATTGCAAATCGGGCTGTAAATAAAGGTGATCGTTTATTTGTATGCGGTAGCTCGCCTCGATAACCGCTTCGTGACCGGAGTGAACCACGCTAGCTTTTCTAATCACCTCGTCGCCGATCTTTATATAACCGACCGCCAGGCCAACAATGTCATTCTCCCGGCATGGCACCAGTCCGACATAATTGCATCCGGCATCTCGATAGAGTGAGACAAGATTGCGATCACTTGGAGCGACCGCACAACTCAAGAAAGTCGAGAGACCTCGCTTACTTGATTTTTCATCAACATAGGGCTCAGCACGATAAACGATTTGATCAACAATCGCATACAAGCCGCCGTTGGCGCCGTGTGCGGGGCGAACGAAGTCTCCGGTGTACTGCCTGGAATCATAGTACCCACCGAGGGTATAGGCGCCGACGAGTCCGCGGTTGGCGGTGGTTGGATTGACCTGATAAACCCCTTCCGCGATAAAGATCAAGCCGGTATTCGGGTTCCAGTGAAATGGGGTCCCGTGCTTGTCGTCCAGATTTTGGGTACCAGGGTTGGAGTCGAATAAGGCCGCGCGCAAGGTGAGGGCGCTGCTTGGACGATAATCGATTCGAGCCCCCAGGCCGCCAACTGGATAAATCGGTAAGTTTGTTCCGAAGCTAATTGTTGGAAAGTTCCCGAAGCAGCTGTTGATAAACAAGTTTGAGGTTATCGATTGATAGAATTCCTGGTCGGCAGACATCTGACCGATTCGGATCGAGAGCAGATCATTGCAAAACTCTTGCTGAAACCAGAGCTCAAATAACCGAACGCTGTTGTATGCATCGATGTTGCTCAGGCGATTGAAATCACGAGTGAAGCTGTTCGTGAGACCGTCGCCGTGCGGATAGAGCATCGAACCGTAAATTGTCGCGCCATCCCAGCATAGTAGTTTAGCCAGGTCGAGTTTCAGGGAAGCCCTAATCAGGCCTGCGTAGGTTGAACCCCGCTTAAATCCGCCAGCGAGATTTCCGAAAACTTCGCCCGTATATTCCGCGGTAAAACTCACTCCCTTCTGTTCCGTTGCCGAGTGAATCTGCTTAAACAAGTCGTCCGGCTTGCCGGAATCGCCGGCATTGGATCGCTCGAATCCGCCGAGAAAGAACACAGCGAGAAATAGTACGCGTCGGGCACCCATCTTTCGGTTGAGGTAATTCTGGCGCTGAGGCGTTTGCTTGGTGTCGAGTGTAAGTTCTCGATTAAAACAGCGCCCAAATTAAGAGGATTCTGCCGCAGATGTTAAGATCCCAGCCAGCGTAAAGGCGGTTTCGGAATCAATTGCTGACCGGCTGGTCTGCAGTGTGGCCTGATCGAACCGACCGACTTCTGAACCTGATTCCCCATGGCAGAATCCTGTTCGTTCCGTTTGTCCCAAAGGCTAGAACGCAACCAGACACAAAAACAGTGATTAGCAGCGGTAGCGTATAGCGAGGTTGCGCATAGGCCAGAGCGCAAGTAGCCAGATCCGCGATCGTTCCAATTGCGAGAAAGCTAAGGGCAACGACAAACAGCTGAAGAGAAAGCCTTTGGCGAATCAGTCGCCTGATTCCTACGAAGATGAACAAGAAACACCAAAGAGCGAGTGGCACGCCTTGCCAATGATTGATGAATGGATCCCGATCCACTGCAGCAAGCGTGGACCGGGCGTTTTTCAGCTGGAACATTGGCAGTCGAGGAAGATCACCCCAACGAGAGGGTATCTCGGCGAGAAAACCCGCGAACATAAACGTTGCAAATGGACCTGAGCGAGCTATTCGATAATCGCTGGTCGGCGCCCAGGTGCGGACAAACTCTTTCGCGATGATCCCGAACAACTTCGGATGCATGGTTTGATAGAGGCACTGAGTTGCTCGTGAAATAATTCGATCTCTTTCCGCCTGGAGTTCTTCACCGCTTGAACCTTGTTCCGCAAGGGCATGTTCGATCACTTTCTCGCCGCCAAGATGATACGAGCCAAACTTGAACTGTGCTTCGATGGCCAAACGCACGTTGGGTTCGCTGGTCATAGCTAACCCTCTGGCTAGTAAATCAGCGTTTTCGGCCGGAGAAAGCCGAGCGACGAGCGTCCCAAATCGGTCACTAAATGTTGCTCCATCGGTTGGGCGTTCGATAACCGAGAATTGTCTGCATAAAATAAAAACCAGACCTTTCTCGATTCCGCCAATGCTTAGACTGATCAGCAGCGCTACGGCAGCGCTGCGCAGAAGCGGTTTTGGCTCGGTCCAACTCGGGCGCGCGAACCGCCAGCGCGAGTACAAGGCGAGGGTGATAATCGGCAGCCAAAGAAGCAGGACGCCGTTCACCTTTCGCGAGCCGACCGCCAGCAGCAGCGCGGCCGAATAGATGATCCAGTCTCGCCAAGCGGCATGTCGAAGTAAGATCCGAATCCCAGCGGAAAAGACAATGATCCAACTGATCGCGGTCATTGCTTCGGACCCCGCGGTATGGGCAAACGTATAGAAACTTGCCACTGAACTGAGTAGGACAGCGGCAATCCCGCGGGTGACATCAGACCAATCGACCGAAAAGAGGAGATAGCGAAGAGCGAACCAGAGTCCAATGTGTTGAAAGAAAATGAGCACCCAAACGGCGAGCAACGACGGATGTTGCTCAGCAAAGATTGGTGACGCAGCTCCCTGGCTTAACGTGTCAGTCAACCAGAATGGGAGTCGAGCCAGGAAACAGTAGATCGGTGGGGAATGCAGTATGTTGAGCGACCCGGGTGCGGTGATCAGCTGCGTGACGACGTCGACATCCTTCCAAAATGGTTTGTAATGAATGAAGAGCCAGATGGAGGGGAAGACGATGATTAGGGACGGATGCCTGCCAATCCATTCAATCGCCAGCCTAAGGATTTGGCGAAATCGTGAGCAAAACCGTAGAAGCTGCTGGTGCATTAGCGGTGGCCTTTGGACCCCGTTGCAGTCAAGCTCCTTCCCTGTTACCCGAAGCGACGGACGGTCGACATCCGGGCTATCACTAATTGAACGATGTTTGCGAGCTTTTTTCGAGCGCGGGACCCAACGTCAATGCTTTTGGCCGCTCATCATCCAGATAGGTCAGCTCTCTTCTCCGGATTCGCCGTTTATCACGTTATTGGAGCGGACCCGAGAATCCCGGGCTTAATGGTTACACAGCGGAGATCGAGTGATCGCCGTGATAAGAACCAATGAGAACCGCGCCTGGTCCGGCACCGTCGGACCAGGCAGGAGGTTGGGGCATGCGATAGCGAGTAGCCGTCACCGTTCCTGTTCTGCGGGTTGCGCGCAGAATTGGAAGTTGAATAGTGACCGTTTCCTCTCACCAGTCACCAATCACCAGGCTGCTCGCTTTAGGACAGTCCATGCCTATTGACTGCTTGAGCCGCTCGTCCCGGTCGGCGCGGAATTCAGCGGGATACCTTCGGGACCTACCTGCCAGGCTGAGTTTTCCGAGCAACCCGCTAGCCACATCGCGGCCAGAACTGAAATAATTATGAGGAGATGGCCGATTCGCTCTTTCATGGATGGGAAAGTATCCAAACCGTTTGCATCATGAAATCGCGACTGGCAATCGGAAGATTTTAGGCGGGAGACGATTAACGCCAAAAAGCTGGCTAAAGGATTGACTTCCGAATCGGAGCGGCTGAACATTTCGCGCGCTAACCGAGAAAACCGCTTCTGAAAATGGGTTCAGCTTGGGAGATGAACACAAGGAGGCGGTCAGTCCTCGGTCGCGGTCCCGTTCCCTTGGCTTCATGGCAGAACAGTCTAAAGAATCTTCAGCTCCATCGGCATCCATTGACGAACCGGTTTTAGCCTTACATGGAGTCAGCAAATCGTTCCCGGGCGTTCGCGCACTCACTGATGTCTCTTTTGATGTTCATGCGGGCGAGGTTCATGCCTTGCTGGGAGAAAATGGAGCCGGTAAATCGACGCTAATAAAGATTATTTCTGGGGTTTATCCGCCCGACACCGGCGAAATAACAATCAGGGGTGAGCCGGTCCGTTTCCTCAGTCCGCGTGAAGCTCAATCTCGAGGTATTGCGACGATCTATCAGGAATTCAGCCTTTATCCAGAACTTACCGTCGCGGAGAACATTTTTGCGGGACACATGCCACGAACGCTGGGCGGCCTCGCTCTGGACTGGCGCCGTGCCGCCAAGGAGGCGGCGGCAGTGCTGGAGTCTTTGGATGCCGGCGATCTCGATGTCAATGCACGAGTCGGAACCCTTTCGGTCGGAAACCGCCAAAGGGTGGAGATAGCAAAAGCGCTTTCCCGGCATGCACGTATTCTAATCTTGGACGAACCAACCGCGGTTTTGACTCAGCACGATGCCGATCGGTTATTCGCAATAATTCGGCGATTGGCTGCGCAAAAAGTCGCTATCATATATATCAGCCATCGCCTGGTAGAAATCTTTGCGTTGGCCAATCGTGTGACTGTCCTACGAGACGGCAATTTGGTGGCGATAAAGCCAGTCTCGGAAACCAAAGAATCCGAGCTGATTCGGCTGATGGTTGGGCGTGCGCTTGAGGAAGAACCGGTCTCGCATGCCGAGCGTTCGGTCAAGAGAGGGGATCTGTTGTTGCGTGCGCGCAATCTCGTTCGAAGACCGATGTTACGCGATGCCAGTCTTGAATTGTATGCTGGTGAAATTGTTGGATTGGCTGGACTGATCGGATCCGGGCGATCCGAACTGGCCCAGGCGATTTTCGGCGTGATGCCGCCGGAGTCGGGAACGGTAGAGGTGGATGGTCGCGAAGTGAAGATCAACCGTCCAGCAGACGCAATGGAGCTGGGCGTCGCTTATGTGCCGGAGGATCGCCAGCGCCAAGGTTTGATCAGTGCGATGACGGTGGGCGAGAACATCGGGATAACCCGGCTCGACGACCTAACAAAGGGACCGTTTATCGACTTCAAAGCGGAGGATACCCTGGCTCGAGAGTATATCGATAAGCTCCGAATCAAGACGCCTCATGCGCGGCAAGTGGTGCGCAATCTTTCCGGCGGAAATCAGCAAAAGATCGTGCTCGGAAAATGGCTTGCAACCAATCCTCGTGTTCTCATCGTGGATGAGCCGACCCGGGGGATCGATGTAGGTGCACGGGCTGAGGTTCATCGGCTGCTTGACTCTTTGGCTCGAGAACGAGGGTTGGCGATATTGGTTATTTCAAGTGATCTCCCTGAGATCATGCGGCTAAGCGACCGTATCCTGGTCATGCGCGAAGGCTTATTGGTAGCCGAATTCCCGCGTAAGGAGGCAACCCAGGAAGCGGTTATAACGGCGGCACTGGGTCGCCACACGACGGAAATTGCCGGCGCGCAAGCCCACGAGACGGCCCACTAGAAAAAGCATGTCGACGGCTCCTTCACCGATCCACTCTGCGAAGCTTAGTCCGGCAGATCGTAAGGCTTCCCCGCTCGGTAACTTGCTTAGGTTGCTGAATCAGCAGGAGACAGTGCTTTTTGTCGCATTTTGCGTGGTGTTTGGGTGGGTCGGTTCGCTGAATCACGGCTTTCTCGAGTTCAGCAACTTCGTCGACATGCTTTACAACTGCTCCTACATCGGGGTCGCAGCGATTGGCATGACGATGATCATCTTGTGTGGTCACATCGATATCTCTGTCGGTGCCGCACTTGGAGTTTGCGCCACCGTGGCGGGAAAGTTGGCGGTCGCCGGAGTCCCACTAGCAATCGTTTTTCCAGCGACCATTCTGGCCGGCGGAATTATCGGCCTGGCCAATGGTCTGTTAGTAGCCTACGGGCGGATACCAGCCATTGTTACGACGCTCGGAATGGCGAGCATCTTAAAGGGTAGTTTGATCCTTTCTACGGGTGGACGCTGGATTTATGGATTACCGCCTGGGTTTGCCATCAGTCGTACGTCGCTTCTGGGGGTACCCGTGCCGATCTTCACATTGATTTTGTTCGGAGTCGCTTTTGCGCTCTGGCTAAAATATTCGGCCAAGGGCAGAGAACTCTACGCGGTCGGTGGAAACGCCGAAGCGGCTCGCCTATCCGGCATTTCTGAACGCCAGGTGACCATTCAGGTATTTGTAATGAATGGGCTTCTGGTTGGGTTAGCAGCGATTCTGTACGCGACCAACTTTACCGCGATCCAAAGCAATGTGGCGCCGGGATTTGAACTGACGGTAATCACGGCGACGGTCATTGGCGGTGTCAGTATTCTTGGCGGCACCGGCAATGTCGTTGGAGCATTGCTTGGAGCCCTCCTTCTCCAGACGATTGGGACCGCGCTGGTTTTTCTTCACATTCGTGCCGAATGGTTCTTAACCGTGCAAGGAAGTTTGATTCTCCTCACCATTCTGCTCGATGTGTTCCGTCGCCGGCAAACGAGTGGCGCCGCAGTGATATCGGGCGGGGGAAGCGGACAAGCGGCTTCACCGGGATTTTTCCGTTTGCGCTGGCTCAGTCTCCAGGAAGTGGTTCTCGGTGCGGTTTTGGTCCTCGCAGTGATTGCGCTCTCTTTTCTATCGGACCGATTTCTGACCCCGGCTAATCTGTTGAATCAAACCCGCTTTCTCACTGAAGTAGCGCTTTTAGCTGTGCCCATGACTTTCGTGATCATCATGGGCGGGATCGATCTTTCGGTCGGTTCAATCGTCGCATTCAGCGCCGTCCTGCTCGGTTTCTCATGGCTGGTCCTTGGTTTTCCGCTTTGGCTGGCCGTCCTGGTTGGAATTGCCGGCGGAACTTTAGCCGGTTACCTGAACGGGCTCGTCATTGTTTATCTCGGCGTACCTCCATTGATCGTCACCTTGGCGACCCTCGCAATCTTTCGTGGTCTTGCTTACGGTATCAGCGAGTCGCGGTCATTTAACGGATTTCCCGATTCATTCGCGTTTTGGGGTAGCGGCGAAATTGCCGGTCTACCATTCCAGCTCTATCTCCTGGTCGTCGTTTTCGTGATCAGCAGTTTAATCCTTGGCGCCACGCCGATTGGCCGGCGAATTTACGCGATTGGGAATAATGAAGTCGCCGCTCGGTTTGCCGGGCTACGCGTAGGCCGGATAAAACTACTCACTTATACATTTAGCGGCTTTATGGCCGGAATAGCTGGATTCATCTTTACTTCACGCGTTACCTCAACCCGCGCCGATGCCGCCACCGGTCTAGAGTTGGATGTAATTGCGGCGGTCGTTTTCGGCGGGACTAGCATTTTTGGCGGTCGTGGTACCATTCTCGGGACGGCGCTCGGTGTAGTGACAATTCAGCTCTTGAAGAATGGACTTCAGCTAGCTGGATTTCGCGGTGAAGCCACGGTCGTTCTGATTGGGACTGTGCTGATTCTCTCTATCCTGCTGAACCAATTTTTGGAGAAGTTTGTTCTGTCCGGACGTGGCTTCTCCAAGATAAAACGGAAACCTTAATCAATAATACAACGACCCCCTAGACTATGATATCAATTAACCCATCCCGCTTTTTTAAAGCGCTACTTTTGTCGCTGGTCGCTTCTACCGCCAGCGCTTTCGCCGCCGATAGTGCCTATGATGGCGGACAACCCGCTAACCCCAAGGATCTCAAAGGGAAGAAGGTTGTCCTGGCCGATATTCCGAAACTCATCGGTATCGGCTACTTCAATGCCACCGCGAAAGGAATCGCCGAAGGGTGTGCTGATTTGACTAAAGCTGGCGTGCCGACCGAGGTCACTACGGATGCTCCCACCGAGGGAGACATCCAGAAGCAAATTGAATTCATTGACAATGCCATCTCGCGTGGTGTTGACGGTATCTTCTTTGCCGCCAACGATCCGGTCGCGATCTCGCCCGTTCTGCGCAAAGCGCTGAAGGCCGGAATTCACGTGGTCGGCTACGATGCCGAGTCGCAGCCCGACGCGCGTGAATGGTTCGCCCAGATGTGTACGCCCGATGGAGTCGCCAAAGCGCTGATCGACGACATGGTGTCCCAAGTGGGTGAGCAAGCTGACATCGCGATCGTCACTAGCTCGATGACCGCGGCCGGCCAGAATGCCTGGATCGCGGAGATTAAAAAGTACATTCCGCAAGCGCATCCGAAGATTAACATTGTGACGATCGTACCTGCAGAAGAGGATCAGCAGCTCGCTTTCAAGCGGACGGGCGAAATCCTGAAAGCCTACCCCAGTGTCAAAGGTGTCATTGGTCTCTCGAGTGTCGCGTTCCCCGGTGCAGCGGATGCAATAACCCAGGCCAACCTGATCGGCAAGATCGCGGTCGTGGGTTTGTCGACTCCGAATCAAATGAAGCCGTTTGTGAAGAACGGAGCGGTTAAAGACGTTATTCTCTGGAACCCGGTCGACCTTGGTTATCTGGCGGCGTACGCGATGCGCGCCTCGATCGACGGGACACTAAAACCGGGCGCGACCGAGCTTGAGGCGGGGAAACTTGGAAAGGTAAAGGTCATCAACGGGAGTCAGATCCTTCTTGGGCCGCCAAAGGTATTCAATAAAGAGAACATCGATCAGTTCGATTTCTGATCGTTTGGTCGCACGCTGTTCCCTGGCCGCACAACCCACGAGCGGTAGGGCCATACAGTCCGGCGACGCGGCGGGACAATCCTGCCCGCTAACACGCCGGACTGTGAGCTTTGTGGGGAGTAACCCCCCATCCTCCCGGCTCAGGAACCAAGGGTGCGGTGTATCTCGAAGGATAGGTGCTCATTCGGCCCCGCCAGAACGTTTTCCTGAGGCTGGAGCGTCAGACTGCAGTGGCAACCCTCTACAGTTCAAAAGAAAATGGGCCTCGCGTTTGACAAAGCGCTATTGAGAGTCATTTTCAGTAATAATGAGCTCTGCCGCTGTCCAGTCTGTACCGCCAAGCGCTTACCGAATCCGGCCAACTCTTCAAACCTTGCTCCTCATCGGCGCTGCCCTCGTTGCCGGCATTTTCGTATGGCAAGGGATCACGACCCACGGAGCTCCGGATCCCACATTGCCGCATACCAGCCGAGCGGTTGCTTCGCTCGATATTGGAGTGCTGGTTTTCCGCGAAGGCTTGGAATGTATTTTGGTACTCTCTGCAATCATGGCCAGCATGGTCGGTCCCAACGCCTACCAACGGAAACCGGTTGCCGTTGGTGTCGGTGTCGGGATTTCCGCCACTTTGGTGACCTGGTTCGTCGCCGTGGGCATTATCAAGGATCTCTCCCAAAACATTTCGGCTCTCGACCTCCAAGCTGGGACCGGTCTTTTGGCAGTCGTGGTTCTGGTGGTGATAATGAATTGGTTCTTCCATAAAGTTTATTGGGGCGGCTGGATCTGTTTCCATAATCGAAGAAAGAAGTCGCTCTTGAACGATGCTCAGGGTTCGCAAATCTCTAAAACCAGCCTGCTTTGGGGACTTGGCCTTCTCGGATTCACCTCGTTTTACCGAGAAGGATTTGAAGTAGTGCTGTTCCTGCAGAGCTACCATCTTCGCATGGGAAATGGACCCATTCTCATCGGAGCGCTTATCGGTTCGCTCCTTTCGGGAATTGTTGCTGTGTTGACGTTTTTCGCGCATCGCCGGCTGCCCTATCGGAAGATGCTCGTACTTACCGGTACGATGCTCGGCTTTGTACTTCTTGTCATGGTAGGCGAGCAGGCTCAGGAAATGCAGTTGGCTCACTGGATTCCCACAACGAAGATCGAATGGCTCTCTAACTTTACACCAGATTGGATGGGCCTCTGGTTTTCGTTCTATCCCACAGTTGAGACGTTAAGTGCGCAAGCGCTGGCGGCGGCGTTGGTAATCGGTTCTTACTTCATAGCTCGCCGTCAGAAAGGCCCAGATCCGGCAGTTGCTACCGCGAGTCCGGCCTAAGAATAGTCAGCGCCTAGCGAAAATTCCGCGCTTTAAGCTCGGGCCATAACGGGGTTAGATCGCGATCCTGAAGAGCAATTTTCGCCCAGACTCGATTGCTGAAGACCGCGGCACGCACGGCCGTTCGTGCTTCATCCAGACGTCCAAGCTGGCAGCAGTAGCAACCGATTTGAAACAGAATATGATCGTCGCCCGGAAAATGTCCGCGCGCGGTTTCCAGTAGTTCGAGGCCCGCTTGCACCGATACGGAATTCCGAGTGGCGTCAGCCAGGCTCACCCAACACTCTGGCTCTGCGGGATATAGCTCAACCATCTTTCGGCTGAGCGAAACCATTTCTGGCCATCGTTGCGAAAGTCGTAAGGCCGCACTCCAGAGGCTGAGAACGCTGAGTCGCTCGTGGCCAGCCAACGGTCCGAGCTCGATAACGGCCTCATCCAGCATTCCGAGTTCAAAGTAGCCCATCGCAACCTCAACCAGTTTCTCGTTCTCGGGTGTCATACCAGGATATTCATAGATACGGTTCGGGTTTTCGATTGGATGTTTCGGGAGCGGTTCCCCACCGATCTGCGAGCGTCCCACAAACGGAACGGCGATTCCATTTATGGGTGAGCAGAACTGCGGTCGAATAGCTGTCTGAGACTCATTTGTTTACGTAACTAATTGGTGGAGTGCAATATATAACTCATACCGAATGCGTGGCACGCCGGCTGCATATAGCAGCTGTGAGTCATGAACGAACTGAAAACGGGTTTCCTGATGTTGGCGGTTTGCGTGGCACTCTGCGTGCAAGCAAACCCACGTTTCTGGGGAGGTCTCTGTCAGTTCGTCGGCCGGCTCCTTGGCGCCTCGCACTAAAATCAAAATGAAAGCTCTGATCCAGATTCTCTTTTCAAGTTCGATTCAACAATTGCCGAAAGTTGCTGAAGATCGGACCGGCACGCAGGTGAAGATGAAACCGATCGGAGCCCGCATGCCGACAATTTTTTCCCAATGTCCTTGACGCTCGAAGGCTATCACGTCTGCGGGGGGCCAGTCTTTGAGTAGTCTTGGCGGGGGGGGGGGG